>CAZVZV010000081.1:0-6605 GCA_964631735.1 uncultured Enterobacteriaceae bacterium
AACGAGTTCGAAGGCGAGGGCGCGCTGCGCGTACCCGTCTGGCCGGCCCGCTTCGTGGTGGCACTCGGCACCTTCCTCGCGGCGCTGAACTACTTTCTGCTGGCCATCGATCGCCTGCGCGGATCTGGCAGGCGCTGAGGCGTGTTCAGCCCCGTCGAAATCCTGGTCGTGCTCGGCGCGCTGTTCGCCATGGTGTTCGCCGGCGTGCACATCGCCGTGGCGCTCGGCATGGCGAGTTGCATCGGCATCTACATGATGCAGGGCGACATGGGGGTGGTGCGCAACTTCATCGCCAACACCGCCTACGAAGCGCTGCGCGACTACGTGTTCGCGGTGATCCCGCTGTTCATGCTGATGGGCGATTTCCTCGCCAAGTGCGGCGCCGCGAAGGATCTGTTCGCCCTCATCAACCGCCTGTCGCGCTGGGTGCCGGGACGCCTCGCCATCGCCACGGTGCTGGCCAACGCGGTGTTCGCCTTCGTCACCGGAGTCTCGATCGCCGCCGCTGCGGCATTCTCGCGCATCGCCTACCCGGAGATGAAGCGCTACGGCTACGATCGCCAATTCTCGGTCGGCTGCATCGCGGGCAGCGCCTGCCTCGGCATGCTGATTCCGCCGTCGGTCCTGATGATCGTCTGGGGCGTGCTCACCGAGCAGGCCATCGGCAAGATCTTCATCGCCGGCATCATTCCCGGATTCGTGCTGGTGGCGTTCTATTGCGGCTACATTCTCTGGGTTGCTGTGCGCAGCCCTGCTCGCGTCGGCACCGGCAGCACGGCGGCCGCAGCGCGGGACGCGGAGATGACCGATCAGAACTTCACGGCGGAGCTGCTCAGCACGCTGATGGTGATCGCGCTGGTGCTGGGCACGCTGGGTGGAATCTGGCTGGGCGTGTTCACCCCGACCGAAGGCGCGGGAGTCGGCGCCGCGGCCGCGCTGTTGCTCGCCCTGGTGAAGGGCATGCGCACGAAAGCGCTGTTCGAGGTGGTGCTGTCCGTGGGACGGACCTCGGCGCCGCTGCTGATCCTGCTGTTCTGCGCCCAGCTCTACTCGCGCGTGCTGTCGATGACCGGCATCACCGGCGCGGCGAAGGAGTTCTTCCTTGGCTCGGGACTCGGACCGTGGGGCGTGCTGGCGGTGATGGTCGCCATCTGGTTCGTGCTCGGCTGCATCATCGATTCGATCTCGATCATCCTGCTCACGGTGCCGGTGTTCGCGCCGATCGCGCTCGCCTTGGGTTTCGATCCGCTCGCCTTCGCCATTCTGGGCATCCTCGCCATCGAAACCGGCCTGCTCACTCCGCCGTTCGGCATCCTGGTGTTCACCGTCAAGGCGGCGTTGCCCGAGGAGCGCATCACGCTGGCCGAAATCTTTCGCGGCTCGGTGCCTTACTGGATCTGCCTGCTGATGGTGATCGTGGTGATCGCCGCATTTCCGGGGCTTGCCACCTGGCTGCCGAACCTCGGCAGCACGCTTGCCAAATAGCCGACCGGCCATGACCGCATACTGGATTGCGCGCGCCAAGGTGAACGACCCGGTCGAATACAAGAAGTACACCGACCGGGTGCCGGCCATCATCGCGCGCCACGGCGGCAAGGTGCTTGCCCGCGGCGGCCGCTACCGGATCATGGAGGGACCTGAAAAGTTCCACCGGTTCATCGTGATCGAGTTTCCGTCCCTCGAGCAGGCGGCCGCCTGCTTCGAGTCGCCGGAGTACCGTGAGGCGGCGGCATTCCGGCGCGCCGGCGCGGGCGAGGTGGAGAACGTGATCGTCGAAGGCGGCGAGGCGACGCCGCGCTGAGCCTCAGGCCATGCGCCGTTTGCCTTCCGCGCGGCGCAACGCGCGGATTGCCTGCATGGTGTCGGCGAGGCTGTCGCGAAGCGAGAATTTCGGCGCCCAGCCGAGCGAGCTGCGCGCGCGCAGGTTACTGACGTTGTACAGGCGGCCATTGACCGAGGCGACCGCCTCGGCCGTTGCGATACGCGGCGAGCGGAGCAGCTTCGCGTTCACGGTGTCGAACAAGGGCATGAAACGCATCATGAATCCCGGCAGCACCATCGGCGCCGCTGGCACAGCGGCATCGATGTCGTGCATGGTCCGGCTGTACTGCAGAATTGAGGGGCTGTCGTCGTTGGTGACTATGTAGCGCCCGGAGGCGCCTTTCTCGGCGGCGAGGATGTGGCCATCCGCGACGTCGCGCACGTCGACGTAGGCGAAGTTCATGTCTGGCGCGCCGAGGCGCATCGTTCCCAGCATGATGCCCTCGACGAAGTTAGTGGTCGGCGTCCTGCGCTGAAAGCCCGGACCGCCGACGCCCCCGGGCAGCACTGTGACGAGGTTGAGCCTCAGCTTGCCGGCGATGCGCCACGCCGCTTGTTCGGCCTCCGTCTTGGCGCGCGCGTAGGGCATGCGCAGATCGCTTGTCCGATCGGCCTCGGTCGCGGGTGGCTCGCCCGCGCGGCGCAGCGGCAGAGTGACGATCGATGAGGTGAGGACGACTTTCCTCACCCCGGCGCGAGCCGCGGCGGCGAGCGCGACTTCGACGCCCTCGACGCTGTCGCGGATCATCTCCTCGTCCGCGTGCGCGCCGCTTGTCACTATCTGGTAGGTCGCCGCGACGTGGAACAGGATCTCGATTCCCTTGAGCGCCGCTTCGAACTGCGCGGGGTTACGTACGTTCAATTCCGCGAGTTCGATGCCTCCCAGCGCGCGCAGCGGCGCTGTCTTGGCGGTATCGGCGAGCGACCTGACCGAGGCACGGACTTCATAACCCGGACGCGACAGCAGCGCCTTGCACAGGTTGAAACCGACATGCCCGTTCGCGCCGGTGACCAGAACCTTCATGAAAAAGGGGTCTGACCCTATTTTTTAATCAGCCTTTGCGCCGGAGTCCTTTACCGCCTTCGCCCACTTGACCACTTCTTCGCGCAGGAAGGCGGCGAAGTCGGCCGGCGAGTTCTGGCGCGACTCCAGGCCAAGCGCCGACAGCCGGTCCCGTACGTCGGGCGCCGCGAACGCGCGGTTCAATTCGGCATTGAGGCGCTTGACGATCTCGGCGGGAGTGCCCGCGGGCGCGAAGAAACCGACCCAGGTCAGGTCGTCGAAGCCGCTGTAGCCCTGCTCGTTCACCGTGGGTACGTCGGGCAACGCGGGCGAGCGCTGCGCGCTGGTCACCGCGATGGCGCGCAGCTTGCCAGCCTTGACCTGCGGCACCGCGGGCGGCATCGAGGTGCTGGAGATCTGCGTGTGGCCGCCGACGGCGGCACCCACCGCCTGCGCAGGCTGGTAGGGCACATGCGTGATGTCGACCTTGGCCACTGTCTTGAGGCGCTCCATGGTGAGATGCGTTGTGGTGCCAATCCCCGAGGACGCATAGGACAACGGCTGGCTGCGGGCGAGTGCGATCAGCTCGGCGAGGTTCTTGGCCGGCACCGCGGGATGCACCGTGATGATGTTCGGCGTGCTCGGCCCAAGGCCCACGGCAACGAAGTCGGTCAACGCATCGTAGCCGGCGTTTGCGTACAGGCTCGGATTCACTGCGTAGGCGACGCTGGTGACGAGGATCGTGTAGCCGTCGGGCGCCGCGCGCTTCACCTGCTGCGTGGCGATGTTGCCGCCCGCTCCGGGCCGGTTCTCCGCAACGAAGGTCTGGCCGAGCGCCTCCTGCAGCTTCTGCGCCGCGATCCGCGCCACGGTGTCGGTGGTGGCGCCGGGCGCGAAGCCGATGACGATCTGCACCGGCCGCTGCTTCGGCCACTCCTGCGCCGCGGCGGACAGCGAGCCAACGGCAAGGACCAATCCTGCGAGCGCGGCCTTCATTTCCTTTTCCTCCCCTTTGCCTTCGCCTTCGCTACGTCCTGCATCAGGACGAAGTCGTAGCTCGCAGCCGCGATGCCGTCCTTGCCCCGCTTGAAATCGATGATCAACTCGGGCTTGACGCCGAAGACCGCGTCCGAGTCCAGATATTTTCCACCCTTGACGAACAGATGCGTTATCAGCGGCCTGTAGCCGCTCGCGGTGATCCAGAAATGCAGATGCGGCGGGCGCATCGGGTGGCGGCCGGTGGCGAGCAGCATCTTGCCCACGGGGCCGTCATTCGGCACCGGGTAGAACGACGGAGTCACGCACCTGAAATGGAACTTGCCGGCCGAATCGGTGCGAAACACCCCGCGCAGGTTCATCGCGTCGCCCTTCTGCGAGTCGTACAGGCCGTCCGCACCGCCCTCCCAGACATCGAGCTTGGCCCCCGCCACCGGCCTGCCCGCGGCGTCGCGCACGCTGCCCGAGACCAGGCAGGGCTCGCCGTCGGCGGCGTTGTTCGAAATGCTGGCACCGAGCGGATACTCCGGGGCCTGCTCGCGGTGGAACGGTCCCAGCACGGTGGATTGCGTCGCTCCGGCGCCCGCCCTGTAGTTGAGCGCGTCCACCAGCATCGAGACGCCGAGCGTGTCCGACATCAGGATGAATTCCTGGCGCTTGCCGGTGGACCAGTGGCCGGTGTCGGTGAGGAACTGGATGCCCTTGAACCACTCCTGCTGCGTCGGCTTCACGTCGCGCACAAAGGCGTGCAGATGCTTGATGAAACCGGTCATCACCTGCTTGAGGCGCGGGTTCTTCGTATTGCGGATGCGGGCAAGCACCTCTGCGGTGAGTTTCTTTTCGCTGAATTTGCGGATCGCCATGGTCCTATCCTCCCCGATTGCAAATGCTAACATCGCGCGAAACTCGGAGGAACAAACATGCTTCGCATCGCGCTGTTCGTTGCTGCACTTGCAGTCTGCACCGCCGCCGCCGCCCAGGACCGGACCATCAAGTTCCTCGTCGGCTTTCCCGCCGGCGCGAGCCTGGACACCATGACGCGCCTCATCGCCGAGCGCATGCGCGTCACGTTGAACCAGCCGGTGGTGGTGGAGAACCGCCCCGGCGCCGCCGGCCAGATCGCGATGAACGCGCTGAAAAGCGCGCCACCCGACGGCCTGACCCTGGTGATGACGCCGCTGGTCACGGTGGTCACTGCGCCGCACGTCTTCGACAACCTGCAGTACGACGCCTTCGCCGACTTCGCGCCGGTGTCGCACACCGCGAACTTCCTCTTCGCCTTCGGCGTCAACGCGCAGGTGCCGGCGAACACGCTCGCCGAGTACGTAGCGCTGGTCAAGCGAGACGTGAAGTACGCCAACTACGCCTCGGCGGGGTCCGGCAGCCTGCCGCATTTCTTCTCGCTGCTGTTTGCGGACAAGGCGGGACTCGCGATGAACCACATCGCCTACAAGGGCTCGGCGCAGGCCATGACAGACCTGCTCGGCGGGCAGATCGCCGCGTTCATGGGCGTGGTGTCCGACCTCGCGCCGCAGCACAAGGCCGGCAAGCTGCGCGTGCTCGCCACCTCCGGCGCGCAGCGCGCGCGCGACCTGTCCGAAGTGCCTACCTTCAGGGAGCTTGGCTACGCCATCGAAGGCGCCGGTTGGTACGCGGCCTATGCGCCGGCAAAGACGCCGCAGGACACGGTCGCGCGGCTCTCCGCCGCCATCAACGAAGCGATCCGCTCGCCGGATGTGCGCCAGAAGATCGACGCGATGGGGCTGGAGCCCACTGGGTCCACGCCGGCGGAGCTCGCGCGCATCCACAGGTCCGACTTCGACAAGTGGGGACCGGTGATCAAGGCCTCCGGCTTCAAGCCCGGGTCTTGAACATCCTGTTTGCAGCGCAGAAAGAAAAACCGGAATTCTGGTTTCCCCTTCTGCAGAAAGCGCTGCCTGCCGACCGGCTGTTCGCCTGGCCGGACAGCAATAACGGGGACATCGACGTCGCCCTCGTCGCGACGCACCCGAAAGGCACTTTCGCCAATCTGCCCAAGCTCAGGCTCATCCAATCCATGTGGATGGGCGTCGAGAACATCATCGACGATCCGGAGCTGCCGCGCGGCGTGCCGGTGGCGCGCCTGATCGATCCCGGCATGGTGGCTGCGATGGGCGAAATGGTCATCGCGCATGTCCTCGACTGGCACCGGCACCTTTACTGCTACCGGAAGTTTCAAGACGAAAGACTGTGGAAACGCAGGCGCCAGTATCTTGCTGCGGACCGCACGATCGGCATCCTGGGCCTGGGCGAACTCGGCAGCAGCATCGCGGCGAAGCTGCGCGCGATGGATTTCAACGTCGCCGGCTGGAGCCGCAAGCCGAAGCAGCTGCAAGGCGTGGTTTGTTCGACGGACCTGGACGAGATTCTCCAGCGCAGCGACGCGGTGGTTTGCCTCCTGCCGCTCACGCCGCAAACCCGGGGAATCCTGAACAAGGAAAACCTGCAGAAGATCAGGCAGGACGGCTGCGTCATCAACGTTGCGCGCGGCGGGCATCTGGTGATCCCGGACCTGCTCGCGGCACTTGATTCCGGGCATCTGGCGCACGCCTACCTGGACGTGTTCGAGACCGAGCCGCTGCCGCCGGAAAGCCCGCTCTGGTCACACCCCGGCATCACCATCACGCCGCACATCGCCGCCCTCACCGAACCGCGCACCTCCGTCGGCAAGATCGCCGAAAACATCGAGCGCGTGCGGCGCGGCGAGGCGCCACTCAACCTCGTCGACTTCGCCGCCGGCTACTAG
>CAZVZV010000082.1:0-2762 GCA_964631735.1 uncultured Enterobacteriaceae bacterium
CGGTCAGCCCGAAGACCGAAATCAGCCCCCAACCACTGTCGCGTAACCGGACCGTTAGGAAGAGAAGGCCAAAATATCCGATCAAGGTGATTGCGATGCCCGGATGCGGCAACTGCAGCGCGGCCGTGACGGCCGCTGCGCCGGCGCTGAACAGCAGCGTCAGCGACAACAGCCAGTAGGTGTTCCTCAACACGCGGTTGGCGGACAGGGGCGGGGCGATCGCCCCGGTATCGCGGGTCAGGACAAGGGTCTCTGCAGGTTTCATTGGTCGGACTCCTTCAGTTCTTGGACATGTCAACTAAAGCATCGCCCGGCAGCGAGGCAGGCAGCTGCCAATTGCCCTGCCGAAACTTCTCTCGCAGCTGGTCGACGTTCTTGGCGACGTTGCGGCCAGCGCGCTCCGCCGCCCGGTCGATCACCGCGTACAGATCGGCGCCGGCGTCCTCGATCAGGACAGGCTGCGCACCGTCTAGCACCACTTGAATCCTGCAAAACTTGTCCTCCCCGCCGCGCCGCCGATTGGTATCGCCCAGCCGGATCACCACTCGCTTGATCCGGGCGCCGGTTCGAGTCAGGGCGAAGCGCAGCCGCCGCTCGGTGTGAGCCAAAAGCGGGGCGGTGAGCGCAAACCCCACGCCCTGAATGTCGATTCGCATGCTCGGTCCCTCCTCGTCAGTCAGCACACTGTGGCGCCGAGTGTAGAGATGCTGCTACTTCGTGTAAAATCGTTTTATCTATAGAAATACATCGAATATTACGAACAGATGGCGCCATGAATTTCAAGCACCTGCACTACTTCTGGCGCGTCGCCAAGACAGGCGGCGTCGCGCGCGCGAGCGAAGAGTTGCACCTGACGCCTCAGACCATCAGCGGGCAGATCGGGCTGCTGGAGGATGACTTGGGAACGCCCCTGTTTGCCAAGCGCGGACGCAGCCTCGAGTTGACGGACGCGGGGCGACTCGCCTTCGGTTACGCGCAGGACATCTTCATTCTCGGATCCGAACTGGAGGAGTCACTGCGGAATTACCCGGCCGGCGGCCGCCCGGTCGAATTCCGGTTGGGCGTTGCCGACGCCGTTCCGAAGACGATCGCCTATCGCCTGATCGAACCGGCGACCCGTCTGCCCACGCCCGTGCGCATCGTATGCAGGGAATGGAAGCTCGACAGCCTCCTCGCGGAACTCGCCGCGCACCGCCTGGACCTCGTCATTGCCGACGCGCCGATCCCGCCCTCGGTGAGTGTGCGCGCCTACAACCACCGGCTCGGGGAATCCGGGGTGAGTTTTTTCGCATCTGCCCGGCTCTTAAAGAGCCTCAAGGGAAAGTTTCCCGCCTGCCTGGCCGGCGTGCCGATGCTGATTCCCGGCGCGGACGCGGCAGTGAGTTCGCGCTTGGCCCGGTGGTGCGAGGCGAATGAACTCCGGCCCCGGGTGGTCGGAGAGTTCGACGACAGCGCGCTCATGAAGGCGTTCGGGCAGCGCGGCGCAGGGGTATTCATCGGACCCACCGTTCTCGAATCAGAAATCGAAAAGCAGTACGGCGTGAAAACGTTCGGCCGAACGCAGGAGATCGTCGAGCAGTTCTTCGCGATCTCCGTCGAGCGGCGCGTAACGCACCCCTGCGTCGTCGCCATCACCGAGGCGGCGAGAAATCGGTTGTTTGTTTCGAGCGACGCCGCCTGATATGCGGCAGCGACTCGTGGGCTGGGCCGATCTGAAATCAGTGGGGTGACCGATGGGACTCGAACCCACAACAACTGGAATCACAATCCAGGACTCTACCATTGAGCTACGGCCACCATTGCGACGTCAATTCTACTGGTCTGCCCGGCGGGACTCGAACCCACAACCCCCAGCTTAGAAGGCTGGTGCTCTATCCGGTTGAGCTACGGGCAGCCGCCGGGCGTCCTTCTGGTCGGGGTGGAGAGATTTGAACTCCCGACATCTTGCTCCCAAAGCAAGCGCGCTACCAGGCTGCGCTACACCCCGAAAAGGGCGCCAATGATACTCTTTTTCCAGCTTGCTGCTGGAGGGGTTTTCTGCTAAAAAGAGCGCCCTTCATTTTTCCAGTCGAAGCGGGAAATGGCACTCGAACTCAGCCGCAAGAACTTCACGCCGTACGCACCGAAGAAGGGCGAGGAATACATGAACGCGAAAATGCGTTCGCATTTCCGCAAGATGCTCGAACAGGTGAAATCCGAGCTTTCGGAGGAGATCGACCGCACGGTGCATACCATGCAGAACGAAGCCACGGTGTTCGCCGACCCCAACGACCGCGCCACCCAGGAATCGGACATGGCGCTGGAGCTGCGCAACCGCGACCGCGAGAGGAAGCTCATCAAGAAGATCGACGAGACCATCGCGCGCATCGACGCCAACGAATACGGCTACTGCGAAAGCTGCGGCGTGGAGATCGGCCTCAAACGCCTGGAGGCGCGCCCCACCGCGACCTTGTGCATCGACTGCAAGACGCTGGACGAGCTGCGCGAAAAGCAGGTCGCGAAGTAGTCCCGCCCGGCTAGGCTTGCTTGGCCGCCTCCGGCGCGCCGATCGCCTTCATCGACAGGCGCACGCGGCCCTTGTCGTCGGCCTCCAGCACCTTCACCTTCACGATCTGCCCTTCCTTGAGGTGATCGGACACGGCGTTCACGCGCTCGTGGCTGATCTGCGAGATGTGCAGCAGGCCGTCGCGCCCCGGCATCAGTTGCACGATCGCGCCGAAATCGAGCAGGCGCAGCACCGGACCCTCGTAGATCTTGCCGAC
>CAZVZV010000083.1:0-7516 GCA_964631735.1 uncultured Enterobacteriaceae bacterium
CCCAGGCCGAGCACGACGAGGTGGCGCAATCGATCCTCATTTCCCCGTCGGCCGCCTACCTGGATGCGGTGCAGGCGAGCATCGTCAAGCTTCTGCCGACGCTGCCGCGGCGCGCGGTGATCGAGGCCTCACTCGGGGCACGCGGCGCGTTGATCCAGACGCGCAGCCTTGACGAGGCCTGCGCCATCGCCGATCGCATTGCCCCGGAGCACCTGGAGTTGTCGGTGGAGGACCCCGACGCGTTGCTGCCCAAGCTGCATCACGCCGGCGCGATCTTCCTCGGGCGCTGGAGCTCGGAGGCGATCGGCGACTACTGCGCCGGCCCGAACCACGTGCTGCCGACTTCCGGCACCGCGCGCTTCTCCTCGCCGCTCGGTGTCTACGACTTCCAGAAGCGCTCGAGCGTGATCGGCGTTTCACAGGCAGGAGCCGCCACGCTCGGGCGGCTGGCTGCGACGCTGGCCGAAGGCGAGGGGCTCTCCGCGCACGCGCGCTCGGCAAGGATGAGGTTCAAATGACTCCGGACAAATTGATCCGGCCAGAAATCCTCGCGCTCAAGGCATATCACGTCGCCGAGCCCGGCGGCATGGTGAAGCTCGACGCGATGGAGAACCCCTATCCGCTGCCGGCGCAGATGCGCCGCGAGCTGGGGGAGTACCTCGCCCGCGTGGACCTCAACCGCTATCCGGATCCCACGGGCAGGAAACTGCGCGAGCTGCTGGCGAAGAAGATGAACGTGCCCGCGGGCATGGAGATCCTGCTTGGCAACGGCTCGGATGACCTGATCCAGATCGTGACCTTTGCCTGCGCCCGGCCCGGTGCGTCAATGATGTTCCCGGCGCCGACCTTCGTCATGTACGCGATGAACGCGACGCTTTCGGGCATGAAGGCGCTGCGTTACGAACTGCGCGAGGACTACACGCTCGACCGGGACGCCTTCGTCGCCCGGGTGAAAGCCGAGCAGCCCGCGCTCATCTTCATCGCCTACCCGAACAATCCGACCGGGATCCTCTACCCGGAGGACGACATCGTCGCGGTCCTGCGCGCGGCGCAGGGACTCGTCGTGCTGGACGAGGCCTACCACGTGTTCGCGCAGAAGAGCTTCATGCCGCGGCTGGCCGAGTTCCCGAACCTGGTGGTGATGCGCACCGTGTCCAAGCTCGGCCTGGCGGGAATCCGGCTGGGCTACCTGGTGGGGCGCCCCGAGTGGATCGGCGAATTCAATAAGGTGCGCCAGGCTTACAACGTCAACGTGCTGACGCAGGCGGCGGCGACCTTCGTACTGGAGCGGCTGGACGTGCTCGAACAGCAGGCGGCGAAGATCCGCGCAGACCGCGCGGGCCTCGGCCAGGCCCTCGCCGCGCTGCCCGGCGTGACGGTGTATCCATCGGAGGCCAACTTCTTCCTGGTGCGCGTTCCCGACGCCGACCGCAGCTACCAGGCGCTCCTGCGGCAGGGCGTGCTGGTGAGGAACCTCAACGGCCCGAGCCTGAAGAACTGCCTGCGCATCACGGTCGGCACGCCCGACGAAAACCGTATACTCCTCACCGCCATGCGAGAAGCGCTGTGAACCGCACTGCCGAAGTGACCCGCAACACCAAGGAGACCCAGATCCGGGTGAAACTCAACCTGGACGGCATGGGCGTCTCGAAATTCTCCACCGGGCTGCCGTTCCTCGAGCACATGCTCGACCAGGTCGCCCGCCATGGCATGCTGGATCTGGACATCGAGGCCAAGGGCGACCTGCACCTCGACGCGCACCACCCGGTGGAGGACATCGGCATCACCCTCGGCCAGGCATTCCTCAAGGCGATCGGCGACAAGGCCGGCGTGCGCCGCTACGGCCACGCCTACGTGCCGCTGGATGAGGCGATGTCGCGCGTAGTGATCGATTTCTCGGGCCGCCCGGCGCTGGAATACCACGTCAAGTTCACGCGCGCGCTGATCGGCGAGTTCGACGTCGACCTGATGCATGATTTCTTCCAGGGCTTCGTCAACCACGCACAAGTGACGCTGCACATCGACAACCTGCGCGGCGACAATGCGCACCACCAGTGCGAAACCATCTTCAAGGCCTTCGCGCGCGCGCTGCGCATGGCAGCGGAGATCGACCCGCGCGCCGCGGGCTCGATACCTTCGACCAAGGGCTCCCTCTAGCCCTCGATCGGCGCTCGGCGTCATGAATATCGCTGTGGTGGACTACGGCATGGGCAACGTCCGCTCCGTGTCGAAGGCGCTCGAGCGCGTCGCGCCGCAGGCGCGGGTGGCGGTGACAGCCGACCCGGAGGTAATCCGCGCCTCCGAACGGGTGGTCGTGCCCGGACAGGGCGCGATGCCGGATTGCATGCGCCAGCTCGCCGCCAGCGGCGCGCGCGAGGCCGTGATCGAGGCAACGCGCGCGAAACCGTTCCTTGGCATCTGCATCGGCATGCAGATGCTGTTCGAGCGGGGCGAAGAAGGCGATACGCCCGGCCTGGGCTTGCTCGCTGGCGGTGTGCCGCGCTTTCCGGCGGCGCGCATGGCCGGCCTGAAGGTGCCGCACATGGGTTGGAATGAAGTGCGCCAGGCCAGGCCCCATGCGCTCTGGTCGGGCATCCCGAGCGGCGAGCGCTTCTATTTCGTCCACAGCTACTACCCGGCGCCCGCCGATGGCGGGCTGGTGGCGGCGACCTGCGACTACGGAGTTGCCTTTACCTGCGCGATTGCGCGGGATAACATCTTCGCCGTGCAGTTCCACCCGGAAAAAAGCCAGGCCGCCGGGCTCCGCCTGCTCTCCAACTTCATCCAATGGCGGCCGTAGCCCCCTAAGGCGTTGCGCTTCACCGCGTGCTGATCATCCCGGCAATCGACCTGAAGGACGGCCGCTGCGTGCGCCTGCAGCAGGGCGACATGAACACGGCCACGGTGTTCGGCGACGATCCCGTGGCCATGGCGAAACACTGGGCGGCGCAGGGCGCGCGGCGCCTGCACATCGTCGACCTGAACGGCGCTGTCGCCGGCCGGCCGAAGAACGAGAAAGTGATCCGCGAAATGATCAAGGCGGTCGGCGACGCCCTGCCCATCCAGGTCGGGGGCGGCATCCGCGACCTCGATACCATCGAGAGCTACCTGGACGCGGGCGTCGCCTACGTGATCATCGGCACGGCGGCGGTGAAGAATCCCGGCTTCCTGTCCGACGCCAGCTACGCCTTCCCCGGCCACATCATCGCCGGCCTGGACGCGAAGGACGGCAAGGTGGCGGTCGAGGGCTGGTCGAAGATGACCGGCCATGACGTAGTGGACCTGGCGAAAAAGTACGAGGACTACGGCATCGAAGCGCTGGTCTACACCGACATCGGGCGCGACGGCATGATGACCGGCGTCAACATCGAGGCGACGCTCAAGCTGGCGCAGGCGATCAAGATTCCGCTCATCGCTTCCGGCGGCATGAACAGCATCAAGGACATCGAGGCGGTGTGCCAGAAGCTGATGCCCGAAGGCGTGATCGGTGCGATTACCGGGCGCGCGCTGTACGAGGGCAAGATCGACTTCAAGAAGGCGCAGGCCGCCGCCGACAAGGCAAGCAGGAAGTCATGAGCCTCGCCAAGCGCGTCATTCCCTGCCTCGATGTGACCGCGGGCCGGGTTGTCAAAGGCGTCAATTTCGTCGCCCTGCGCGACGCCGGCGACCCGGTGGAGGTCGCCGCGCGCTACGACGCGGAAGGCGCCGACGAACTGTGCTTCCTCGACATCACCGCGAGCTCGGACGCGCGCGACATCCTGCTGCACGTCATCGAGGCGGTGGCGGCGAAGGTGTTCATCCCGCTCACCGTTGGCGGCGGCGTGCGCAAGGTCGAAGACGTCAGGCGCCTGCTCAACGCCGGTGCCGACAAGGTGTCGATCAACACCGCCGCAGTGCAGAACCCGGCGCTGGTCGGGGAAGCCTCCGCCAAGGTCGGCAACCAGTGCATCGTGGTGGCCATCGACGCGAAACAAAAGACTGGCGGCGGCTGGGAGGTCTACACCCATGGCGGGCGCAATCCCACGGGGCTCGACGCAGTGGACTGGGCGCGGCGCATGGTGGCGAGCGGCGCCGGCGAGATCCTGCTCACGAGCATGGACCGCGATGGCACGCGCGACGGCTTCGACCTCGCGCTCACCCGCGCGGTGGCCGACGCCGTCAGCGTGCCGGTGATCGCCTCCGGCGGGGTCGGCAACATGCAGCACCTCGCAGCGGGTGTGCTCGAAGGCAGGGCGGACGCGGTGCTCGCCGCCAGCGTGTTCCACTTTGGCGATTTCACCGTGCGCGCGGCGAAAGAACACATGCGCGCATGCGGCATCGAGGTGCGGCTGTGATGGAGTGGTTCGAGCAGCTGCGGTGGGACGAGCAGGGGCTGGTCGCGGCCATCGCGCAGGACGCGAAGAGCGGCCGCGTACTGACGGTGGCCTGGATGAACCGCGACGCGCTGCGGCAGACGGTGGAAAAGGGCGAAGCGGTGTACTGGTCGCGCTCGAGGAAGCGCCTGTGGCGCAAGGGCGAGGAATCGGGCCACGTGCAGAAGGTGCTGGAAGTGCGCCTGGACTGCGACGCCGACGCGGTCCTGCTCAAGGTCGGGCAGGTCGGTGGCATCGCCTGCCACACCGGGCGCGAGAGCTGTTTTTTCCGCAAACTGGAAGACGGGAGGTGGGTGAGCACGGATCCGGTGCTGAAGGATCCGAAACTCATCTACGGCGACCAATGAAACTCGGACTGGCTGAAACGCTGGAGCGCATTGCCGCCACCATCGAGCGCCGCAAGGGCGGCGACGCGCGCAAATCCTACGTCGCGGGCCTGCTCGGCGGCGACGAGGACGCGGTGCTGAAGAAGATCGGCGAGGAGGCTACCGAGACGGTGCTGGCGGCCAAGTCCGGCGACCGCTTGCACTTGGTGCGCGAAACCGCGGACCTGTGGTTCCACTGCCTGATCCTGCTCTCGCGCCATGGCCTGGGGCCCGGAGACGTGCTGGCGGAGCTGCACCGGCGCGAGGGTATCTCGGGCATCGACGAGAAAGCGGCGCGCAAGAAACGATGAGCGATCCGACCTGCCTGTTCTGCAGGATCGTGCGCGGCGAGATTCCCGCGAACAAGGTGTACGAGGACGAAGATGTGTTCGCCTTCCACGACATCCGGCCGGTCGCAGCCGTGCACTTCCTGATCATCCCCAAGGCGCACGTGGCCAGCCTGTACGACGCTGGCATGGCGCAGCACAAGGCGCTGGGCAAGATGCTTGCCCTCGCGGGCGAACTGGCGAGCAAGGAAGGCGCCGACGATGGCTTCCGCTGCATCATCAACACCGGGCGGGTGGGCCATCAGGAGGTGTATCATGTACACATGCACGTGATCGGTGGGCCGGACCCGCTGGGCCCGATGATCCTGCGAAGAAAGTAGGAGGTAACCATGGGCTCGTTCAGCATCTGGCACTGGCTGATCGTTCTTGTCATCGTGATGCTGATTTTCGGCACCAAGAAACTGCGCAACATCGGTGCGGATCTCGGCGGCGCGGTGCGCGGCTTCAAGGACGGCATGCGCGACGGCGACAAGGCGGCCGACGGCGCGCCGCAAGTCACCGGCAAGACGGTCGAGGGCGAGGTCAAGAGCAGGACCGAGACCAAGGCCTGAGCAGCCTTCGCCGGGACAACATACGGGCGCCTGCGGGCGCCTTTTGTTTCTGTAACGGTTTCTCCAGGCCCCAATGTTCGATATCGGATTCTCTGAGCTGATGGTGATCGCGCTGGTGGCGCTGATCGTGATCGGCCCCGAACGCCTGCCGCGCGTCGCGCGCACCCTCGGCCACCTCGCCGGGCGGCTGCAGCGCTACGTCTCCGACGTCAAGGCGGACATCAATCGCGAGGTCGAGCTGGATGAATTGCGCAACATGCGCGATTCGATGCAGCAGGCGGCGACAGGATTCGAGTCTTCGGTGACTACGGAGTTGAACAAGACCGAGAGCGAACTGAACGCGGCGGTGGAGGGGAAAGTCGAGGCACCGGTGCCCGAGCAGCCGCCGGTTTCGCCGGCGCCAGAACCGGCACCGGCGATCGTAGAAAAGCAAAAGCAATGAGTACGCAAGAGACTTTCGTATCGCACCTCATAGAATTACGCCAGCGTTTGATGCGGGCTCTGTTCGCGTTTGGCGCGGCTTTCGTGGTTCTCTTTTTCTGGCCCGGGTCCGGCGCGATCTACGATTTCCTCGCCGCGCCATTGCTGCAGGCCCTGCCTGAGGGCACCAAGATGATCGCCACCGGCGTGATCACGCCGTTCATGGTGCCGATGAAGGTGACGGCACTGGTGGCGTTCATGGTGGCGCTGCCCTATGTGCTGTTCCAGGCCTGGGCGTTCATCGCGCCGGGCCTGTACGAGAACGAGAAGCGGCTCGCGCTGCCGATCGTGGTGATGAGCACGGTGCTGTTCCTGCTCGGTGTCGCCTTCTGCTACTACTTCGTGTTCGGCAAGGTGTTCGCGTTCATCAACGATTTCGCGCCAAAGTCCATCACCCCGGCGCCCGACATCGAGGCCTACTTCGGCTTCGTCATCACCATGTTCCTTGCCTTCGGCGTCACGTTCGAGATCCCGATCGTGGTGATCCTGCTGGTGCGTTTCGGCGTGGTGAGCGTCGACAAGCTCAAGGAAGCCCGCCCCTACGTAATCGTCGGCGCCTTTGTGGTGTCGGCGGTGGTCACGCCGCCCGACGTGCTGTCGCAGTTCATGTTGGCCGTGCCGATGTGCTTGCTGTACGAGGCGGGGCTATTCTGCTCCCGCTTCATCGGCACGCGCGCCAAGGCGGCAGAGCCGGAACGCTCACCGCTGGGGTAAGATGGCGCCCCTCGAAACACCAAACCTGCTGGAGCAATCATGAAACGCAAGTACGGCGCCGCACTGGCGCGTGAATCGATCGCCGAGCAGCGCAGCCGCGAAGCCGCCAAGGCCGCGGGCGACAACAGCTTCAATTTCGGCTCCGTGAAGCGCAAGGGCGCCATCGGCCGCGGCAAGAAGCGCGGCAAGGCCTACCGCGCCGGGAAGTAAAAAATGGGGTCTGACCCCATTTTTCACAATGGTGTCCGGGCAGATCACGCGAAAGCGTTGCGCAAGGTGCGCCGCGATGTCGTCCATGTCGCGCCCCACTCGGTGTAGTGAATCTCGCGGCCTTCGCACACCAGGTAGCGCGACGCGCCGCTCATTTCCTCAACCTCGCGCGCAGCTGGCCGACGACGCCGGTGGGGAAGTAGTAGACCGAGAGCACGAACAGCACGCCAAGCCAAAGGAGCCAGCGGTCCGGGTGGAACAGGTCGGGCAGCAGCGGTACGCCCTTCATCGCTCCGGAGAACGCCTGCATCGCGTTCTGCAGGTAATTCTGCGCCACCACGAAGATGGTGGCGCCGATCACGGCCCCGTACATGGTGCCCATGCCGCCGATCACCACCATCAGCAGGATGTCGATCATGATGGCGAAGTCGAGCGTGGTGTTCGGCCCGGTGTAGCGCAGCCAGAGCGCGTACAGC
>CAZVZV010000084.1:0-4623 GCA_964631735.1 uncultured Enterobacteriaceae bacterium
ACCGGGTCAAGCGAAATCGCATCGTGTTTCACCGGACGGGAACGCACCGGCAGCTGTTCAGGGCGCCGAAAAGGCGCTAGCGCTCATCCTTGGCGATCGTCGCCGCGTACATCGGCTCCATCAACAGCCCGATGCAGTGCATGATGAAAGAAATCTGCACCCAGTGCCTCCAGCCCCACGTCGACCCGCAGACCGGCGAGACCACCTACGTCTTCTCCTGCTTCAACCAGGACCAGCCTCTCGACCAGGTCGACTTCGGCGCCCTCGCCCAGCGCCTGGCGCAGAACGGAGTTCAGGAAAAACTCACCGCTCTCTGGATTGGTCGCTGCCTTAAGCAGTTGCCGCCGCCCGCCGAGCGCAAGGCGGCTTGAGCTAGTGTCATAGCCGGAAGTTCCGCTTCCGGCCAGGAGCGGGCATTCGCGAAGCGGCAGATCGGTAGCGCTTCCGCTTAACGTCGCCCATGAGCGGCCGAGCAGGCAGGCGAAGCCCGCTCGCGAAGGTCCGTCTCGATGGGCCGGTTAGAACGCTGCATCTGTATGCGAAAAACCCCCTGTACGCTACATGGAACTCAGCCGTGCTTCCACGGTAACGGTGTTCACGTGGCAAACGCCGGCTGTAACTACGACATCATTGATGGCGAAGTCGAGATACCCTGCTTTAGAAACAGTAACCGCGTAGGTGCCCGGTCGTTCAAAAGCGGCCATCAGCATTGCGGTATCGAAACAACCCGGACCGGATGGATTATCGACTGCTTCCGAGTAAGTGCCAGCGGTCACCATTGCACGCGCGCCGCACGAGATCGGATTGCCGCTGGCGCTATCAGTTACGTGAATGCGAATACCGGCCTCAAGTGATGCAGTGCAAACGATTGGTTCGCTGTCGCCGCCGCACGCGGACACCAAGAGCAGGGCCATGGCGCTCAGAAGCAGAGAGAATTTACCAATCAAAATGCATCTCCCCATTCAGCGTTCTAACGTAATGTGAACTTCCTAAATGATGGTCAATTAGACACCCGACCACCTCAGCCTGTCATCCGCCCTTCAGGATCAGGCGTTTAGCCTTTGTACGTATTTGCACCCTCCGGACTCTTGGCTTTAATGAGGCGGATATCAGGGGAGATAGGCTGCTTGGGGAGGGTTGAACGTCCACGGAATCAAGCGGGTCGAGCCAGCAATTGGGTTCCGAGATAGACCGCCTGCGCTAGGCTGAATTTTTCTGCGTCTCTCGAGCGTCTGCTCAGGGTCGGCAGCAGACGTTCAGCCGACGCGGCGGTGCTGGCGCTGGCGGACGCCAAGCCGGACGCGATCCTGAACTCGCTCTGCGCCGCCGATTTGCAGAGGTTCGTGGCAGCATAGAGGCCATGTCCGGCTACGCCAGGCCAATCCGACTCACTGAAGCGCTGCGGATCCTTGCGCGCGCACCACGGACCGTGCTGGCGGGCGGCACCGATTTCTACCCTTCCCGCGTGGCGCAGGCCCTGCCCGCTGAAGTGCTCGACATCACCGCACTACGCGAGTTGCGCGGCATATCGGCGAAGCGCGACCATTGGCGCATCGGCGCCGCCACGACCTGGTCCGAGGTCATCGAAGCAAAGCTGCCTCCCCTGTTCGACGGCCTCAAGCTCGCCGCGCGCGAAGTCGGCGGCGAGCAAATCCAGAATGCGGGCACCGTCGCAGGCAACCTGTGCAATGCCTCTCCCGCTGCGGACGGCGTCCCAGCGCTGCTGGCGCTGGACGCCTCGGTCGAGCTGAGCAGCGCGAAGGGCGTACGCCTAGTGCCGCTGCACGAGTTTATCCTCGGGCCGCGTAAGACGGCCCTGCGGCAAGGAGAACTCGCGACTGCAGTGCTGGTTCCGAAGCCGAAGACTCCCGCAGCAAGCCACTTCCTCAAGCTCGGCGCTCGCAAGTACCTGGTGATCTCGATCGCCATGGCCAGCGCCGTGATCGAGCATCGCTCGGGCAAGGTCGTGAACGCCCGCGTCGCCGTCGGTTCGTGCTCGCCGGTGGCGCGGCGCCTGCCCGCGCTCGAAGCTGAGTTGAAGGGCAAGCGCTTCGACGCTTCGCTCGCCGACTGGGTCAATCCAGCGCAGTTCGCCGTGCTGGAACCGATTGCCGATGTCCGCTCGAGCGCCGAGTATCGCAAGCTGGCCGCGCTGGAACTGGTGCGGCGTCTGCTGCGGGAGATGGCATGAACCGCCCGCGCGCCGAGTTCCTCGCCGGTACCGAGACCACCGAATTCAGGGTCAACGGACGCAAGGTGGTGAGCCGCGCAGCGCGCGTTGCACGCCTTGCCGACGTGCTGCGCGACGAACTGGGCCTGACCGGCACCAAGATTGGCTGCAACGCCGGGGATTGCGGCGCCTGCACCGTGCTGCTCGACGGGCGCCAGGTTTGCGCCTGCCTGACCGCAGTAGGGCAAGTCGAAGCGCGCAACGTCGTCACGGTCGAAGGCCTGGCGAAGAACGGCAAGCTCACCCCGCTCCAGGTGGCGTTCCAGAACCACGGTGCGGCGCAATGCGGCATCTGCACGCCCGGCATGCTGATGGCCGCCGCCGACCTGCTCTCGCGCAAGCGCAAACCGAAGGAAACCGAGGTCAAGGATGCGCTCGCCGGCGTGCTGTGCCGTTGCACCGGCTACCAGAAAATCATCGAGGCGGTGCTCGACGTCGCCAACCGGCGAGTCCTCGGCCCCTCGCCCGCCGCCGGCAAAGCGATAGGTGCGAGGGCGGGCAAGGTGGACGGCATTGCCAAACTCACCGGCACAGAGAAGTTCGGTGCCGACGCAGTTCCCGCCGACGCCCTGTGGCTGCGCGTGATCCGCTCGCCGCACCACCGCGCACAGTTCGCCTTCGGCGATCTCTCCGCCTATGCGCGGCAAGCCGGCGTGGTTCGCGTACTTACCGCAAAGGACGTGCCCTCCAATGGCTTCGGCATCTATCCTCACATCAAGGACCAGCCGGTGCTGGCGGAAAGCGAGGCGCGCTTCAAAGGGGAAGCCGTCGCCGCCGTCATCGGTGCACGCGCCGCCATCGAATCCATGGACGAAGCGCTCTTCCCGGTGACCTGGGAGCCTTTGCAGCCGGTGATGGGATTGGATGCAGCGATGATGGAAGGCGCGCTGCTGGTGCAGCCGGACAAGGCCGGCAACCTGCTGCTCGACGGCGGCGTAAAGCGCGGCAACGTCAGCGAGATTTTCCCGGGATGCGCCGCGGTCGCGGAAGCGACCTTCGAAACCAACTTCGTGGAACACGCCTACATCGAACCCGAAGCCGGTTGGGCGCGCGTGGTAGAGGGGCGACTGGAGGTCCACGTCACGACGCAGACGCCCTACATGGACCGCGATGAAGTGGCGCTGGTCATGCGGTTCGACCCGCAGCAGGTGCGCATCGTGCCAACTGCCTGCGGCGGCGGATTCGGCGGCAAGCTCGACCTGTCGGTGCAGCCGCTGGTCGCGCTCGGCGCCTGGCTCACCGGCCGCCCGGTGGCATGCGCGTACCACCGGCCGGAGAGCATGGCCTCGACCACCAAACGCCACCCGGCACGCATCAGCGCGCGCTTCGGCTGCGCTGCCGACGGCAAGCTGCAGGCGGTCGAGGTGGATGCATTGTTCGACACCGGCGCCTACGCGAGCTGGGGCCCGACCGTAGCGACGCGTGTGCCGATCCACGCTACCGGCCCCTACGCGGTGCGCAACGTGCGCACGCGCGGACGCGCTTACTTCACCAACTGCCATCCTTCGGGTGCGTTCCGCGGCTTCGGCGTGCCGCAGGGGGCGATCGCGCACGAGGCCATGATGGACGAACTGGCCGACAAGTTGAACATCGACCGACTGGAGTTCAGGCGCCTGAACGCACTCAAGGCCGGCGACACGACTGCCACCGGCCAGCTGCTGGAACACTCGGCCGGCCTCGGCGAATGCCTCGACCGGCTCAAGCCGCATTGGCAACGTCTGCGCGCGGAAACGGAAAGCTTCAATGCGAAATCCAGCAACAGCGGCAGCAGCCTGCGCCGCGGCGTTGGCGTGGGCTGCATGTGGTACGGCGTCGGCAACACTGCGCTCGCCAATCCCTCGACGCTGCGCATCGTGCTCTCTGCGCAAGGCCGGCTCGTGTTCTACAACGGCGCAGTGGACATCGGCCAGGGCTCGAACACCACGCTGACGCAGGTTGTCGCCGATGCGCTCGGGCTGCCGATGGCGCAGATCGAACTGGTGATGGGCGACACGGACCGCACGGCGGACGCCGGAAAATCCTCGGCCTCGCGCCAGGCCTTCGTCTCAGGCAAGGCCGCAGAATTGGCGGGGCTGGACCTGCGGCGGCGCATCTTCATTGCCGCCGGGGCGCCGCCCGAGGAATACCTGGATCGCCGCTACAAGCTGCAGCTCGACCGGCACCGCGTGGTATTTCGCAAAGGCGGCATCACGCACCGCCTGGACCTGTCGCGCCTGCCCAGGGACATGAGTGGCGACGTGCTGACGGGCGAGGGCCGCTTCGATCCGCCGACGACGCCACTCGATCCCAATGGCCAGGGCACGCCCTACGCCACCTACGCCTTTGCAGCGCAGATTGCCCAGGTGGAAGTGGACGAAGCGCTCGGCACCGTGAAGGTCCTGCGCATCGTCGCC
>CAZVZV010000085.1:0-53541 GCA_964631735.1 uncultured Enterobacteriaceae bacterium
GTGCCGGGCGAGTCAAGGGTCGCGCGCCGCTCGCGCTACTAAATGCGGTGGTCCCAGTGAAACGAGGTACTAGATACGGGGTAGCGTGACGCCCTGCTGCCCCTGGTACTTGCCGCCGCGGTCCTTGTACGAGGTGCCGCAGACTTCGTCGGACTGGAAGAACAGCATCTGCGCCACGCCTTCGCCGGCATAGATTTTCGCCGGCAGCGGCGTGGTATTGCTGAACTCGAGGGTAACGTGCCCTTCCCACTCCGGTTCGAGCGGCGTCACGTTGACGATGATGCCGCAGCGCGCGTAGGTCGACTTGCCCAGGCAGATGGTGAGCACGCTGCGTGGGATGCGGAAGAACTCCACGGTGCGCGCGAGCGCAAAGGAATTGGGCGGGATGATGCACACCTCGCCCTTGAAATCGACGAAAGACTTCGCGTCGAAGTCCTTCGGGTCGACGATAGTCGAATTGATGTTGGTGAAGATCTTGAATTCCTCCGAACAACGGATGTCGTAGCCGTAGCTGGAGGTGCCATAGGACACCACGCGCTTGCCGGCGACCTCCTTCACCTGCCCGGCCTCGAACGGCTCGATCATGCCTTGCGCCGCCATGCGGCGGATCCACTTGTCTGATTTGACGCTCATAGGCGGGGGTAACGGGGGAACCTCGGTTCCCCCGTTCTCTAGGTGTTCTGCACGACGATATTGGGGAATTTGCCGGTCATGTCCTTCTGCGACTCGGCGATCTTGACGGCACAGCGGCGCGCGATGCGCAGGTAGATCTGCGCCGCCTTGCCGTCGGGATCGGCGACCACCGTTGGCTTGCCAGAATCGGCTTGCTGGCGGATCGCTTCGTCGAGCGGCAACTGGCCGAGGAGCTCGGTGCCGTAGTCCTTGCACATGCGCTCGGCGCCGCCGCTGCCGAAGATGTGGCTCTGGTGGCCGCACTGCGGGCAGACGTGGATCGACATGTTCTCCACCACGCCGAGGATCGGGATGCCGACCTTTTCAAACATCTTGAGGCCCTTGCGCGCGTCGATCAGCGCGATGTCCTGCGGCGTGGTCACGATCACCGCGCCGGTCACCGGCACCTTCTGTGCAAGCGTCAGCTGAATGTCGCCGGTGCCGGGCGGGAGGTCCACCACCAGATAGTCGAGATCGCGCCAGCGCGTGTCCTTCAACAGCTGCACGAGCGCCTGCGTCACCATCGGGCCGCGCCAGACCATCGGCGTGTCCACGTCGATGAGGAAACCGATCGAGATCGCCTGCAAACCGTGCCCCATCATCGGTTCGAGGCCCTTGCCGTCCTTCGATTCGGGCCGGCCCGCGATGCCGAGCATCATCGGCTGCGACGGGCCATAGATGTCGGCGTCGAGGATGCCAACCGACGCGCCCTCGGCTGAGAGCGCCAGCGCCAGATTGACCGCGGTGGTGCTCTTGCCCACGCCGCCCTTGCCGGAGGCCACCGCGATGATGTTCTTGATTCCCGGCACCAGCTTTACGCCGCGCTGCACCGAGTGCGATACCACCCTGGAAACGACGCTTACCGCGACGTTGCCGGCGCCGGATTTTTTCAGTGCCGACGTGATTTCGCGCTTGATCGGCTCGAACTGGCTCCTGCCGGGGTAGCCGAGCTCGATATCGAGCTGCACGTCGGCATCGTCCACCTTGAGGCTCTTCACCGAGCGCGTGCTGACGTAGTCCTTGCCGGTGTTCGGGTCGACCAGTTTGGAGAGCAGGGAGCGGACGTCGGATTCACTCACGGACATGGAGCAAGTGTAAGCTAAAATTCGCGTTTTCCTCGGGCCAGCAATGCCGCAACGCAGGCTGTTCGTCACTACCGCGCTGCCCTATGCCAACGGGCCGTTCCACATCGGCCACGTCATGGAGTACATCCAAGCCGACATCTGGGTGCGCTTCCAGCGCATGCAGGGCCACGTGGTGCATTTCGTCAGCGCCGACGACGCGCACGGCGCACCGATCATGCTCGCCGCAGAGCAGGCCGGCAAGGCGCCCGCGGACTTCGTCGCCGAAATCGCGCAGGGCCGAAGGCAGTACCTCGACGGATTTCACATCGCGTTCGACAACTGGCACTCGACGCATTCGACGGAGAACACCGAGCTGTCGCAGGACATCTACCGCCGGCTGAAGAGAGCGGGCCTGGTCTACACCAAGCCGGTCGAGCAGTTCTTCGACCCGGTGAAAAGCATGTTCCTGGCAGACCGCTACATCAAGGGCGAGTGCCCGAACTGCGGCGCCAGGGACCAGTACGGCGACGCCTGCGAGAACTGCAGTGCCGCGTATTCGGCGACCGACCTGAAGAACCCTTATTCGACGCTGTCGGGAGCGAGGCCGCAGCTGCAGACCTCGGAGCATCATTTCTTCCGCCTGTCAGATCCCAAGTGCAAGGCCTTCCTCAAGGCCTGGCTGGAAAAACCCGCGCGCCTTCAGCCGCAAGTGGTCAACAAGGCGAAGGAGTGGCTGGACGGAGAAGGCGACAAGGCGCTGGGCGACTGGGACATTTCGCGCGACCCGCCTTACTTTGGCATCCGCGTGCCCGACATCGAGGAAGAGAAGTACCTGTATGTCTGGCTCGACGCGCCGATCGGCTATCTCGCCAGCTTCAAGAATTATTGCGCGAAAGCGGGCATCGACTTCGAGAAATTCCTGCAGGACCCTGGCACCGAGCAGATCCACTTCATCGGCAAGGACATCATCTATTTCCACACCCTGTTCTGGCCGGCAATGCTGGAGTTCGCGGGCAAACCCTACAAGGTGCCAGACCACGTCTACGTGCATGGCTTCATCACCGTGTCCGGCGACAAGATGTCCAAGTCGCGCGGCACCGGTATCAGCCCGCTGCGCTACCTCGAGCTGGGCATGAACCCGGAGTGGCTGCGCTACTACATCGCGGCCAAACTCAACGCCAACGTGGAAGACCTGGATTTCAATCCGGATGACTTCCTGGCGCGCGTGAATAGTGATCTGGTCGGCAAGTTCGTGAACATTGCCAGCCGGTGCGCGCCATTCGTCACCAAGCGGTTTGGCGGGAGATTGAGGGGCGTAGGACTGGACAAAGAGTCAGTCGCGGACATTGCCTCAACAGTGAAGAACGCCGCGCCCGAAATAGCGGCGTCCTATGAATCTCGCGAGTTCGGCAAGGCGATTCGACGCGTCATGGATCTTGCGGACGAAGTGAACCGGTTTGTGGACGCTGAGAAGCCGTGGGAGCTGGCCAAAAAGACTGACAAACAGACGCGGCTGCACATCGTCTGTTCGGCGGCGATTGAAGCGTTTCGATTCCTGGCGATCCTGCTGGCGCCGGTGCTGCCGCGCACAGCAGAACTCTCGGCGCAGATGTTGGGCGTCAAGCCCTTTGCCTGGAATGATCTCCAGAAGTATCTGGGCCAGGATCACGCGATCGGAGCATACAAGCACCTTACCAGTCGTGTGGATGAGGGGCAACTTGATGCGCTGTTCGACGTCACCTCCGTTCCCCAGGCCACTGCCCCCCAGCGCCACGCCGAGAAGCAGCAGCATGTCTCGAAGGAGCATTCCGTGAACGATTTCATCACCATTGACGAATTTGACAAGCTCGACCTGCGCGTGGCGAGAATTGCCAAGGCGGAGCAGGTCGAAGGCGCCGACAGGCTGCTCAAACTCACCCTCGACCTCGGCGGCGGCACGCGCACGGTGTTCGCCGGCATCAAAGCCGCCTACGACCCGGCCAAACTCGAGGGCAAGCTCGCAGTGGTGGTCGCCAATCTGGCTCCGCGCACGATGAAATTCGGGGTTTCCGAAGGCATGGTGCTGGCCGCCTCGGGGGAGGAAGCGGGCATATTCCTCATTTCGCCCGATGCGGGGGCGAAACCGGGCATGCGCGTAAAATAGCTCTCCCTGCGGCCGCCGCGCCGCTCCCTGCGCGACGCATGATCGAACAGCCAAGCCGCACGCTGGTTTGCAGCATCGTGTTCCTGGACATCGTCGAGTACTCGACGAAGCCCGTGGCGGAGCAGATGCTGTTCAAGCAGGCGTTCAACAAACTGCTCAGCGCCGCCCTGGAAAACGTGCACGCACGCGACCGCGTGGTGCTCGACACCGGCGACGGCGCGGCGATCACCTTCCTCGGCGACCCGGAAGACGCGCTGTTCGTCGCCATGTCGCTGCGCGCCGCGGCGCGCGCCGAAGCCACCGGCGCGATCGCCATCCGTTTCGGCATCAACCTCGGCCCGGTGCGCGTGGTCAAGGACATCAACGGCCAGATGAACATCATTGGCGACGGCATCAACGTCGCTCAGCGCGTAATGAGTTTCGCGCAGTCGGGCCAGCTGCTGGTGTCGCGCTCTTTCTACGAGGTCGTGTCCTGCCTGTCGCTGGACTACGCCAGCCTGTTCAGCTACGTCGGGGCGCGTACCGACAAGCACGTGCGCGAGCACGAGGTCTACTCGGTCGGCATCGGTACCGACGCTGCCCGCCGCGTGCTCGAGACCGGTTCGCAGCGCGTAGCGCCGCGCGGCGCAGCGCCGCGCTTCATCGGCGAGCTCACTGATGCGCGCCCATTCGGCATGCACCGCATGGCGCTGCTCGGCGCACCGCTGGCGTTTGCGCTGCTGGTGGGCAGCGGGGTCGCGGTCCGCGCGCAGATGCGGCCGCCGCCCACGGTATCGCCCGCTCCCGCCGCGGCGACCAAACCCGTCGTGAAGCCAGCGGCAGAGGCCAGGATCGTGCCCACGACAGCGCCGAAGGCCGCACTCATCGCTGCGGCCAAGCCCGAGCCGGTGCCAGTGCCCAAAACCGAGCAGCCGGCCGAACCAGCAAAGATCGAAGCCCCGCCGGCCCCGAAGAAGAAGCCCGTCGCCAAAGCGACACGCATCCAGAGCGCGGCGGCCAAACCCGAACCCGCGCCGGCGCCGGCGCCGGCGCCGGCGCCGCTGCCGGCCCCGGTGGTCGCCGCGGGCGTCATTCAGCTCGCCATACTGCCGTGGGGCGAAGTGTTCGTGGACGGCAAGAGCCGCGGCGTCAGCCCGCCGCTGCGCACGATCGAGTTGCCGCCCGGCTCGCACGTGGTCGAAGTGCGCAACACCTCCTTCCCCTCCTACATCCAGCGCCTCGAAGTTCGTTCCGGCGAGCCGGTGCGCTTCCGGCACCAGTTTCGCTGACCTGCCCTCGCGGTGGTATCTTCCACCGCACAGCACTGGACAACGCAGTTCCAAGGGGTACGAGGGATGAAGTACGGGTTGATCGTCGCAGCGGCCGGTGCGCTGCTCCTCGCCGGCTGCCAGACCGAGCCGATGCGTGCTGCGCAGGCGGACTTCAAAAACCTGTTCAGCAGCGGCAAGGGTGAGCCGGCGCTGGCCGCCGGCCTGCGCCAGTACGAGGACGGCAATTACGCCGAGGCTTCCAAGAACTTGCAAACGGCGGTCGAGCAGGGCTTGGGCGGGTCCGACCGCGTGAATGCGCACAAGCACCTGGCGTTCATGTATTGCGTTTCCGGTCGCACCTCCGCGTGCCGAGAGGAATTCCGCAAGGCGTTGGCGATCCAGCCCGGGCTGGACCTCCCCCCAGCCGAGGCGGGCCATCCGACCTGGGGACCAGTGTTCCGCTCGGTCAAGGCCGGCCGCTAGCCGGCGCGGATCCACATTCCATGGAAGAACAAAAGCTCGGCCGCTTCGAACTGGTGGCCGAGATCGGGCGCGGGGCGATGGGCATCGTCTACAGGGCGAAGGACCCGATGCTCGAGCGCACCGTCGCCATCAAGACCATCAACATGGGGATGGACAAGGACGGCGCCGAGATGTACGAGAAGCGCTTCTACCAGGAGGCGCGCGCTGCAGGCGGACTGAACCACCCCAACATCGTCACCATCTACGACATCGGCAAGACCGAGAGTGCCTGTTACATGGCGATGGAGTTCATCGAAGGCCCGGAGCTGCGCACGCTGCTGCTGCCGGGCAAACCGCTGCCGGTGCCGCGCTCGCTGTCGATTGCAGCACAGGTGGCGGAAGGCCTGGCCTATGCGCACGAACGCGGCGTGGTGCACCGGGACATCAAGCCGGCGAACATCATGGTGCCCGAGACCGGGCCGGTGAAGATCACCGATTTCGGCATCGCCCGCATGCGCTCCTCCAACGTGCAGACGCAGACCGGCATGATGATGGGCTCGCCGAAGTACATGTCGCCCGAACAGGTGATCGGCAAGCGCGCCGACCACCGCTGCGACATCTTCTCCCTCGGCGTGATCCTGTATGAGATGCTGACCGGGGCGGCGCCCTTCACCGGCGAGAGCGTCAACGCGGTGATGTACCAGATCGTGAACTTCGTGCCGCCGGCGCCCAGCGCCATCAACCCGGCGGCGCCCGCGGCGCTCGACATGATCGTCGGGCGCATGATCGCCAAGGCCCTGGACGAGCGCTTCCAGAGCGCCGCCGAGATCGCGCTTGGCCTGCGCGATATTGAGCGCCAGACGCACGTTACGCCGAGCGCCACCACCACGCTGCCGCTGGCGGCTCTGGCGCCGGGCCCGACGCCCGCCGTGGTGGAACCGGAAGTCAAGGCCGCCCTGCTCGCCCAGACCGTCGAGCGCTCGCGCCGCGTGGAGGAGGAAACGCCGCCACCGGATGCCGCGCCCGCGAGGGGACTGTCGCGCACTTTCGATTCGCTGGAGGCGACGCAGCGCCTGGTGGCGCTCAGCGACTCGGGCAAGGCCATCGACCCCAGTGCCAGAACAATGCCGCTCACAATGCAGACCACGATGATGGCCGGCGGCGGCTGGAACCGGCGCGACACCGCTTTCGTGGCGGCAGGCGCCATCGCGGGACTCATCGTGGCGGCCATCATCGTGTGGGCTTAGCGGAGCTCGGCGCGCTCCACGCCATATTGGCGCAAGATGTTTTCATGACCACTGATTCTCCTGGCGCAATCGTCGCCGTGGCGGCCGCTTGGCTTGTCATCGCGGTGCTCGCCCTGCTGCCCGCCGGCAACGCGTTCGCCGCACGGCGACTCGCCTTTCCGCTGGGCGCGCTGATAGGTCTTGCACTGGCGGC
Source organism: uncultured Enterobacteriaceae bacterium (assembly GCA_964631735.1). Classification (GTDB taxonomy): domain Bacteria; phylum Pseudomonadota; class Gammaproteobacteria; order Burkholderiales; family SG8-39; genus JAABQT01. The sequence goes on from CAZVZV010000085.1 coordinate 7,032, forward strand.
GCTCGGCCTGCAGGCGATTTGGCTGCCCGTGGGACAGTTGACCTTGCCGCTCGGCCTGCCCGACCTGCCTTTCCACCTGCGCGTCGATCCGCTGGCTGGTTTTTTCCTGATGCTGCTCGGCTCCGTGGCAGCCGGAATTTCCGTTTACGCCACCGGCTATTTCCGTGATGAGGCCGCCGGACGGCTCGCGCTCATCGGCCTGCAGTACCACGTGTTCCTCGCCAGCATGGCGTTCGTGATCCTCGCCGATGACGCGTACCTTTTCATGGTGGCGTGGGAAACGATGGCGCTGTCTTCGTACTTCCTGGTGACCACCGACCACAAGCTGCCCGCAGTCCGCAGCGCCGGTTTCCTTTACTTGCTGATCGCGCACCTCGGCGCGCTCGCGATCCTGCTGTGCTTCGGAGTGATGCACGGCGGCCATGGCGACTACACCTTCGACGCCCTGCGCTCGGCAGAGCTCGATCCGCGCTGGGCCACGGTGGCGTTCCTGCTCGCATTCTTCGGCTTCGGCGCCAAAGCCGGGATTATTCCACTTCACGCCTGGCTGCCCGAGGCTCACCCGGCGGCGCCCTCCCCGGTCTCGGCGCTGATGAGCGGCATCATGATCAAGACCGCGATCTACGGCATGGTGCGCGTGATCTACGACCTGATCGGCGGCGTGCGCTGGGAATGGGGCATGTTGGTGCTGGTGGTCGGCGCGGGAACGACGCTGTTCGGCGTGCTCTATGCGCTGATGCAGCACGACCTGAAGCGCCTGCTGGCGTATCACTCGGTCGAGAACATCGGCATCATCCTGCTCGGCCTGGGAATGTCGATGGTGTTCATCGGTTTCGGCCACCCTGCGGCCGGAATCCTCGGCCTCATCGCGGCGCTCTATCACACGCTCAACCACGCGGTGTTCAAGGGACTGCTGTTCCTCGGCGCCGGCTCGATCCAGCATGCCACGGGGCTACGCAACCTGAACGAGATGGGTGGCCTGATCCGCACCATGCCGAAGACCGCGTTCTACTTCCTCATCGGCGCGCTCGCCATTTCGGCGCTGCCGCCGCTGAACGGCTTCGTCTCCGAGTGGCTCACGTTCCAGACCGCGCTGCAGGCACCGGTTCTGCAAAACGGCGTGGTGCGCAGTCTGCTGCCGCTGTTCGCGGCAACGCTGGCGCTCGCCGGCGCGCTCACCGCCATGTGCTTCGTCAAGGTCTACGGCGTCGCCTTCCTTGGCCGGCCGCGCGAATCCGGAAATGCGCAGTCGCCTGCCGGAGGCCGCGGGCACGACGCCGGCAACATGGAGCGCTTCGGCATGGCCTGGCTGGCCGCAGGTTGTTTCGTGCTGGGCCTTTTTCCGACGTCGTTCCTCCTGATGCTGAACCGGGTCTGCACCTCGCTGACCGGGCAAGGATTGTCCGACGAGGCGCTGGCATCGAACTGGCTATGGCTGGTGCCCACGGCGAGCGCGCAGGCTAGCTACAGCCCGGTCATTTTTCTGATCGTGATCATTGGGGTGACGCTGCTTGCGTTCCTGCTGGTGCGCCACTTCTACCACGGCCGCGTGCGTTTCGCCGATCCTTGGGATTGCGGCTTTCCCGAGCAGACCTCGCGCATGCAGGACACCGCCGACGCGTTCGGCCAGCCGATCCGGCACGTTTTCGGCCCCATCTTCCTGGTGCAGCGGCACATGCCCGCGCCGGACGATCCGGCGCCGCGCTTTTCGCTCAAGATCGAGGACCGCCACTGGGTCTGGTTTTACCTGCCGGTCGCGCGGCTTGCCGAGTATGTCTCATCGAAAATCGCGCTGCTGCAGCAGGGCAGGATCAGCATTTACCTGCTCTACAGCTTTCTCACCCTGATTGCGCTGCTGGTATTCGTGCGATGACCCATATACCCGGAATCGCATTTCAGATCCTGCAGTCCATGTTCGTGGTGCTCGCAGCACCGCTGCTCGTGGGCTGGGTGAACCAGTGCCGGGCCTGGCTGCAGAACCGCTCGGCGCCTAGCATTCTGCTGCCGTACTACACCTTGGCGAAGCTGTTCCACAAGGATGCGGTGATCGCGCACGACGCCTCGCCGCTATTTCGCCTCACGCCCTACATCCTGTTCGGCTGCATGTGGCTGGCGGCGGGCATCGTTCCGGTGCTCGCGACCGGCCTGCCTTTCGCACCAGCGGCCGACATCATCGCGCTGGTGGGCGTGTTCGCGCTGGCGCGCGTGTTCTCGGCGCTGGCCGCAATGGACATCGGCACCTCGTTCGGCGGCCTCGGCGCGCGCCGCGAGATGCTGATCGGTTTCCTCGCCGAACCGGCGATGCTGATGACGCTGTTCACCGCCGCATTCATTTCAGGCTCGACGCAGCTCACGACCATCGTCGACACTCTTGCACACCGCGAATTCGCGATCTACCCGAGCCTCGCCTTCGCGGCGGTGGCGTTCCTTATGGTGCTGCTCGCCGAAAATGCGCGCATCCCGATCGACAACCCGACCACACATCTCGAACTCACTATGACCCACGAGGCGACGATCCTCGAGTACTCCGCGCGCCACCTGGCGCTGATCGAATGGGCGGTAGCAATCAAGCTGTTCGCCTACACTACCATCGGCATCGCGCTGTTTTTGCCCTGGGGCATCGCCGAGGCCGGCGACTGGGCGGCGCTTCCGGTCGCGGTCGCGGCGCTGGCGGCGAAGCTCGCCCTCGCCGGAGCAGGACTGGCGCTGATCGAGACCGTTCTGGCAAAGCTGCGGTTGTTCCTTGCCCCCGAGTTTCTCTCCACCGCGTTCCTGCTCGCGGTGCTGGGCATGCTCACCCACTTCCTCGTCGGCGGCTGACATGGGCCAGTCCCTTGCCGCGCAGTTCGTCAACCTGCTTGCGGCGTTCCTGTTGCTGCTCGCGTTCGCGATGCTGTCGCAGCGGCGTGTCCTGACGCTGATCCACCTGTTCGCCTGGCAGGGTGCGGCGCTCGCCGCTTCGACGCTGATCGTGGCGTACTCGACCGGCCAGACGCACCTGTACTTCTCGGCCGCACTCACGGTGCTGCTGAAAGTGATGTTGATTCCCTGGGTGCTGCACCGCCTGATCGACCAGCTCCAGGTGCGCTGGGACGTCGAGACCCTGATCAACATTCCGGCCACGATGTTGATCGGCATCGGCCTTGTGATCTTCGCCTTTGCGCTGGCCGCGCCGATCTCGCAAATGGCGAGCACGGTCACGCGCTCGACCTTGGGCATCGCGATGGCGAGCATTCTGCTTTCCTTCCTCATGATGATCGTGCGCAGAAAAGCGGTGCCGCAGGTGATCGGTTTCTTGGCGATGGAGAACGGCCTGTTTCTCGCCGCCACCAGCGCCACCTACGGCATGCCGCTGGTAGTCGAGCTGGGCGTGGCGCTGGACGTGCTGGTGGGCACCTTCATCTTCGGCATCTTCTTTTTTCATATCCGCGAGCAGTTCGACAGCCTCGACATCCGGCATATGGAAAAGCTGAAGGAAGATTGACTTGGAGATCGCACTGGTCCTCGGCGTCCCGCTCTTCGGCAGCGCGCTGCTTGCGCTGGTGGGCCACAAGCGCTGGGCGCCCGAGCTGAACGCGCTGATGAGCTTGGTGACCGTCGGCGCGGCGGCGCTGCTCACTGTCCGCGTAATCGCCGACGGCCCGATGACCGCGATGGACGAGCAGTTCTTCGTCGATCCGTTCAACGTGTTTCTGGTCGCGCTCACGGCCTTTGTCGCCTTCACCACGGCGCTGTTCTCCCGCCCCTACATGCGTATCGAGGAGCATCACGGGAGGGTCAACGCGGCGCGACTGCGGCTGTACCACAGCATGTACCAGCTGTTCTCTTTCACCATGGTGCTCTGCCTGCTGTCGAACAACGTCGGCATTCTGTGGGTGGCGCTGGAGGGCGCGACGCTCTCGACGGTGCTGCTGGTGAGCCTTTACCGCACCCCGGCGAGCCTGGAGGCGGCATGGAAATACTTCATCCTGTGCAGCGTCGGCATTGCGCAGGCGCTGTTCGGCGTCATCCTGCTGTACTTCGCTGCGGAGAAGGTGCTGGGCCCGGGGAGCACCTCGCTGTTGTGGACACACCTCTACGAGGTGCGCCACCAGCTCGAACCGACGGTGCTGTCGCTCGCGTTCGTGTTCCTGCTGGTGGGCTTCGGGACCAAGGTGGGCCTGGTGCCGCTGCACAACTGGCTGCCCGACGCGCATGCCGAGGGGCCGACCCCCGTATCGGCGGTGCTCTCCGGACTGCTGCTCAATGTGGCGCTATACGCCGTGGTGCGCAGCAAGGTGCTGGTGGACGGCGCACTTGGGCGCAATTTCTCGGGCGACCTGATGATGGGCTTCGGGCTGCTATCTGTCGTGGTGGCGGCGTTCTTCCTGTCGCGGCAGAAGGACATCAAACGCTTGTTCGCCTATTCCTCGGTCGAACACATGGGCATCATGACCTTTGCCTTCGGCATGGGCGGCCCGGTGGCGGCGTTCGCCGGACTGCTGCACATGACGGTGCACTCGCTGACCAAGAGCGCGATATTCTTCACCGTCGGCCATGCCTCCCAAGCGACCGGCACGCAGAACATGGACGACATCCGCGGCCTGATAGAGCAGAGCCCGGCGATCGGCTGGGGCCTCGCGCTGGGCAGCCTCGCGATTCTCGGCATGCCGCCGTTTGGCGTGTTCACCAGCGAGTTCATGGTGCTCACCACGGCGATGCACGAGCACCCCTGGGCGACGCCTTTCCTGCTAGTGGCGCTGGGCGTCGCGTTCGCCGCGATCTTCGGCAAGGTGCAGCCGATGGTGTTCGGTGAGACCACTGCGCGCCGGCTGCCGCATCCTCCGGCGCTTGTTCCGGTGTTCGTGCACTTGGCGATCGTGCTCCTGCTCGGGCTGTACATCCCGCCGTACCTGGTCGACTGGTACCGGCAGGCGGCGGCGCTCATAGGCTGACGGGACCCGCGATGAATGATCTTCCGATCCAGGCTCGGCCGATTGCCGGCGCGATGCCCGCGTTCCACGCCGCGGTCGAGGCAGGCGAGTTGCGCGGCCTGTGCAAGCAGGCCCGGACGAAGCAGGCGCGGCTCGTGGCGCTTTGGGGAAGCGACGAAACGGTGCGCGACGGCGGCTACGCCTTGCACCTTGCGCTTGCGCTGCCCGCGGGGCTGCTATGGCTCAGCGTGCCGCTTGCGCGAAAGCATCCGAGCTACCCGGGGATCGCCGACATCTACCCCTGCGCGGACCGCATGCAGCGCGCGGCGCACGACCTCGTCGGCTTGCTGCCGCAGGGCGATTCAGACCAACGCAAGTGGCTGCGACACGGAGCCTGGCCTGGCGGCGTGTTCCCGCTGCGCAAGGAGTTCGACATCGCGAGCAGCTGCCCGCCCGCGGGCGACCAATACCCGTTCGTCAAAGTCGAAGGCGAGGGCGTGCACGAGATCCCGGTAGGACCCGTGCACGCCGGAACGATCGAGCCGGGGCACTTTCGCTTCTCCATTGTCGGAGAGAAAATCCTGCGCCTTGAGCAACGGCTCGGTTACAAGCACAAGGGGATCGAGAAGCGCTTCGAGACCATGACGCTGGAGGAAGGCGCGAAGCTGGCCGGAAGGGTTTCCGGCGACTCCACCGTCGCCTACGCCTGGGCCTGGGCCATGGCGGTCGAGGGCGCCACCGGCACCGAGCCGACCAGTCGATCGCTGGCGCTGCGCGGCATCCTGCTCGAGCTCGAGCGCATCGCCAATCACCTCGGCGACTTGGGCTACTTGGGCAACGATGTCGCACTCTCGGTCGGGTTCTTCCAGTTCTGGCGGCTGAAAGAGGACCTGCTGCGGCTGAACGCGGAGCTGTTTGGCCATCGCTACCTGATGGACCTCGTCGTCCCCGGCGGCGTCACGCGCGACCTGCCGCGCGGCGCAGCCGACCGACTGCTTGCACGGCTGGAGTCGATCGAAGGAGAAGTCGCGACGCTCAGGTCGATCTACGACGAGCATGCCGGCGCGCAGGACCGCTTCATCATGACCGGGCAGGTATTGCCCGAGCTGGCCGAAAAGATGGGCCTTACCGGGTTCGCGGGCCGCGCGAGCGGCGTCAATCACGACCTGCGAGCGGACTTTCCCATCCCTCCCTGGCAGCAGCTGCCGGTGCGCGTGGCCTCGCACATCCGCGGCGATGTCGCGGCGCGCGTTTCAGTACGCTTCGACGAGGTGGCCGAATCCATGCGGCTGGTGCGGGCGCTCGTCCATCAGCTCCCGCTCGGCGAAATTCGCGTCCCGATCGTCGCATGTCCGGGCGGCAGGCGCGGCGTCGGCTGGGTCGAAGGCTGGCGCGGCGAGGTGCTGATCGCGCTCGAGACCGCCGAGGAAAGCCGCATCCACCGCGCGCACCCGCACGACCCCTCATGGCAGAACTGGCCGCTACTCGAGCGCGCGGTGATGGGCAACATCGTTCCCGACTTTCCGCTGATCAACAAGTCGTTCAACCTTTCGTACAGCGGGCAGGACCTCTGACATGTACTTGCTGCTGAAGCAGATCGTGAAGACTGGAATCGTCACCGAACCGGCGCCGCGGGCGGACGAGGCGCTGCGCCGACTCGAGCAGCAGCTCGGCGCAACGATCCTCAAGCACTTCGGGCGTTCGCTCGCCATCCGGCACGTGGACGCGGGCTCCTGCAACGGCTGCGAACTCGAGATTCACGCCACCAACGGCCCACACTACAACCTCGAACGGCTCGGCATCAAGTTCGTGGCGAGCCCGCGACATGCCGACATGCTGCTGGTCACGGGGCCGGTGTCGCGCAACATGGAGACGGCGCTCAAGCGCACCTATGCAGCCACGCCAGAACCCAAGCTGGTCGTGGCGATCGGTGACTGCGGTTGTAGCGGCGGGATCTTCGGCGAGAGCTACGCGAGCTGCGGGCGCGTCGCCAACGTGATCCCGGTGGACGTCGCCGTACCCGGCTGCCCGCCCCCGCCCACGGCGATCATCCAAGGCATTCTCACCGCGGTGAGCGCGGCGAAGCGCTAGTTCAGGACTTGCCGCCGCAGCTTGCGGGCATCGCGGTGATCGGATAGCCGCGGCAGTTCCAGCTCACCTTGCCGCTCTGCAGCGACGGGGAAATCGACACCTCGATGGCATTCTTCTCGTTCCAGCCGCGAACGGTGCCGTTCACCTCGACGATCCACTTCAGCTCGCCGTGCTTGGCGTCGTTGCGCGCCGCGACCTTGGCGACTTTGCCTGAGCCCGACAGGTTGCCGGCCTTCTCTGCCGCCGCAGCCACCTGCTGCTTTGCAGCTTCCGCCCCAGAGACCAGCGCCTGGGCGGCGTCCTTGGCCTCGCTGCCCGCCATCTGCGGCAGCACCACTGACACGGCAAGAAATCCGGCCAGGGCCAGTCCAGCGATGATCAACAGTGCAGCGCGCATTGCAGTTCCCCCTTGCTGACCCGTCCCGCGCTTGCACGATCATCCGCACGATCGGCGGCAGGATGGGGCGATAAATTTGCACGGCAGCTTACCATGGAGTCACAGCGCTTTCACGGGCAACTCCGGCGCCACGGAGAAGATTTGCAACACCACACAATCCGACTGCGCATTACTGGACGCGTGCAGGGCGTCGGCTTCCGCGACGCGTTGCGCAGCGAGGCGTTGCGGCTGGGCGTAACCGGCTGGGTACGCAACCTCGCCGACGGCGGCGTCGAGGCGATGGCGCAGGGCGATCCTGCCGCCGTCGCCGCGCTGCTGCAGTGGGCGCGCCGCGGGCCCCCGGCCGCGCGGGTGGGGCGGGTGGAGTGCTGCCCGCCCGCCGCCGAGTACGACCGGCCCTATGCGGCTTTCGAGTGCTGGCCGAGCGCGTGAGTGCGCTTTTTCAAGGCGTTGAGCACTGAGAATGCCCAGGGCCGGCAGGCCACCAGCAGGCCGACGCCCTCGCGCCTGCGCGGCGGCAGGCTTGAGTCCACCTCCGCAAACTCGCTGAATTCCGCCAGCAGGCGCTCCAGCCTGCGCCGGAGCACTGCGGCCGAAGCGGGCGACAGGTCGCGCGCCTCGAAGCGCAGCAACTCGAGCGGCCCGGCAAAGCGCGAGCGCAGGAACTCCGCGGTGACGCGCTGGCCATAGGCCTTCTTCACCGGGCCGCCCGCGCGCCAGACGAAGTCCTTCGCCACCCGCAGGCGCACGCGCTCGCCCGCGTCCCATTCGATCAGCCGCGCGCGCTCGAACTTCGCCAGCGCCAGCGTCAACTCGGTGCGGGTGATAGCGAAGTCCTCGACGATGTCGGCGAAGCGCCAGCCGTTCAGCAGCAGCCAGAACACCGACAGCAGGCGCTCGTCGCGCGCCAGCACGGTTTCCTGCTCGACGCTCAGTTCCGTGGCGCCGCCCTCCCCGCCGCGCGCCATGCGCGCGAGCTCCACCAGGTCCATCTCCAGCACCTGCAGGATTTCGTCGATGCGCGCCAAGGTGAAGCGGCCTTGCGAGAACAGGCGCTTCACGCTCGCCTCGGACAGGCGCAGCTTGCGCGCCAGCATGGCGTAGGTGATGCCTCGCGCCCTGAGGCATTTCTTCAACGCTTCGACCAGGCGGTGGGATTGGGACATAGAACCGTCAGTATCGTAAAGCGAGACTATGCATTTCAGGTATTGCATTGCACCAAGAGCCGCGCGAACAATGGCCCGCCCTTCACTCACCAGGAGAACGCCATGCTTGCGACGCACTGCCTTCCCCTCCCTGCCCCGATCGGCCTGCGCGTCTATTCCGCGGGCGACCTGTGCAAGGCGATGCTGGCCGGCCCGTTCGACGATTCGGGCCTCGACCGGGTCCTGCGCCACGACCCGCGTCGCGGGGTTCTCGAAGTGCAGTCCGGCACTCCCTGGCACGCCCTCGCCCCGCATGGCGGTAACGCGTTCGGGCCTGGCACGGTAGGAGAAAGTGCCGCAGCCAATGCGCCTGGTCCCGACGGACGGCCGGTGGTCGCGCACCTGCGCTCGCTGACCCTGGTCACCGCGGACGGCGAACTGCGGCGCGCCAGCCGGGACCAGGCGCCGGAGCTGTTCCGGCTGGCAGTCGGCGGATTCGGCGTATTCGGGCCGTTCTACAGCGTGACGCTCGACCTCGCGTCGCTGGCGCAGGCCGCCGCGGCCGGGGCGGCGCCGGTGCGCCTGGAGTTGCCCGAGGCCCCTGCCGCCGGCGCCGGCGCCGGCAGCAGCATCGACCTGCTGGTGCCGCCCGAGACGAGCGAATCGTTCGTTGCCCAGGCGCGCGCCGAACTGGGCGAGCACCGCTACGCCCTCTCCCGGCTCGAGGTGCGGCGCACGCTGCCCGAGAACGAAACCTTCCTGCGTTGGGCGCAGCGCGAATACGCCGCGCTGCGCATCGAATATCGCTCGAGCTCCACGCTGGGCGGCTGCGTCGGAGCCACCCAGTTGCGCACGCGGTTGGTCGAACTGGCGATGGCGGCGGGCGGCATCATCGCGCCTGCCAGCCTGCCGGCGGCGAGCCGCGCGCAGGCCGTGGCCAGTTACCCGATGCTCGGTGCATTCCTCGCGGAAAAGCGGCGCTTCGATCCCACCGGGCGCGTGACGAACCCCTGGTACCTCGGTACGCGCGGCCTCTGGCGGCGCGACTAGGCGGCGCCGCTCGAGTAGACGACCTGCACGTTTTCCGGCGTGAGCCAGGCGCCCAGTCGCTCGATCAACTGCGCGTCCGGGCGCACGCGCCAGGCATCACCCAGGGCAACGTCGCAGCCGGCCACGCCGGTCTCGTAGTGCACGAACACCGGGCAGGCGCCTGCAGTACGGTAAGGCGCCAGCAGATCCATTAATTGTTTTGCATCGGCCTTGCCGTTCATCTCCAGGCGCAGGCGCGCGGCGTAGCGCGCACGCAACCCCGGCAGGTCATAGAGCTCGTCCGCGGTGACGCGCATGCCGCCAGCGAATTCGTCGCGCTGTACCTTGCCCTGCACGACCAGCAGCGAATCCTCCTTCAGCTTGTCGCGGTGCTTCTCGAACAGCTCGTTGAACACCGAGACCTCCACCTGCGCCGAGCCGTCGTCCAGCAGCACCGCCATCATGCGACCGCGGCGTGTCATCTGCGCGCGCGCCGCGTTCACCACGCCCGCCACCCACACCCGCTGCTCGGAGGGCGAGATTCGCGCCAGCGGCGTGCGCGAGAATCCCGTGAGCTCGCGCGCGTACACGGTGAACAGGTGCCCCGACAGCGCAAAACCCAGCGCCGCCTTCTCCTCCAGCAGTTGTTGCCTCAGCTCCCAGGGACGCGCCTCGATCAGGGGCAGCGCCGCGCTGCGAGCGCCTTCGGTGTCGCCGAACAGGCTCACCTGGGCCGCCTGGCGCTCGGCTTGCTCGGCCGCCTCCAGCGCGCGCCCCACGCTCGCCAGCAGGCTGGCGCGGTTGTTCTCCAGCGCGTCGAACGCTCCAGCGCGCACCAGCGCCTCGACCGCTCGGCGGTTCACGGTGCGCCTGTCGACGCGCCGGCACATGTCGAACAGGTCCGTGAACGGCCCGGCCTTGCGCGCTTGCAGGATCGCGCCGATGGCAGACTCGCCAGTGCCACGCACCGCTCCCAGGCCGTAGCGGATGGTCTTCGCATCCACCGGACGGAAGCGGTAGTCCGAGGCGTTGATGTCCGGCGGCAGCACGGCCAGGCCGTTGACCAGCGCGTCCTCGTGGAACTGGCGCACTTTGTCCGTGTCGTCCATCACCAGCGAGAGGTTCGCCGCCATGAATGCTGCGGCGTGGTGCGCCTTCATGTACGCCGTCTGGTAGGCGAGCAGCGCGTAAGCCGCGGCGTGCGAGCGGTTGAAGCCGTAGCCCGCGAATTTCTCCATCAGGTCGAACAGCTGGGTCGCTTTGCCTTTGGTCAGGCCGTTATTTTCCGCTCCGGCGACGAACACGTCGCGCTGCTGCGCCATCTCCTCGGCATTCTTCTTGCCCATCGCGCGCCGCAGCAGGTCCGCGCCGCCCAGCGTCAGGCCGCCGATCACCTGTCCGATCTGCATCACCTGCTCCTGGTAGACCATGATGCCGTAGGTCGGGCTGAGGATCGGCTCGATCCGCTTGTCGAGGTACTCGACGCGCTGGCTGCCGTGCTTGCGCGCGATGAAGTCCGGGATCAGGTCCATGGGCCCTGGCCGGTACAGCGCCACCAGCGCGATCACGTCCTCGAAGCGGTCGGGGCGCGCGCGCTTGATCAGGTCGCCCATGCCGCGCGATTCCAGCTGGAAGACCGCGGTGGTATTGCCCGAGGAGAGCAGCTGGTAGGTCGCCTTGTCGTCCAGCGGCACGCGTTCCAGTGAAAACTCCGCCGCGCCCAGCGCGCGCGCGTAGCGCTCCGCCCAGTCGAGGATGGTGAGCGTGGTGAGGCCGAGGAAGTCGAACTTCACCAGCCCCACCGCCTCGACGTCGTCCTTGTCGAGCTGCGAGATGACGTTGCTGGTGCCCTCGGCCGCGTACAGCGGGCAGAAGTCGGTCAGCCGGCCCGGGGCGATCAGCACGCCGCCGGCGTGCATGCCGACGTTGCGCGTCAGGCCCTCGAGCTTCTCGCCCAGGGCGAGCAGCTCCTTCACCTCGTCCTCGTTCTTCTCGCGCCGCGCGAGCAGCGGCTCCATCTCTCTCGCGTCGGCCAGCGTGATGGTGCGCCCCGGCTGCACCGGGATCAGCTTGGCCACCTGGTCGCAGAAGTTGTAACCCAGGTCGAGCACGCGCCCGCAATCGCGCACCACCGCGCGCGCCGCCATGGTGCCGAAGGTGACGATCTGCGACACGCAGTCCTCGCCGTACGTGCGCCGCACGTAATCGATCACCTTGTCGCGCCCGTCCTGGCAGAAGTCGATGTCGAAGTCCGGCATCGACACGCGCTCCGGGTTGAGGAAGCGCTCGAACAGCAAGTCGTAGGTGATCGGGTCGAGGTCGGTGATGCCGAGTGAATATGCCACCAGCGAACCGGCCCCCGAGCCGCGCCCGGGTCCGACCGGCACGCCGTTGTGCCTGGCCCAGTTGATGAAATCGGCGACGATGAGGAAGTAGCCGGCGAACCCCATCTGGATGATGGTGCGGATCTCGAAATCGAGGCGCTGGCGGTAGCGCTGCGTCGCTGCGGCGCGCGCCGCCTCCGCGGGAAACAGCCTGGCCAGCCGCGCCGCCAGCCCCTGCTCAGCCTGCTGGCGCAGGACCTGGTCGACCGTCGCGCCCGGCGGCGTCGGGAATGCGGGCAGGCGGCTCCTGCCCAGTTCGATCTCCAGGCTGCAGCGCCGCGCGATCTCGAGCGCGTTGCCGAGCGCCTGCGGCACGTCGGCGAACAACTGCGCCATTTCCTCCTGCGACTTGAAGTACTGCTCCGGGGTGAACAGCCTCGGCCGGCGCTGGTCGCCGAGCACGTAGCCCTGCGCGATGCACACGCGCGCCTCGTGCGCCTTGAAATCGTCCCGCGCGAGGAATTGCACCGGGTGCGTGGCAACCACCGGCAGTCCGAGCCGCGCGGCCAGCTCCAGCGTGCGCGCGAGCAGCGCCTCGCCGTGCGCGAAGCCGGCGCGCTGGATCTCGAGGTAGTAGCGGCCCGGGAACAGCTTGGCCCAGTCGCGCGCGGCCGCTTCAGCCGCGGCCGTATTGCCCGCCGCCAGCGCCTGCCCGGCGTCGCCGCCCGCGGCGCCGGAGAGTGCGATCAGGCCTTCGGCGCCGGATTCGCGCAGCCAGGACCGGGCGATCTCGGCGCGCGCGCGGTGCTGGTTCTTCAGCCAGGCGCGCGACAGCAGCTCGCACATCCTGCGGTAGCCGGCACGTGAGGAACACAGCAGCAGCAGGCGCGAGGGCTTGTCGGCCTCGGCCTCATTCTGCACCCAGCAATCGGCGCCGATGATCGGCTTGACGCCCGCTGCGCGCGCGGCGCGATAGAACTTGACCATGCCGAACAGATTTGCGCTGTCGGTGAGCGCCAGCGCCGGCATGCCGTCCTGCGCTGCCCTGCGCACCGCGTCGTCGAGCCGGACGATGCCGTCCGTGACCGAGTACTCGCTGTGCAGCCTGAGGTGGACGAAGCGAGGAGCAGGCATGGGAAGCAGTGAAAGTTTACCATCCGCGCATGCGAGCTCCGGCACTCATCGCCCTGTTCGCGGGCGCCACCTGCATCGCGCTGTCGCCGATCTGGGTGCGCGTGTCCGATGTCGGGCCGACGGCAAGCGCGTTCTGGCGCGTCGCGCTCGCGGCGCCCTTGTTGTGGACGGCGCTGGCGTTCGTGCCCCGCACCGGCGTTGCCAGGCCGCGCTGGCCGCTGCTCGCCGCGGCGGGCCTCGCCTTCGCCGGCGACCTCGCGTTCTGGCACTGGTCGATCCAGTACACCTCGGTCGCCAACTCGACGCTGCTCGCCAACCTCGCGTCGATCTTCGTCACGCTCGCGGCGTGGCTGCTATGGCGGCAAAGGCCGAGCGGGCAGTTCCTGGTCGGGCTCGCGCTCGCGCTTGCCGGCGTCGTCCTGCTGGTGCGCTCCAGCCTGGGTTTTTCCGCCACCGCTCTGCTGGGCGACGCGCTCGGAGTGGTGACCGCGATGTTCTACGCCTGGTACCTGCTTTCGGTGAAAGGCCTGCGCGACCGCGGCGCCGCGACGCTGCACCTGATGGCGGTCACCACGACGCTCACCGCAGTGATCCTTTGCCCGATCGCACTGGTCTCGGGCGAGCTGATGCTGCCGGCGAGCGCCGCGGGCTGGCTGGTCCTGCTCGGGCTCGCCTGGATCACGCATGCGGCGGGCCAGGGCCTCATCGCCTTCGCGCTTGCGCACCTGCCAGCCGCGTTCTCGTCGGTGGGGCTCCTGTTCCAGCCGGTGATGGCCGCGGTGTTCGCCTGGGTGCTGCTCGGCGAGCCGCTGGTCGAATTGCAGGTCGCCGGCGGCGCGGTGGTGCTGGCGGGAATCTACCTTGCGAGCCGCGGCTCGAAAGGAACACAATAGCCGGTCAGGTCGGGCGGCGAGCGCCGCCGGGAGAGACACATGGCAGTCAAAAAGAAGGTGAAGCCGAAGGCGAAGGCCAAGAGCAAGCGAATCGCGAAGCCAGCCAGGAAGCCCGCGCGCAAAGCGCCAGTCAGGCGCGCGGCGCCGAAGGCAGCCAAGCCGACCGTGCGCAAGAAGGCCGCGCGGCCGGCGGCCAAGCCGAAGCCAGCGGGCCCGCCAGAGCGCGCCCTCCCCGGCGAGCGCATCGGCGTCGTAACCCACTATTACGCGAATCCCATGGTTGCCATCGTGAAGCTGGAGGCGGGAACCCTGCGCGTCGGCGACAGCATCCACGTCCGGGGACACACCAGCGACTTCAGCCAGCGCGTGGAATCCCTGCAAGTCGAGCACGCTGCGGTCAACGAAGTCGGGCCGAACGACGATTTCGGCGTCAAGGTCGTGCAGCACGCGCGCGAGCACGACGTCGTCTACAAGCTGCCCGCTAGCTGATCACCGCTACCGGTTCGCCTTTCGCTTTTTCCACACTGCCGATTTCGTAGACCGTTTCCCCCGCCGCGCGCAGCTTGCCTGCCGCGCGCTTGGCATCGGCGGCAGCGACCACGGCGACCATGCCGATGCCGCAATTGAACACCCGGTGCATCTCGTCTTCGGCGACGCCGCCCTGCTGCTGCAGCCACTGGAACAGTTTCGGCCGGGGCCAGCTCGCCTGGCGCAGCACCGCCTTCGTGCCCTTGGGCAGGATACGGGGAATGTTGCCGGTCAGTCCGCCGCCCGTGATGTGCGCCAGGCCCTTGACCGGAACCGAGCGCAATAGCTTGAGGATCGACTTCACGTAGATCCGCGTCGGTTCCATCAGTGCCTTGAGCATCGCCTGGTCCGGCCTGTCGCGCTCGACGATCCTGCGGATCAGCGAGTAGCCGTTGGAATGCGCCCCGCTCGAGGCGAGCCCGAGCAGCACGTCGCCGGGCTTGATGGAGCGCCCGCTGATGATCTTCTTCTTCTCCACCACGCCGACGCAGAAGCCCGCCAGGTCGTACTCCCCTGCCGGATACATGCCCGGCATCTCCGCGGTCTCGCCGCCGATCAGCGCACAGCCGGCAAGTTCGCAACCGCGTGCGATGCCCCGCACCACTTGCGCGGCCACCACGGCGTCGAGCTTGCCGCAGGCGTAGTAGTCGAGGAAGAAAAGCGGCTCCGCGCCCTGCACCAGCACGTCGTTCACGCTCATCGCCACCAGGTCGATGCCCACGGTGGCGTGGCTGCCGAGCGCAAAGGCGAGCTTGAGCTTGGTGCCGACGCCGTCGGTGCCGGACACCAGCACCGGCTGGCGGTACTTCTTCGGAATTTCGCACAGCGCGCCGAAGCCGCCGATGCCCGCCAGCACCTCGGGCCGCATGGTGCGCCGGGCATAGGGCCTGATGGCCTCGACCAAGGCGTCGCCGGCGTCGATGTCGACACCGGCGTCGCGGTAGGAAAGCGGGTTGCTCATGCTAGAGTTTCGCGTTTGCAGTGCGATTTTACTTGAGATGACCAGCCCATTTTCCGCCAATCCGCAGTTCCGGGGCTGGATTGCCGACGCGCCGTACGGCGGCGCGCAGTGACGCGCCAGCTCGCGCTACCCATCTCGCCGCCGCCCGAGCCCACGCTCGACAACTTCGTTCCGGGCGCCAATGCCGAACTGCTGGCGCGGCTGCGCGCGCTGCGCGCCGGGCAACTGGCGGAATCGGTGCTCTATCTGTGGGGCGAGGCAGGCAGCGGGCGCAGCCACCTGCTGCAGGCAAGCGCCCGCCCCGGCCTCGCGCTCGCCGACGATGTCGAACGGCTCGACGAGCCGCGCCAGATCGAGCTGTTCAACGCCATCAACGCCGCGCGCGACTCGGGCGGCACGGTGCTCGCTGCGGGCAATGCCCCGCCGGCGCAACTCACTTTGCGCGACGACCTGAAGAGCCGCCTCGCCTGGGGCCTGGTGTACCAGGTGAAGCCGCTGAGCGACGCGCAGAAAGCACTGGCCCTGCACAGCGAGGCAGCGCGCCGCGGCCTGAAGCTGTCCGATGAAGTGGTGTGGTACCTGCTCACCCACGTGCGCCGCGACCTGCACTCTCTCACCGGGCTGCTCGACCAGCTCGACCGCACCTCGCTCGAGCAGCGCCGTGCGGTCACGCTGCCGCTGGTGCGCGAGCTGATCCGGCGCCTGGAAGAGTGAATCCGTGAAGCTTGGCCTGTTCGACCTGGACAACACGCTGCTGGCGTGCGACAGCGACTACGAGTGGGGCCAGTTCCTGGTCGACCGCGGCGTGCTGGCGCGCGCAGAGTACGAGGCGCAGAACGCCGCGTTCTTCGAGCAGTACAAAGCCGGCACGCTCGACATCCACGAATACCTCGGCTTCGCGCTGCGGCCGCTGGCCGCGCATACGCCGCAGGACCTCGAGCGCTGGCACGCCGAATTCATGCGCAGCCGCATCCTGCCGACGATCACGCCCGGCGCGCGCGCGCTGGTGCGCCGGCACCTGCAGGCGGGCGACCTGTGCGCCATCGTCACCGCCACCAACAGCTTTGTCACGGCGCCGATCGCGCGGGAGTTCGCCGTGCTGCATCTCATCGCCACCGAGCCCGAATCGCGCGACGGCCGCTTCACCGGCCGGGTCGCCGGCACTCCGTGCTTTCGCGAGGGCAAGATCCGCCGCGTCGACGACTGGCTCGCCGGCATGGGGCGGCGCCTGGCGGACTTCGCCGACAGCTGCTTCTACAGCGATTCGCACAACGACCTGCCGCTGCTCGAGCGGGTGCGCCGGCCGGTGGCGGTGGACCCCGACCCGCAGCTCGCCGCGGAAGCCGCGCGCCGCGGCTGGCAGGTGATCTCCCTGCGCTAGAATCGCCGCCTCGATGATCAAACGCTTCATCCGCCGCGTACTGGGACTGCGGCTGGACACGCCGCAGCGCGTGCCGCGCGAGCGCCACAGCCTGCGGCGCACCGCACTCACCAACGGCGCGCTGAAGGTGTGCGACGTGCTGCGCGAGGCGGGCTATGCCTCCTACGTGGTGGGCGGCGCGGTGCGCGACCTGCTGCTCGGCATCCCGCCCAAGGACTTCGATGTGGCCACCGACGCGCGCCCCGAGCAGGTGAAGCCCCTGTTCCGGCGCGCCATCGTCATCGGCCGGCGTTTCCGCCTGGTGCACGTGATGATCGGCGGAGAAACGGTGGAGACCTCCACCTTCCGCGCCGCCGACGCCAACACCTCCGAGAAGGACGAGCACGGCCGCGTGCTGCGCGACAACGTGTTCGGCAATCAGGAGGAGGATGCGCGCCGGCGCGACTTCACCGTCAACGCGCTGTACTTCGATGCGGCGAGCGAGGAGATCGTCGACTTCCACGGCGGCATGGCGGACCTGAAGAAGCACCTGCTGCGCGTGATTGGCGACCCGGAGACGCGATTCCGCGAAGACCCGGTGCGCATGTTGCGCGCGGTGCGGCTGGCGGCAAAGCTTGGCTTCACCATCGAAGCCTCGACCAAGGCGCCGATCCGGCGCCTTGCACCGCTGCTCGAGCACGTGCCGCCGGCGCGCCTGTACGACGAAATGCTGAAACTGCTCATGTCCGGGCATGCGAGCGCCTGCGTGCGCCAGCTGCGCGAGGAGGGACTGTCCAAAGGCGTGCTGCCGCTGCTCGACGTGATCCTCGAGCAGCCGCTGGGAGAGCGCTTCGTGACGCTGGCGCTGGCGCAGACCGACGAGCGCGTGCAGTCGGGGCGCCCGGTGTCGCCGGCGTTCCTGTTCGCGGCGCTGCTATGGCACGAGGTGCTGGCGGCGTCGAAGGCGCGCCAGGCGAAGGGCGAGCGGCCTCTGCCGGCGCTCGAGGCGGCGATGGACCGGGTGCTCGACGCGCAGTTCGAGAAGCTGGCGCTGACGCGCAAGCTCACCGCCATCATGCGCGAGGTCTGGGCGATGCAGCCCAGGTTCGAGCAGCGGGGCGGCCAGCGCCCCTACCGGCTGGTCGAGTCGCCGCGCTTCCGCATGGCCTACGATTTCCTCGCGTTGCGTGCTGCGAGTGGCGAAGTGAGCGCGGAACTGGAGGCCTGGTGGCGCGCCTTCCAGGCCGCCGACGCCGAGACGCGCCAGGCAATGCTGCTGCCCGATACCGGTCCGCGCAAGCGCCGCCGGCGCCGCCGGCGCAAGGAAGGCGCGGAGCCGGGTGCCGCGCCGGCGTGACCATCGCCTATATCGGCATCGGGTCCAATCAGGGCGAACCACGCGCCCAAGTGCTGCAAGCCTTCGATGAGCTGGCGCGCCTGCCCGGAACGCAGCTCGAAGGCCGCTCGGCGCTGTATCGCAGCGCCCCGGTCGAGGCGCCGGGACAAGCCGATTACGTCAACGCCGCGGCCGGCGTGGACACGCAGCTTTCCGCGGCGCAGTTGCTCGCCGCGCTGCAGGACATCGAGCTGCGCCACGGCCGCGAGCGGCCCCATCCCAACGCGCCGCGCACGCTCGACCTCGACCTGCTGCTCTACGGCGAAATGTCATTCGCATCGGCGATGCTGACCCTGCCGCATCCGCGCATGCATCAGCGCGCTTTCGTGCTGCTGCCGCTGCTCGATCTTGACCCGCGCCTGGAGGTGCCGGGCCACGGCTCGGCGCGCGAGCTGCTCGCGCGCTGCGCTGGACAGCGCATCGTGCGCATGGACTGAGATGCAGCCCCTGCGCTACATCGCCGTGGAAGGCCCGATCGGTTCGGGCAAGACCAGCCTCGCGCGGCGCCTTGCCGCGCGCCTGGGCGCGGACCTGCTGCTAGAGCAGCCCGCCGACAACCCGTTCCTGGCGCGCTTCTACCTGGACATGGCGCGCTACGCGCTGCCGACGCAGCTGTTTTTCCTGTTCCAGCGCGCGCGCCAGCTCGAGCCGCTGGCCCAGCCCGACATGTTCGGCCGCGCCACAGTGGCCGACTTCCTGCTCGACAAGGACCCGCTGTTCGCGCGCATCACGCTGTCGGGCGACGAGCTGGCGCTGTACCAGCGCATCTACGAATCGCTCAGCCTGCGCTCGCCGGTGCCTGACCTGGTGATCTACCTGCAGGCGGCGCCGCAGGTGCTGATCGAGCGCGTGCGCCGCCGCGCGGCGGAATTCGAGCGCGGCATCGGCGAGGAGTACCTGGCACTGCTGGTGGAGGGCTACGCGCGCTTCTTCTACCACTACGCGGCGGCGCCGGTGCTGATCGTGAACTCGGAAAACCTGAACTTCGTCGAACGCGACGCCGACTTCGACCTGCTGCTGGCGCGCATGCGCGCCATGAAGAGCCGGCGCGAGTACTTCAACCTCGGCTGAGCGGCGGTTTAGCCCGGGTAAGGGTCGAAGGTGATCGACTCGACCGGGCAGCTCATCGACACGGCCATCTTGTCCATCGCCTCGTCGGTCAGCGCCACCGGCTGGAAATCCTTGTCGCCGCCCTTGGAGGAGATGAACGCCTTCGCCGCCGCCTCGGTGTTCCAGGTCACCACCGGGTCCGGAATCACGCCCGCAATCTGCCGGCAGATCGGAAAGCCGTCGGACTTGTAGACGATCGCGTACATGCTGCCCCCTCCGCACTCCGCTTCGCTGCGCTCGTGACTTTATAACCCATTCCTTCCAGCGCGAGACCCCGCGATATGTCGTGGAATTGCAACAATCGCTGTCAAAACAAGGGGTCTACCTGCGCCGGCTCACGCAAACAGTGAACCCCGCCTGAATTCCCCCGCTCTGTCCCAGTGTGCACAACGACACATAAGGAATTCCCGGAGGTAAACCCCGGGAAAACCATGATTTGCATATTGATTGTCAAACAGCGTTAAATGGCTACTGGGAGGTTTGCGACGGGTAATGCACCGTCCGGGCCTTGGGCATCGGTCCCCGCCAAGGGGGCCTTCTTTACGGAGAAGGAGCATCAAATGAGCAACATGCGCGACGTACTGGGCCTGCGCTTGCCATACGGCAGGGCCACTTCGCAATACCTTACGGAGTTCGAACCGGCGACCGGCACGATCTGGGGCTATTTCCAGCCGAAAGGCACGCCCTGCTTCAGCCTGGGCCTGCTGAAGGACATCCGCCAGCACGACAGCGCGCTGGCCGCCAACGGCGGCCGCGTGGAAGTCGGCGGGGAGCTGCAGAAAGCGCACTACTACGTGTGCGCGTCGCGCGTGCCGCGCGTGTTCAACCTGGGCGGTGACCTGGCCTTGTTCGTGCTCCTGATCAAGGCGCGCGACCGCGACGCACTGGCGCACTACGCGCGCCTGTGCATCGACAATGTCCACCCGCGCATCCAGAACTACTTCTGCCCGACGCTCACCACCATTTCCCTGGTGCAGGGCGACGCACTGGGCGGCGGCTTCGAATGCGCGATGTCCTCCGACGTGCTGGTGGCGGAGGAGTCGGCGCAGCTCGGACTGCCGGAGATCCTGTTCAACCTGTTCCCGGGCATGGGCGCCGTGAGCCTGCTCACGCGCCGCATCGGCCTGCGCGCGGCGGAGGAGCTGATCCTCTCCGGCAAGGTGCTTCCGGCGGCGAAGCTGCACGAGATGGGTATCGTCGACGTGCTGGCGAAAGACGGCCAGGGCGAGGCGGCGGTCTCCGAGTGGATCATGAAGAACGACCGCCGGCGCAACGGCATGCAGGCGCTGCACCGCACCCGCCAGCAGGTGTCGCCGATCACGCGCGAGGAGCTCGACGCCATCGCCGAGACCTGGGTGGACGCGGCGCTGCGCATCGATGACCGCGACCTGAAGATGATGAGCCGCATCGTGCGCTCGCAAATGCGGCGCATGGAGCACGGCGACGTCCTCGACATCACCGCGGAAGCGGCGAACGAGAGCGCCGGCGCGCTGGCGGCCGTAGGCTGAGCCTAGGCCGGCGCGAGCGGGCCGCCCGGCCGGAAGATCTGGCCGAACTGGTGAAAGTTGGCGTTGGTCGTGCGGATGATCGCCGCCTGCGCAGCTGGATCCGCGACCGTCTTCAGCAGCCGGTTGAGGCTCGCCATGTGGTCGAGGTCCATCGCCGCATGCGAGGTTAGGAATTTGAAACCGCCCGCCGCTACCTCCCTGCCCAGCGCGCGGGCGATCGAATCCGACACCCGGCCGCCGTACACCGAGGAGACCACCTCGAGCATGTAGAGCATGCCCAGCACCGAGCACGGATGCACGCGTTCGACCGCGTAGTAGTTGAACGCGATCATCGCCTGCACCGGGATGCTCGGCAGCACGGACCCTGCCGCGGCGACATCGCCCCCCAAAGCCCCGATGTCCTCCAGCACCCAGTCTTCGTGCCCCTTCTCTTCCTCGATGCGCTCGTACAGCGCATAGCGCACGTCGCGGAACTCGTCCCCGCAGCGCGCCACTGCGGCCGCCATCACCGGGCAGAAGTGCCAGACGATGTGATACAGGTCGTGCAGGAACGCCCGGTACTCCTGCAGCGTCAGGCCGTGGTGGATCATGGAGTGCACGCGCGGATCGTCCTCCAGGGCACGGCGCCCCGCGTCGCTGTCCTCGATCAGTTTGATGAAGAATGACATCCCAAGCTCCGCCTTTAGAAGCCGGAATTGTAGTGGAAAGATCGTCGCCCCCCGCGCGAAAGCGCGGGCACCTCGACTACGCTAGCTCGCCGAGCGGCTGCGCTTTTCCTGCACGTAGCGCTCGAGGGCAGAGCGGCCGAGCGCGAACTCCTCGTTGAGGGAGCGCACCAGACCCGCGCCCTGCATGCGCAGCTCGGCGTCGGAGGTCTTGCCGAGCACTGAGCACAGGCGGGTCAGGCGCTCGGTGCCGATACTCGCCGCCGAGCCTTTCATGGCATGCAGGTGGGCGCGGAACTCGCCGAAATTGCGCGCTGCGACCGAGGCTTCCATCTTGGCGAGCAGCGACTGGCTGTCGGCGATGAACACCCCGACCAGCCGCTCGAGGAAGTCGGGCGTGGAGCCCAGCTCTTCCAGGTGCGAAAGCGTTTCCGCGTTGGCCGCTTCGGCGCTCGGCGCAACAGGCGCCGCGGCCGCCGGATGCACGGCGCGCGCGGCTTCCCTGCCCTTGCCCGAGGTGAGGGTGCGCAGTTCATCCAGCAGACGCAGCGCTTCCACCGGCTTCGCGATGAAGCTGTCGGCACCCGCCTCCAGGCATTCGCGTTTCGCTTCCAGGGTCACGTCGGCCGACAGCATCACCACCGGCAGGCGCTCGCGGCCGCGGGTCATCAGGCGGATCGCCTGCAGGGTCTCTACGCCGCTCAGTCCGGGCATGTTGCGGTCGAGCAGCACGATGTCGAAGTGGCCAGCCTCCATCGCGTCGAGCGCCAGATCGCCGTCGGCAGCCAGCGTCACCCCGTGCCCGGCGCGCTCCAGGATCTTGCCCAGCACCTCGCGATTGGTGGGGTTGTCATCGGCTACCAGCACCGACAAACGTTTCGCGCCCTGCTCGCGCCTGGCATAGTCCTGCAACCGCACCACGCCGTCGCGCGCCTCGCCAGCGGACGAGATAGCGTGCAGCACGTGGAACAACTGGCGCTTGTCGAAGGGCAGCTCGAGCACCGCGCCGAACCCACCCGAGAGCGCGGCGAAGCGTTGCACCTCGGCTTCGCGCGGCGCCGCCAGCACCACCGGCGGCGCCGGCTCGGGCGCCACGCGGCGGAAGCGCCGCGCCAGCTGCGGGTCACCGCGCTCCGAATACAGCAGCACGCTGTGGTAGGGCCTGGCAAGCGCGATGTCGGCGACGATGCGGTCGCCCGCCTCCTCCAGCGTCGCGGCGCGCACCGGCACCGCGCCCCACGCCTCAAGCGACACGCCGATCGGCTGCGCGCGCACCTCCGGGAAGCCCACCAGCAGGATGCGCGCCCCGGCGAGTTCGCCCGCGCCGGCGCCCGCGCGCTCGGCCTGCTTGTCGAGCAGGATGTCGAACCAGAAGGTGCTGCCCAGGCCGACCGCGCTTTCCAGGCCGATCTTGCCGCCCATCAACTCGACCAACTGCTTGGCGATGGTGGTGCCCAGGCCCGTGCCGCCGAAGCGCCGCGTGGTGGACTGGTCGGCCTGCGTGAAGCTCTCGAAGATGCGCTGCTGCGCCTCCGGCGGGATGCCCACGCCGGTATCGCGCACCGAGAACTTGAGTCGCACCGCCGCCTCGGTCTCCTCCTGCAGCGACACGTGCACCGTGACGCTGCCGCGCTCGGTGAACTTGACTGCGTTGCCGGCCAGGTTGATCAGCACCTGGCGCAGGTGGTGCGCGTCGCCGCGCAACGCCGGCGGCACCTCCGGCATGATCGACACCACGAACTCGATGCTCTTCGCCTGCGCCTGCGCCTGCAGGATGCGGCTGGTGCTGTTCACCAGCGCGTGCAGGTCGAAGTCGGTGCGCTCCAGCACCAGCTTGCCGGCCTCGATCTTGGAGAAGTCGAGTACATCCTCGACCAGCCCCAGCATCACATTGCTCGAGCCGCGCAGCGTCTGCAGCATGTCCGCCTGCTCGCGCGACAGCGTGGTATCGCGCATCAGGTCGGACATGCCGATGATGGCGTTCAGCGGCGTGCGCATCTCGTGGCTGACCACCGAAATGAATCGGCGCTTGGCCTGGTTGGCGGCCTCGGCGCGCGCCACCGCGTCGAACATGCGCGTCACCAGCGAGCGCACATAGAAGCTGAGCGCCACAAAGGCGAGCGCGAGCGCCAAGCCCTCGGCTTGGTGCATCTCCCAGAAGTCGTCCACCACCAGCACCACGCCGAAGCCGGCCACCGACAGCGCCAGCGCGAACAGCAGGTAGCGCTGGCCGAAGCGGAAGCCGTTGGCCAGGGTGGTCCAGATGTAGATCAGGAACAGCGGCAAGCCGTGAACGCCGGTCTGCGCCATGAAGAAGGTCAGGGTGCCCAGGTCCACGGCGACGCTCACCAGCCGGCGCGCCACCGACACGCCGGGCTGGAACAGGATGCCCGCGTACACCGCCAGCGCGAAGGTGAGGTAGCCGATCATTACCGCCAGGTAGAGGCGGTCGGTGCCTGGCGCGGCGCCGCTCCCCATCAGCGCTCCCGGCAGCAGGTAGAAGAACAGCACCACCCCCACCGCGATGCGCACGATCGCCTGCTCGTGCTCGGTGTCGGGCCGCGCGCGGAGCCGCGCGCGCATCCAGAGCAGCAGGCTCGCTCCCGGCATCATGCGCGCACCGCCTCGGGGTCGCGCAGCTCGCGATGAATGCGCTCGACCTCTCCCTGCACACCGATGAAAGCGTCCACCAGGTGCGGATCGAAGTGCTTGCCGCGCTGCGTGCGCAGGAACTCGAAGGCCTCCTCGCTCGTCCAGGCCTTCTTGTAGGGCCGCGCCGAGGTGAGTGCGTCGTAGACGTCGGCCACCGCCACGACGCGCGCGCATAACGCGATGTGGTCGCTGACCAGGCCGTTCGGATAGCCCGAGCCGTCGTACTTCTCGTGGTGGCCGAGCGCGATCAGGGAACCCATGCGCACGTACTTGGAGGCGCTGCCCTTGAGGATTTCATGTCCGATCAGCGGGTGGCTGCGCATGGTGTCCCACTCCATGCCGTCGAGCTTGTCCTTTTTCAGCAGGATCTGGTCGGGGATGCCGATCTTGCCGATGTCGTGCAGCGGCGCTGCAAGCTCGATGGTCTCGGCCTCTTCGCGCTCCAGGCCGATGGTGTCGGCGATCAGGCGCGAGTAGCGCGCCATGCGCACCAGGTGGTAGCCGGTTTCCTCGTCGCGGAATTCACCGGCGCGCGCCAGGCGCATCAGCGTTTCCTTCTCGCGGTCGCGCACTTCGCGCGTCGCTTCCTCCACCATGCCTTCGAGCAGGCGCCGCTTGTCCTCCAGCGCAAGGTGCTGGCGGCGCAGGGTCAGGAGGTTCCTGCAGCGCGCCATGCACTCGCGCGCATCCACCGGCTTGATGAGGAAATCGGTGACGCCGGCGTCCAGGGCGTCGTAGCGCACCTTGCGGTCGTCGTGCGCGGTGACCATCATGATCGGCACGTGCTCGTAGCCGGGGAGCGCGCGCAGGCGCTTGGCCAGCTCGATGCCGTTCATGTCCGGCATCATGTAGTCGACGAGCACCAGGTCGGCGATGTGGCGCGTGGCCCACACCACCGCGTCCACCGGGCGGCCGAAGCCTTCCACCTGCACCCGATCGTCGAGCGAGCGCACCACCTGCTCCAGGATGGCGCGGCCGGTCGACTGGTCGTCGACCACCATCGCCGTGTTGCGCGCCACCGGCAGGACGAGAAGTTGCGCTTTCGCCATGCACTTCCCATGGAAAATGGACCGGTCAGCCTACCCCGGGGTGCCCCCAATGTCCAGTTAACTGGCTGAGGCGAAAGCAAGAAAGCGTGCGCTGGTGCGGGCGGCGGCGTTGCCCTGGTGCCGGAAGAGAGACTCGAACTCTCATGGTGTTGCCACCGGCGGATTTTGAGTCCGCTGCGTCTACCGATTCCGCCATTCCGGCACGGGGAGCGGAATTATAGAACCCTATAATGCCCCGACATGCGCCTCGCGGAGTTCGACTATGCGCTGCCCGAGGCGCTGATCGCCCAGCACCCGGCGCCTGAGCGCGCATCGAGCCGCCTGCTGCACCTGGACGCGGCGAGCGGCCGCTTCGAGGACCTCGCCTTCGCCGACCTGCCCTCGCTGGTGGACCAGCGCGACGCGCTGGTGCTGAACGACACGCGCGTGATCAAGGCGCGGCTCACCGGCGCCAAGGCGAGCGGCGGGAAGATCGAGCTGTTCATCGAGCGCGTCACCGGCGCGCGCGAGGCGCTGGCATTGATCCGCTCGAGCCACCATCCGCGCGAAGGCGGCGAGCTCATCGTCGGCGAAGGCGTGCGCGTGACGGTAACCGGCCGCGAGGGGGACCTGTACCGCGTGCGTTTCACCGAGGAGGTGCACGCGGTGCTCGAGCGCTGTGGCGCGGTGCCGCTGCCGCCCTACATCCGGCATGCGCCCGATGCGGGCGACGCCGAGCGCTACCAGACTGTATACGCCCGCCAGCCCGGCGCGGTGGCAGCCCCCACCGCGGGGCTGCACTTCGACCGCCCAATGCTGGCGAAAATCGAGGCGCGCGGAGCGCGCATCGCGCATCTCACGCTGCACGTCGGCGCAGGCACCTTCCTGCCGGTGCGCTCCGAGCAGATCGAGTCGCACCGCATGCACCAGGAGCACTATGAAATTCCTCGTGCGACGATGGACGCCATCGCCGGACGGCGCGTGCTGGCGGTAGGCACCACCTCGCTGCGTGCGCTGGAGAGCGCGGCGCTCAGCGGGCAGCTGCGCGGCGAGACCGACCTTTTCGTGCGCCCCGGATTCCAGTTCCTGCTGGCGGACCGGCTGCTGACGAACTTTCATTTGCCAAAATCTAGCCTGCTGATGCTGGCGGCGGCTTTTGCCGGACTGGAGAACATCCGCCGCGCCTACGCCCACGCCATCGAGCAGCGCTACCGGTTCTTTTCCTACGGCGACGCCATGCTGATCGAGCGCGTGCCATGAAGTTCACGCTCAGCCACCGCGACCGGGCCGCGCGACGCGGGCGCCTGGAGCTCGCGCACGGCGCCGTGGACACGCCCGCCTTCATGCCGGTGGGCACCTACGGCACGGTGAAGGCCATGTCGCCCGCTGAACTGAAGGAGGTCGGCGCGCAGATCGTGCTGGGCAACACCTTCCACCTTTGGCTGCGCCCCGGCACCGAGGTCATCGCCAGGCATGGTGGTCTGCACCGCTTCATGGGCTGGGACGCGCCGGTCCTCACCGACTCGGGCGGCTTCCAGGTGTTCAGCCTCGGCGCGCTGCGCAAGATCAGCGAGGAAGGCGTGAAGTTCGCCTCGCCCATCAACGGCGACCGGCTGCTGCTCACCCCCGAGGAGTCGATGCGCGTGCAGCGCGCGCTGGATTCCGACATCGCCATGATCTTCGATGACTGCACGCCGCACCCGGCGACCGAAAAGCAGGCGCAAAAGTCGATGCAGCTCAGCCTGCGCTGGGCGCGGCGCTCGAAAGATGCCTTCGCCGGCTCGCCGAACGCGCTGTTCGGCATCGTGCAGGGGAGCAACTACGAGGCGTTGCGCGAGGAGTCCCTCGCCGGCCTGCAGGAGATCGGCTTTGACGGGTATGCCATCGGCGGCCTGGCCGTGGGCGAACCGAAGGAGGAGCGCGACCGCATCCTCGCGCACACCGCGCCGCGCCTGCCCGATGACCGGCCGCGCTACCTGATGGGCATGGGCACGCCCGAGGACCTCATCGAGGCGGTGCTCGCCGGCATGGACATGTTCGACTGCGTGCTGCCGACGAGGAACGCGCGCAACGGCTGGCTCTATACGCGCCAGGGCGACGTGAAGATCCGCAACGCGCGCTGGCGCGACGACCCGGCGCCGCTCGATGCGCAATGCGCCTGCTATGCCTGCCGCAACTTCAGCCGCGCTTACCTGCACCACCTGCAAAAGGCCAACGAGATCCTCGGCGCTCGGCTGAACACGATCCACAACCTGCACTACTATCAGGAACTGATGCGCGGGCTGCGCGCCGCCATCGAGGGCGGCCAGCTCGCCGGGACCGCCGCGCGGCTGCTGGAAGAGCGCCGGCGGCTGCTATAATTCGCGCCCTTTCCCGGGGAGTCCGCAGTGATCATTTCCAACGCCCATGCACAGGCCGCCCTCGGCGGCGATTCCGGTTTGATGGGCCTGCTGCCCATCGTGCTGATGTTCGTGCTGCTGTATTTCCTCATGATCCGGCCGCAGATGAAACGCGCCAAGGAGCAGAAGCAGATGATCGAGGCGCTGCAGAAAGGCGACGAGGTGGTGACCGTCGGCGGCGTCGTCGGGCGCATCGCCGAGATGCGCGACGCTTACGTCAGCCTCGAGATCGCCCCCGCCATCGAAATCAGCGTGCAGCGCTCCGCGGTGCAGACGCTGCTGCCCAAGGGCACGATGAAGTCGATGAAGTAGCGTCAGCGGAGTGAATCGCTACCCAACCTGGAAATACGCGCTGGTCGCGTTGTGCGTGGTCGTTGCCGCGCTCTACACGCTGCCGAACTTCTTCGGCGAGTCGCCCGCGGTGCAGGTATCCAGCCTGCGGGCGACCGTGCGCGTGGACACCGCGCTGCTGCAGCGCATCGAGAGCACGCTCAGGCAGGCCTCCATCCCCTACACCGGCGCGGTGCTCGACCTCAACAGTACGCGCGTGCGCTTCGCCGACACCGATATCCAGCTCAAGGCGAAGGACGCCATCGACAAGGCGGTCAATCCCGACCCCGCCAACGCGACTTACGTGGTGGCGCTGAACCTGCTCTCCTCCTCGCCCGGCTGGCTGACGGCGATCCACGCGCTGCCGATGTATCTCGGCCTCGACCTGCGCGGCGGCGTGCATTTCCTGCTGCAGGTGGACATGCCGGCGGCGCAGACCAAGCGCCTGGAGAGCCTTACCGGCGACATCAGGAGCCTGCTGCGCGACAAGAGCATCCGCCACGGCGGCGTGGCGCGCGAGGGCCAGTCCCTGCGCGTGCGCTTCCGCGACGCCGAGACGCGCGCCAAGGCACGTGAAATCATCGCCGCCGGCATCGCCGACCTGGCGCTCGCCGAGCGCGAGGAAGGCGCCGAGCTGCTGCTGGTCGCCACGCTCAAGCCCGAGGCCGCCAAGCGCACGCAGGACTTCGCGCTCAAGCAGAACATCACCACGCTGCACAACCGCATCAACGAGCTCGGCGTGGCCGAGCCGGTGATCCAGCAGCAGGGGGCCGACCGCATCGTGGTGCAGCTGCCCGGCGTGCAGGACACCGCCAAGGCGAAGGACATACTTGGCCGCACCGCCACCCTCGAGATCCGCATGGTGGACGAGGACAAGGTGACGCCGGACATCCTGGCGGCGGCGGCGCGCGGCGAGGTGCCCTTCGGCACCGAGTACTACGTCGAACGTAACGGTGCGCCATTGCTGGTGAAGAAACAGGTTGTGCTGACCGGCGACCGGCTCACCGACGCGCAACCCGGCTTCGACAACCAGACCAACGAGCCCGCGGTACACCTGACGCTGGACGGCGCCGGCGCGCGCATCTTCAAGGAAGTGACGCGCGAGAACGTCGGCAAGCGCATGGCGATCCTGCTGATCGAGAAGGGCAAGGGCGAGGTGGTGACCGCGCCGGTGATCCGCAGCGAGATCGGCGGCGGGCGGGTGCAGATCTCCGGCCGCATGAGCACCACCGAAGCCGCCGACGTGGCGCTGTTGCTGCGCGCGGGTTCGCTCGCCGCGCCGATGGAGATCATCGAGGAGCGCACCGTCGGTCCCAGCCTGGGCCGCGACAACATCGACAAGGGATTCAGCTCCACCCAGTGGGGCTTCATCGCCATCGCCGGTTTCATGTCCGTGTACTACCTGGTGTTCGGCCTGATCTCCTCCGTGGCGCTGGGTGTGAACCTGCTGTTCCTGGTGGCGCTGCTGTCCATGCTGCAGGCGACGCTGACGCTGCCCGGCATCGCCGCCATCGCGCTCACGCTCGGCATGGCGATCGACGCCAACGTGCTGATCAACGAGCGGATCCGCGAGGAGCTGCGCGGCGGTGCCACCCCGCAGGCGGCGATCGCGGCGGGCTACGAGCGCGCCTGGGGCACCATCCTGGATTCAAATATCACCACGCTGATCGCGGGGTTGTCGCTGCTGATCTTCGGCTCGGGGCCGGTGCGCGGCTTCGCCGTGGTGCACTGCCTGGGCATCCTGACCTCGATCTTTTCCTCGGTGGTGGTGTCGCGCGCCATGGTTAACCTGTTCTATGGCCACCGCCGCAAGGTCGAGAAGCTGCACATCGGCAACACGGCATGGAAGTGATCTAGCCATGGAATTCTTCAAGATCCGGCGCGTCATCCCGTTCATGCGCCATGCGCTGGTGTTCAACGTCATTTCGTTGGTCACCTTCCTGCTGGCGGTGTTCTTCCTCGCCAGCAAGGGCCTCAACTTCTCGGTGGAGTTCACCGGCGGCACGCTGATCGAAGTGAGCTACCGGGAGTCCGCGGACGTGGACCGCGTCCGCCAGGCGCTGGAGAAGGCTGGCCTCAAGGCCGAGGTGCAAAACTTCGGCTCTTCGCGCGACGTGCTGATCCGCATGCACTTGGAGAAGAACCAGTCAAACGCCGACCTGTCGCAGAAAGTGCTGGGCCTGCTGCAGGCGGAGGGCAAACCGGTCGAGCTGCGGCGCGTGGAATTCGTCGGCCCGCAGGTGGGCGAGGAACTGGCTGAGTACGGCGCGCTCGCGCTGCTGGTGACCGCGGTGGGCATCGTGCTGTACCTGTGGATGCGCTTCGAGTGGCGCTTCGGCCTCTCGGCGATCATCGCCAACCTGCACGACGTGGTGATCATCCTGGGCTGCTTTGCCTTCTTCCAGTGGGAATTCTCGCTGCCGGTGCTGGCGGCGGTGCTGGCGGTGCTCGGCTATTCGGTGAACGAATCGGTGGTGGTGTTCGACCGGGTGCGCGAAAACTTCCGCAAGATGAGGAAGGCGAGCGTGCCGGAAGTGATCGACAGCGCCATCACTGGCGTGATCTCGCGCACCATCATCACCCACGGCTGCACGCAGATGATGGTCACCACCATGCTCGTCTTCGGCGGCCCCGCCCTGCACTACTTCGCGCTGGCCCTCACCATCGGCATTCTGTTCGGCATCTACTCCTCGGTCCTCGTCGCCAGCCCGCTGGTGATGTGGCTCGGCGTGGACCGGGCGCAGTTCATCCAGCCGGTGAAGAGCGCCGAGAAGGACCGCAACGGCGGCGCCGTCGTCTAAAAAATGGGGTCTGACCCTATTTTAGGATCTGGATCAGGTTGGAGTAGTCGTCGGTCCAGGTGCGCAGTTCTTCGCGGTCCTCGGCCGGCGCCGCGTCTACGGCCTCGAACTCCTTGCCCTGCAGCGCCTTGAGGTCGCGCGACACCAGCACCCAGTCGCTCTGCGTACGCGACTGGTCCTCGTCCGAGTCCTCGAACACCGCCACCGCGTGCGCGCTGTTGGCACGCGCGAGGCGCGCCACCACCGGCACCAGCGCGAGGAAGCGGTTGGAGACGTGGAAAGCGACGATGCCGTCCGCCTTCACGTGGCGCAGGTACAGCGCCAGCGCCTGTTGCGTGATCAGGTGTACCGGGATCGCGTCGCTGGAAAACGCGTCGACGACCAGGACATCGAAATGCTGCGGCGGCTCGTGCTCCAGCGAGAGGCGCGCATCGCCGATTTCCAGCTCGATCGTCGCGTCGCTGTCCGCCAGGTAGGTGAATTCGCGCCCGGCGACCTCGACTACCCGCGGGTTGATGTCGTAGAAGCGGTAGGTATCGCCCTTGCGGCCGTAAGCGGCAAGCGTGCCGGTGCCCAGGCCAATCACCCCGACGCGCATCGCCCCCGGCTGGCCGCGTCGCGCGATCAGCGCCGCGCCGATCCCAGAGCCGTGCTGGTAGTAGGTGGTGGCCAAGCCGCGGTGCTCCGGATGCAGGTACTGCTCGCCGTGCATGATCACGCCGTGCAGCAGGCGGCGCAGGTGGCTGGGATCGCCCGGCGTGCCGTATTCCTTCACCCGCAGCACGCCGTAGAAATTGCGCGCCGCCAGGCGCACGTCCTGCGAAAAGCGCAGGCCGTCGTAGATCGCCGCGCCGGTCACCCCCATCAGCGCCGCGAGGCTCATGTTGCGCGCAAGGTCGTGCAGCGTCGCGCAGCGCAGCGCGGCGAGGAAGGCCACCGCGACCATCGCCAGGCCGAGCTCGTAGTAGCCATTGAAGGCGAGCGGCGCCACCACCGCCACCAGCAGCCCGCCCAGCGCTCCGCCCGCCGACACCGTCAGGTAGAACGCGGTGAGGTGGCGTGGCGGCGGCCGCAGCCGGTAGAGCTCGCCGTGGCAAAACAGGCAGGTGACGAACAGCCCCGACAGGAACACGCCCAGCTGCATCGCCAGATCGAACTGGTAATCGGCGTCCACCAGCAGCCATGCCATGCCCATCAGCCACACCAGGCAGAAACTCCAGAAGATTTCCGTGCGGTACCAGCCGCCCTCGAACGCGAGGATGAACGTGAGCAGGTACAGCGTCAGCGGCGCGAGCCACAGCAGCGGGATCGCCGCCACGTTCTGCGTGACGTGGTTGGTCACCGCGAGCAGCATCACCGAGCCGGTGGTGGAAAGTGCCAGCCAGTGCAGCACCTCAGAGCGCCTGGGCGGCGGCGCGTCGGGTGCTGCTGCTGCATCCGCGGCAGCCGGCGCGGCGCTGTGCCAGGCGAGCGCGGCGCACAGCAGCGCGAACAGGCCGAACAGCCACGACCAGCCCATCACCTGCTCACCGTTGGATAGGAACGGCTCCACCAGCAGCGGGTAGCCGACGAGCGCGGTGAGCGAAGCGACGTTGGACAGCGCGAAGAGGCGATACGGATTCGCACCCGGCCGCGCACGCGCGAACCAGGCTTGCACCAGCGGACTGGTGGCCGACAGCAAGAGGTAGGGCAATCCCACTGCGGCGCAGAGCAGGAGCAGGATGGCGCTGATCGGCTCCTCTTCCCCGAGCGGCTTCCAGCGTTCCGAAGGTGCGATCGGCAGCGTTGCCGCAGCAGCGGCAAGTAAAGCGATGTGCAGGATCGCCTGCTTGCGCGGCGCGAGCCTGGCGTTCGAGGCGTGCGCATACGCGTAGCCGGCGAGCAGCAGGCTCTGGAAAAAGAGCATGCAGGTGGTCCACACTGCTGCGCCGCCGCCGAACCACGGCAGGATCAGGCGCGCGATCAGCGGCTGCACCAGGAACAGCAGGAACGACGATAGCGCGATGACGGCGGCGTGCGGCATCGGCCGCCTACTGGATATCTTTGGGGTAGGGCTTGCCCAGCATCCAGGCGGCGATGGCGCCCACCGTCTCGGCTTCCTTGCCGTAGTAGCCGTGCGGCGATAGCGGATCGCAGGGGCCGGTCTCGGGCGGCTTGCCGCCCTTCACCGAGACCAGCGCATAGGTGTTGCCGAGCCGCGCCGCGTCCCGGTACGGCGTGCTCTGGCAGGCGTCTTCGCGGTGGTGCACGAACAGCAGGGGGATCTTCACGCTCTGGAAATCGAACGCGGACAGCACCGGCTGCCTGCGGTGCGAGAACAGCGACGAGGAGAGCACCGTGCCCGCCAGTTCGCTGCCGAGCGAGCGCGCCTGGTGGGCGGCGGAAATGCTGCTGCGGCTCGTGCCGACGAGGAATACAGGCAGCCCCGGGTAACGCCGCTTCACCTCTGCGATCACCGCGCGCAAGTCGGCGGTGTGCTCGGCGCTGGCACGGAATTCGTCCGAGATGCCGGCGCCCGACTGGTGGTCGCTCGGGTTGTCGAGGATCACCGGCACGACGCCCTCGGCGATGAACTCGCGCCGCGAGCGCGGCAGGAAGTTCTGCGAGCCAAAGCGGATCTGGCCGTCCTCCATGCGCAGGCGGATGCCACCCCCGCCGCCGATCAGCAACAGCGCCACCGCCTGCGGCTTGACCGCGCCCATGTTGGCGATGAGGAACGAAAGCGTTACCCCTGGGCGTGTCGGCAGCACAACGAGTTCCTGCCCGTGCAGAGGAGCCGCGCACAGCAGCAGCGCTGCCAGGACAAGCCTGGGAAAGACTGTCAAATCCGCTTCGCCAGAGCGGGCGCGAGGCCGATATAGGACGCGGGCGTCAGCGCGAGCAGGCGCTTCTTCGCGTCGGCCGGGATCGGCAGCGAGCGGATGAAGGCGGCGAACTGGCGCTGGTCGAGCCGCTTGCCGCGGGTGAGCGCCTTCAGCTTCTCGTAGGCATCGGGCACACCGTGCTTGCGCATCACCTGCTGCACCGGTTCGGCGAGCACCTCCCAGTTCGTCTCCAGGTCCGCTGCCATGCGCCCCGCATCCGCTTCCAGCTTTCCCAGGCCGCGCAGGCAGGCGCCATAGGCGAGCAGCGTGTGGCCGAGCGCGGTGCCAGCGTTGCGTAGCGCCGTGGAGTCCGACAGGTCGCGCTGCCAGCGCGACACCGGCAGTTTGTCGGCGAGGTGGCGCAGCAGCGCATTGGCCACGCCGACGTTGCCTTCCGAATTCTCGAAGTCGATCGGATTCACCTTGTGCGGCATGGTGGAGGAACCGACTTCGCCCGCCTTGGCCTTCTGACGGAAGTAGCCGAGCGACACGTAGCCCCACAGGTCCCGGTCCAGATCGAGCAGCACGGTGTTGGCGCGTGCGTAGGCGTCGAACAGCTCGGCGTAGGAGTCGTGCGGCTCGATCTGTGTCGTATAGGGATTAAACTCGAGGCCCAGGCGCTCGACGAACCGGCGGCAGAACGGTTCCCACGCGAAGCGCGGATACGCGGCGGCGTGCGCATTGTAATTGCCCACCGCGCCGTTGATCTTGCCGAGGACCGCCACGCGCTCGATCGCCGCGCGCGCGCGCTTCAAGCGCTGCGCGAAATTGGCCATTTCCTTGCCCAGCGTGGTCGGCGAAGCGGGCTGGCCGTGGGTGCGCGAGAGCATCGGCCGCGACGCGTGCCGGCGCGCGAGCGTGCGCAGCGCGGCGACCAGGGCATCCAGGCGCGGCAGCATGACGCGATCGCGCGAGTGCGCCAGCATCAGCGCGTAGGCGAGATTGCTGATGTCCTCCGAGGTGCAGGCGAAATGGATGAACTCGACCGAGCGCTGCACCTCGGCGTTTTTCGCCAGTTTCCCTTTCAACCAGTACTCGATCGCCTTGACGTCGTGGTTGGTCTCGGCTTCGATGTTCTTGATGTGCGTGGCGTCCTTCTCGGTGAAGCCCGCCACCAGGCGGTCGAGCGCCGCCACGGTCTGCCGCGAAAAAGGCTTCAGTTCACGGATGCGCCGCTCGGCGGCGAGGGCTTTGAGCCACTCCAGCTCCACCAGCACGCGGTAGCGGATGAGGGCGGCTTCGCTGAAGTAAGGCCGCAGCGGATCTGCGGATTTTGCGTACCGGCCATCGAGGGGCGAGATTGCGCCAAGCGCCGTGGGCATGGGCACTATTATAGATGGGCGCGTGCGGGCGATATAATCCGCACCCGCCATGACCATGAAACTGCTCGCTTCCCCCGCCAGCCCCTTCGCGCGCAAGGTGCGAATCGTCCTCACGGAGAAGCGCATCGACTGCGACATCGAAGTTGTGGATGTGCAGCCGGTGGACAACCCGGTCAACGCGCATAACCCGCTCGGCAAGATCCCGACGCTGGTGCTGGATGATGGCACCGCGCTCTACGATTCGCGCGTGATCGTCGAATTCCTCGACAACGCCTCGCCCATTTCGCGTCTGATCCCGGAGGACAACCGCGAGCGCCTCGCGGTGCGGCGCTGGGAAGCGCTCGCCGACATCGCGCTGGGCTGCTGCCTGGGCTGGATCGGCTTCAGGAAACCCGCCGGCATCGACTGGCGCGCCGAGTACAAGGGGCTGGCGAAGCACTACGACAAGCTGCTGGAACGCTCCGCCTTCGCCGACACCGTTCCCGCCAACTAGGCGATCACCGCCCCCCCGAGGCAGATCTCGCCGTCGTAGAGCACGACGGACTGGCCGGGTGTGACGGCGCGCTGGGGTTGGGGGAAGTCCACCGAGATGCTCCCGTTTGCGACGCGCGTTACTGTGCAGGCGGAGTCGGCCTGGCGATAGCGGGTCTTGGCCGAATGCGCCGTGCCGGACGCTGGCGCATCCAGCACCCAGCTCGCATCCAATCCCTGCAAGGAGGAGCGCATCAGCATCGGGTGGTCGTGGCCCTGCACCACCACCAGCTCGTTCGCCGCCATGCGCTTCTCGGCCACGTACCAGGGCTCTCCCGCACCACCGAGGCCGATACCTTTCCTCTGCCCGATGGTGTAGAACGCGAGCCCGATGTGCTCTCCCACGCGCTTGCCCTGCGCCGTGACCATCGGGCCGGGCGTCTTCGGCAGGTAGCGGTTGAGGAATTCGCGGAACGGCCGCTCGCCGATGAAACAGATGCCGGTCGAGTCTTTCTTGGCGTGGTTCGGCAGGCCCGCCTGCGCCGCGATCCTGCGCACCTCGGACTTTTTCAGGTGCCCGAGCGGGAACATCACGCGCGACAACTGTCCCTGCGTCAGCCGGTGCAGGAAATAGCTCTGGTCCTTGCCCGCGTCCGCGCCACGCAGCAGCTCCACCTTGCCGTCCTTTTCCCGCAGCTGCGCGTAGTGGCCGGTAGCGATGCGCTGCGCTCCGAGCTTCATCGCGTGGTCGAGGAACGCCTTGAACTTGATCTCGGCATTGCACAGCACGTCCGGGTTCGGCGTGCGCCCGGCCGAGTATTCGGCGAGGAAGCTCGCGAACACGCGCTCGCGGTACTCGGCGGCGAAGTTCACCGCCTCGAGGTCCACGCCGATGACGTCCGCCGCGGCGGCCGCGTCGATCAGATCCTCGCGCGTCGAGCAGTATTCGTCGTCGTCGTCGTCCTCCCAGTTCTTCATGAACAGGCCGACCACGTCGTAGCCCTGGCGCTTCAGGAGCAGCGCGGCCACCGACGAGTCCACCCCGCCAGACATCCCGACGACGACTTTTTCAGGCATAGGCCTTCGACAGCGCTTCGAGCGGAAAGCTGCGTCCCGCGAGGCAGTCCTCCACGCACTGCTGCACCAGCGGCGAGCGGTGCTCGGCGCGCCGCGCGGCAAGCTCGGCGGGGGTCAGCCAGACCGCCGCGATGATCTCCTTGTCGAGTTGCCGTCCCGCCTCCACGCCGTCCACGCGCCCGAGGAAAGCGAAGCGCAGGAAGGTCACGTCTTCCTCCTTGTCGTAGCGCCAGCGGTAGATACCGAGCAGCGCCGTGGGGGTGATGCGGTGCGCCGTTTCCTCCAGCGTCTCCCGCACCACTGCCTGCAGCAGCGATTCGCCCGGATCGAGGTGGCCGGCGGGCTGGTTGAGCACGCGCCGCCCGTTCGCCACTTCTTCCACGAAAAGGAATTTCCCGCCGCGCTCGATCACCGCCGCGACGGTGACGCTCGGGCGCCACTGGCTCATGCGGCCTTTCGCGTGTTCTTCTGGATGAACTCGGCCATGCGCGCCACGCCCTGCTCGATCGCCTGCTTCGACGCGGCGTAGGAAAAACGCACGTGCTGGCCCTCGCCCGGCACACGGGAGCCGAAATGGATGTCGGCGAGCACCGCCACGCCCGCCTCGTGCAGCAGGCGCTTCCTGAACTCCTCCGAGTCCGCGGCACCGATCCTCTTGCAAGCCTCGGTGACATTTGGCCAGGCGTAGAACGCGCCACCGGGATTGCGGCAGGCCACGCCGGGCACCTTGTTGAGCAACCCCAGGATCAGGTCTCGCCGCTCGAGGAAGCTCGCGCGCATCATCGCCGCCGCGTCCTGCGGGCCGGTGATCGCCTCCAGCGCCGCCCATTGCGAAATCTGCGACGCGCAGGACTCGGTGTTGGTGATCCAGCGCGTGAAATGCGGCGCGAGCACCGGGTTGGCGGTGAAGCCGATGCGCCAGCCCGTCATGGCCCAGGTCTTCGAGGCGCCATCCGAGATGATGGTGCGCTCATACATCCCCGGCAATTGCGCGATGGAAAAGAACTCCCCCGTGTAGCACAGGCGCGAGTAGATCTCGTCGGCATAGATCCAGACCTGCGGGTGCCTGCGCAGGATTGCCGCGATCGCTTCCAGGTCCTTCCTCGAGAGCAGTCCCCCGGTGGGATTATGGGGATAGTTGAGCAGCAGGAGCCTGGTCTTCGGCGTGATCAGGCGCTCGAGTTCCGCCGGGTCGAAGGCAAAGTCGCGCGCCTCGTGCAGGTGGATCGGCACGGGCTTGGCGCCGTTGGCCACGATCTGCGACTCGTAGATCGGGAAGCCCGGGTTGGGGTAGATCACCTCGTCCCCGGCGCCGTAGTCGGTGGTGGAAAGGATGGCGTAGGCGATGAAGGGTTTCGCCCCCGCGCCGACCACCACGTCCTCGGCCCGAATCGGCAGCCCGCCGCGCATGCCGCCCATGTACTTGGCGGCGGCCGCGCGCAGCTCGTCGATGCCGGCCGAGGGCGTATAGCCGTGCTTGCCGCCTCTGATCGCCCGGATCGCCGCCTCCTGCACGTTTTCCGGCGCCGGGAAATCGGGCTGCCCGATGCAGAAACTGACGATGTCCTTGCCCTGGCGCGCGAGCGCGTTGACTTCGGCGAGCACGACGAAGGCGTTTTCGGTGCCGAGGCTCTGCGCCCGGCGGCTGATTGCTGGCATGCGTTCCTCCCTGAACGGCGCATTTTACAGTGCTACGATTCGGCCAAATGCTGGTCAACTGCGTCGCCTACCAGGACGGCAGGAAACTTGCCGAGATCACCAGGGACGAGATCAAGTCCTACGTCAGCCGGCCGGACACCTTCGTCTGGGTAGCGCTGCGCGACGCCGACGCCGCCGAGCTCGCCGAGATGCAGGACATATTCGACCTGCACGAGCTGGCGGTGGAGGACGCGCACCACGGCCACCAGCGGCCCAAGATCGAGGAGTACGGGGATTCGCTGTTCGCGGTGCTCAACACCATCGAGGTGGCGGGCGATGATCTGAAGGTCGGCGAGGTGGACGTGTTCGTGGCCAGGAACTACGTGCTGTCGGTGCGGCAGCAATCCGAGCGCGGCTTCACGGACGTGCGCACGCGCTGCGAGCGAGAGCCGGAGCTGCTGCGCCACGGCTCGGGCTACGTGCTCTACGCGCTGATGGACGCCATCGTCGACCGCTATGCCCCGGTGCTCGAAGCGGTGGAGACCGAGCTCGAGGCGCGCGAGGAGCAGATCTTCACCGGCAAGTCGCCGCGCGAGAACATCGAGGCGCTGTACTACGTAAAGCAGAAGCTGATGACCCTCAAGCATGCGGTGGCGCCGCTGGTCGAGGCCTCGGGGCGCCTCTACGGCGGCCGCGTGCCGCAGGTGTGTGCCGGGCTGGGCGAGTACTTCCGCGACGTCTACGACCACCTGTTCCGGCTCAACCAGTCGATCGACACCCTGCGCGACACGGTGACCACCGCCATCCAGGTGAACCTCGCCATGATCACCATCGGCGAGAGCGAGAACACCAAGCGCCTGGCGGCCTACGCCGCCCTGGTGGCGGTGCCCACCATGATTGCCGGCGTCTACGGCATGAACTACGAGCAGATGCCCGAGCTCAAGTGGGCCTGGGGCTACCCCGCGACCATCGCCGTGATGGTCGCTATCGACTCCTACCTCTTCGTCCGCTTCCGCAAATCCGGCTGGCTGTAGGTTGGGCCAGTGGCCCAACCTACAGGATTGCGGTGCGCACTGCGTCTTCCACTTTGTCGAGGAAGACGAAATTGAGTTTCGCCTTCGCGTCGGCCGGGACGTCCTCGAGGTCCTTTTCGTTCCTCCTCGGCAGCATCACCGTGGTGATGCCCGCGCGCAGGGCGGCGAGGGTCTTTTCCTTCACCCCGCCGATCGGCAGGACGAGCCCGCGGAGCGAAATCTCGCCCGTCATCGCCACGTCCGGGCGGACCGGCTTGCCTTGCAGCAAGGAGGTCAGCGCGAGGAACATCGCCACCCCCGCGCTCGGGCCGTCCTTCGGGGTCGCGCCCGCCGGCACGTGCACGTGGATGTCGGTCTTCTCCAGCGCGTCGCCGCTCCAGGTCTTGGCGAGCGTCAGCGCCGCCTGGGCGGACTCCTTCATCACTTCGCCGAGCTGACCGGTGAGGATCAGTTTGCCCGAGCCCGGCACCTTGGAAGCTTCGATGAACAGGATGTCTCCGCCCACCGGCGTCCAGGCCAAGCCGGTTGCCACGCCCGGCATCGAAGTGCGCAGCGCCACCTCGTTGTCGAACTTCCTCGCGCCGAGGATTGCGTGCAAGTCCGCCGCGTCCACCGCCACCGACTGCGCGTTTCCTTCCGCGATCCGCATTGCGACATGCCGCAGCACCGAGCCGATCTCGCGCTCCAGACTGCGCACACCCGCCTCGCGCGTGTAGCCGGCGATGATCTCGCGCAGCGCCGCGTCGCCGATGGACGCCTGCCCGGCCTTCAAACCATTGGCTTCAAGCTGCTTCTTGACCAGGTACTTGCGCGCGATCTGGAGTTTTTCCTCCTCCGTGTAGCCGGGGAGCTGGATGACCTCCATGCGGTCGCGCAGCGGCCCGGGGATCGTGTCGAGCATGTTCGCCGTGGCGATGAACAGCACGCGCGACAGGTCGAAGTCCACGCCGAGGTAATTGTCGCGGAATTTCGCGTTCTGCTCAGGGTCGAGCACTTCGAGCAGCGCCGAGGACGGGTCGCCGTGGAAGCCGCCAGCGCCGAGCTTGTCGATCTCGTCGAGCATCAGCACGCCCGAGCGCGATTGCGCCCGCTTGAGCGCCTGGATGACGTTGCCCGGCAGCGCCCCGATGTAGGTGCGCCGATGGCCGCGGATCTCGGCTTCGTCGTGCAGCCCGCCGAGCGCCACGCGCTGGAACTTGCGCGCCGTCGCCTTGGCGATCGACTGGCCGAGCGAGGTCTTGCCGACCCCCGGCGGCCCGACGAAACACAGGATCGGGCTCTTGCCCTCGGGGTTGAGCTTCCTCACCGCCAGGTACTCGAGGATGCGGCGCTTCACCTTGTCGAGACCAAAATGGTCGTCGTCGAGCACCTTCCTCGCCGCGGCGATGTCCATGGA
Organism: uncultured Enterobacteriaceae bacterium; assembly: GCA_964631735.1. Taxonomy (GTDB): domain Bacteria; phylum Pseudomonadota; class Gammaproteobacteria; order Burkholderiales; family SG8-39; genus JAABQT01. The sequence continues at coordinate 47,498 of CAZVZV010000085.1, forward strand.
CTTCTGCGGCTCCATCTTCCACGGCAGCTCGGCCATCGTTTCCAGCCAGGTGCGCAGCATCGACGCCTCGCCCGAGCCCTCGCCCATGCGCGAGAGGCGCTTGAACTCCTTCTTCGCGTGCTTGAAGGACTCCTCGGGCATGCCCGCGGCCTCGAGCGCCTTCTCCAGCCCTGCCAGCTCCGCGGCCGTGTCCCCTCCCTCGCCCAGCTCCTTCTGGATCTGGCGCATCTGCTCGCGCAGCACGTGCTCGCGCTGGCGCTCGTCGAATTCCTTCTTTGTCTTGTCGCCGATCTCCTTCGACAGGCGCAGCACGCCCACGCGCGCGCCCAGGTGCTCGAGCACCTTGTCCAGGCGCTGCTTCAGTTCGAATGCCTCGAGGATCGCCTGCTTCTCCTCGGTCGGCACATCGAGCAGGTTCGCCACCATGTCGGCAAGCTGCGAGGGCGAGTCGACGCCGTGCACCGCCGCCGCGAGCGCATCGGGCACGTGCGGCAGCAGCTTGATTGCCTCGGCAGCCTGCGTCCTGAGCTGCAGGAAGCGCGCCTCGACCTCTTCGCCGGCACCGGTGGCCTCGGGCACCCATACCACCCGCGCGACGAGGAACGGCCAGCCTTCGAGGAATTCGGCGATGCGGAAGCGCTGTTCGCCCTGCACCGCGAGGTGGTGCGCGCCTTCGCTCGAGGGCACGTAGCGCACGATCTCGCCCGCCGTGCCGACCTGGTACAGGTCCTCCGGGCCGATGGAGTCAGACTTGGGGTCGCGCTGCAGGACGAAGCCGACCTTGCGCGACTGGCGCACCGCCTCGTTCACCGCGGCGATGGACGAGCTGCGCCCGATCGCGACCGGCGAGATCACGCCCGGGAACAGCACGGCGTTCCTCATCGGCACGAGGATCAGCGCGTCATCGGGGAGCGGGCGTACCGCGAGCGAAGTCGAGCGGCCGCGCCGGCCGGGCTTGTCGCCCGCGCCAATGTCATTGATGTTCATCGGGGGGTAGGTGCGGGCGAATCCGCAGGAATCAAGCGGGCGCGAATCCCACAAATCCGCTGGGGTCATGCGCCATCCTTGTCTGCTACCTTTGGGCCATGGCCGGGCTGGAGGAAAAATTGCGGGCGCTCGACGCTGGCGCGCTGCAAGGCATGCGCCGCGGCATCGAGAAGGAGTCGCTGCGCACGCGGCCGGACGGAGCGCTCGCGCTGACGCCGCACGCTGCCGCGCTCGGCTCGGCCCTCGCCCACCCGCACATCACCACCGACTTCAGCGAGTCGCAGCTGGAGCTCATCACTGGCGTGCACCCGAGCGCCGAGGCCTGCCTGGAGGAGTTGACGCACATCCATCAGTTCGTGTTTCGCGCCATCGGCGACGAGCTGATGTGGGCGGGCAGCATGCCCTGCGGGCTGCCGGCCGAAGAGCAGATTCCCATCGGGCGTTACGGCACGTCGAATATCGGGCGCGCGAAGACGGTGTACCGCAACGGCCTTTCCTGGCGCTACGGCCGGCGCATGCAGGCGATTTCCGGCATCCATTACAACTGGTCCATGCCGGGCCTGGGCGACGCCGAGTACTTCTCGCTGATTCGCAATTTCCGGCGCCACGGCTGGCTGCTGTTCTATCTTTTCGGCGCCTCGCCCGCGGTGTGTTCGAGCTTCGTCGCCGGGCGAACGCACCCGCTCAAGGAACTTCGCCCCGGCACCATGCACCTGCCGCACGCCACGTCGCTGCGCATGGGACGGCTGGGCTACCAGAGCGACGCGCAGTCCTCGCTGGTGGTGAGTTGCAACGACCTCCTCGCCTACGGCAAGACGCTGCAGCAGGGCCTCACGCAGGTCTATCCGCCGTACGAGAAAATCGGCATCCGCGAGCCCGGCAAGCTGGGCGACGGCGCCGAGACCTACCGGCAGATGTCGACCACTCTGCTGCAGATCGAGAACGAGTTCTACGGCAAGATCCGGCCCAAGCGGCGCATCCACCCCGGCGAGCGCCCGCTGCACGCGCTGCGCGAGCGCGGCGTGGAATACGTCGAGGTGCGCCTGATGGACCTCGACCCGTTTGTGCCGGCGGGGATCACGCTGCCGGTGATGCGGTTCCTCGACGTGTTCCTGCTGCACTGCCTGCTCTCGGACAGCCCGCCCGACACGACCGAGGAGATCGCCTGCGTGGCGCGCAACCAGGAAACGGTGGCCGCGCGCGGTCGCGAGCCTGGGCTGAAACTGGGTTGCTTTCCCGGCGACAAGGGCCTCAAGGCCTGGGGCGAGCAACTCCTCGCCGAATGCGCGCCAGTGGCGGCGGCGGTGGACGCCGCGCTTGGCGGCAGCGCCTACCGCGAGGCGCACGCGCTACAGCTGGCGGTGCTGCGCGACCCTTCGCTCACGCCCTCCGCGCGCGTGCTGATCGAGATGCAGCGCAGCTACCAGGGGTCTTACACCGACTTCGTGCTTGACCTTTCGCGCAAGCATCGCGCGGCGCTGTTGGCGCAGGAGTTCCCGCGGCAGGAGGAGGAGCGCTTCGCGCGCCTCGCCGCGGAATCCCTCGACAAGCAAAAGCAGATCGAGGCAACCGACACGCTGCCCTTCGAGGAGTACAGAAAGAAGTACCTGGCCGTGGAGCGGCTGGGATCGTACGGTGGGCCATCGGCGTACGGTGGGCCAATGGCCCACCCTACCAAGGAGAAATGATGCCTACGACCACCGCAAGCGGACTCATCGTCGACGACAAGGCCGCAGGCACCGGCAACGCTGCCAAGAGCGGCGACCAGGTGTCGGTCCACTACACCGGCTGGCTGTTCTACGGCGGCGAGCGCGGCAAGAAGTTCGATTCCAGCAAGGACCGCGGCGACCCCTTCGGCTTTGCGCTCGGCGCCGGGCAGGTGATCAAGGGCTGGGACGAGGGCGTGCAGGGCATGAAGGTGGGCGGCACGCGCGTGCTGACCATCCCGCCCAGCCTCGGCTATGGCTCGCGCGGCGCGGGCGGCGCGATTCCGCCAAATGCAACGCTGATATTCGAGGCGGAGTTGCTCGCAATCGAGCAATAGTTCCGTAGGGTGGGCCTCTGGCCCACCGTACAATGGACCTTGTAGGGGGCAACTCTAGGAAGTGAAGGGGGTGCCCTATGGCGGATTCTCCGTTCTGGGTGATCTGGCCAGGCAACGCAGCGCTCTCCGCGCTGGTTTGGTTCTTGATTGCAATGCCGTTCCTGTACGCCGCGCGCAAGCCGGTGCACGAGTTGCTGCGCGCCGTGGGCCTGCTCGCCGGCGGGCCGCTGCGCATGGGCTCGCGCTGGCTGCTGTCGGCCGCGCATGGGATGCGCGAGCGCAACAAGGCGGTGCTGATCGCGCACGGGCGCGAGGAGGCGGAACAGCAGATCGCGCGCGAGTTCGAGCGCGTGGCGCTGCTGGTGAAGCGCGACCTCGAGGGCTACCCCGCCCTGCAGCGCCGGCTGCTGGATGAGATCACGCGCGTCGAGGAGGACTACAAGAAGTGCGGCGAGGTGCCGCCGCCCCCGCCTGAGTGGGTGGAGGCCGTCGCTGCCGTGGCCAAGGTCAAGTCCAACGGCAACGAGCTGGTGGTGCGCGTACTGGAGGAGATCAACCGCTCCATCAAGGTGATCCACGACAAGACGCTCGGCGAGTACCGGCGCGCCTACGAGGAACGCCACAGGATCCTCGACGGCTTCATGCCGTTCTGGCGCTCGCTCGACAAGACCCTCGCCCAGGCCGACCGCAAGATGACCAGCCTCGCCGACCGCGCGGCCGCCATCGATTCGCAGATGGAGCGCTTCGAGCAGATCGTGAAGAAGTCCGACCGGGCGGAGCATGCCCTGACGGTATCGGCGTTGACGCAGTTCTTCATCGCCACGCTGGTGCTGGCCATCGCCGCCGGCGGCGCGCTGATCAACTTCAAGCTGATCGCGCTGCCGATGTCGGAGATGGTCGGCGCGGGGGATTACCTCACGGCGTCGCTGCGCACCTCGGAAGTCGCCGCGCTGGTGATCATCTTCGTCGAGGCCACCATGGGCCTGTTCGTCATGGAGACGCTGCGCATCACGCGCCTGTTTCCGAAGATCCACTCGCTGCCGGACCAGATGCGCACGCGCATGCTGTGGATCGCCTTCGTCCTGCTGGTAACCCTTGCCGGGATCGAGGCGGCGCTGGCGCTGATGCGCGACATGCTGATCGCGGACAAGCAGGCGCTGCTGCAGTCGCTGGCCGCATCGCAAGCCGCCGTGGCCGACAGCTGGCTGACGCGCATCCCCACCATCGGCCAGATGCTGCTCGGCTTCATCCTGCCCTTCGCGCTCGCCTTCGTCGCCATTCCGCTCGAGTCGTTCATCACCTCGGCGCGCACGGTGGGCGGCGCGGCGCTGGTGGTCCTCACGCGCACGCTGGCGGTGTTCCTGCGGCTGCTGGGGAACTTCGTGCGGCAGGTCGCCCGCGTGCTGGTCACGCTGTACGACATCGTGATCGTGCTGCCGCTGCTGGTGGAGCGGCTGGTGCAGGGCGGTCGCGCGCCGAAACCCCGAGTGACCGGGTTCGAGGCGGGGGAGCGGCCATGAAGCGGCGCACGTTCGTATTTTCCCTCCCGCTCGTCGCACTGGCTGCCGGCTGCGGCGACCCGCGCAGCCACTCGCACGCGGTGTACATGCTGGTGGATACCTCCGGCACCTACGCCGAAGAGATCGGCAAGGCCCAGTTGATCGTCAATTACCTGCTCGGCACGCTGCAGCCGGGGGATTCGCTGGCGGTGGCGCGCGTGAAGAGCCGGTCTTTCAGCGAGAAGGACATCATCGCCAAGGCCACGTTCGACAACCGGCCCTCGCAGGCCAACGCGCAGAAGCGCCTGTTCGCCGACCAGATCGCCGCCTTCACCCAGGTGGCGCGCGGCAGCGTCTACACCGACATTACCGGGGGCCTGATCCAGGGCGCGATGTTCCTGAAGGAGACCGGGGCGGGGAGGAAGACCATCCTCATCTTCTCCGACATGCAGGAGGAGCTCGACAAGGCCACGGTGCGCGACTTCCCCATCGACCTGAAGGACATCCGCGTGGTGGCGGTGAACGTGGTCAAGCTCAAGACCGACAACGTCGATCCGCGGCGCTACACGGGGCGGCTGGAGGCCTGGCAGAAGCGCGTCGAAGGCGCCGGGGCGCGCGAGTGGCGCGTGATCAACGACATCGAACACCTCGATGCCGTGCTGAAGAGCTAGCTCAAAACCAGCGCGCCGCCTTGAGCTTGGCCGGGAGGTAGAGCGGGTGCGAGGGCTGGCCCTGACCGGTGATCCTGAGGGCGTGCAGCGGCACGCCCGCGCCGCGCAGGTTGGCCGTCACCGTGGCCGCGCGGTCAAGATGACTTCCATGGTTGCCCCAGGCGCAGACCACCACGCCGGATTGGCGCGCGGCGCGCAGGATCGCCTGGTTGTTGCTGCGGCCCACGGGTTCTTGCGCCGACTTCATCACTTCGGGGTCCGTGGCGCGCCAGGCAAAGATGTTGGTCACGATGAGCGTGCCGTAGCCCCAGCGCTCGGCGAAGTCGCGCGCGCGCGAGCAGGAAGGGTCGAGCTGGTTCTCGTCCGCGGTGCTCGGGTTGAGCATGAGGAAGTTGGCCACCGGCTTGTCCTCGTCCCAGCGGCGCCATAAGAGGTAGCGCCACCGCCGGCAGGCGGAAAAAGTGGCGCCGGAGGCGCTGGTGGCGACGGGCGCCATCAACTCACCCGGGACTGCGCTCGATTTCCAGCCGGAACGCCTTGCGCCCGCCGCGCGGCGTGTGCTCGACCATCGGCGCGGTGGCGAGCAGGTTCTTCGCCAGCTCCACCGCGCGCGCCGCCAGTTGCTGCGCGCCCTCCTTGAGCTCGACGCTCTTCATGACGTGCTCGACGTTTCTCTCCATGTCCTCGGCCGACCAGCCGCGCGAGTGCGCGATGTAGGGAAACTGCGGGAAATGGAAGCCCAGCTCGGAGAAAAAGCACAGCATCTCGCCGGCCACGCCCTGCACGTTGTCCTGGCCGCCGGTGATGATGAAGCCGGCGACCTTGTGGCGGATCAGCACGCTG
>CAZVZV010000086.1:0-7978 GCA_964631735.1 uncultured Enterobacteriaceae bacterium
GGCTGTTGCTGGAAACCGATTCGCCCTACCTGACACCGCGCGACCTGCGGCCCCAGCCCAAGGCGCGGCGCAACGAACCCGCGCACCTGCCGCACATCCTGCGCGCCGTGGCGCGCGCACGTGGCGAAGCGCCCGAGGCGCTCGCCGAGGCGACGACGCGCAACGCGAAGGCGTTCTTCGGCATCGCATGAACCTGGTCCACCTCCTGCGCGCCATCGCGCGCCGGCTGCCGCAGGCGCCGGCGGTCGCGCACGGCACGCGCACGGTGGCGACCTTCGCCCAGCTGGCCGGGCGCGTCGAACGGCTGGCCGCGGGCATGCTCGGCCGCCACGGGCTCGCCCCGGGGGACCGCGTGGCGCTGGCGATGAAGAACTGCCCCGAGTACTACGAAGTGCTGTTCGCCTGCTGGCATGCCGGTCTCACGGCGGTGCCGATGAACGCCAAACTGCATGCGAAAGAGTTCGAGACCATCATCGGCAACGCCGGCGCGAGGCTGTGCGTCGCCACGCCGGACCTGGCAGGTTCGATCACCGCAACCGAGGTCATCGCCACGGGCTCGCCGGACTACCGCGGGCTGGAGGGTGTTCCCGCGGCGCCGGCCGATGCCCGGCCGGAGGACATCGCGTGGCTGTTCTACACCAGCGGCACCACCGGCGTCCCCAAGGGTGCGATGCTCACACACCGCAACCTGCTGTTCTCCAACCAGGCCTATTTCGCGGACATCGACCAACTCTCGCCCGGCGATGCGATCCTGCATGCCGCGCCGCTCACACACGGCTCCGGCCTCTACGGCCTGCCACACCTGGCCGCCGGCGCGCTCAACGTGATCCCGGAGAGCGGCAGTTTCGAGCCGGAGGAAATCTTCCGGCTCATCGCCGCCCACCGCAACCTGTCGTTCTTCGCAGCCCCGACCATGCTGGTGCGCCTGATGGCCAGCCCGGCCGCCGGCGGCGCGGATCTGCGCAACCTGAAGACCATCAGCTACGGCGGGGCGCCGATGTACGTGGCCGACAGCCTGCGCGCGATCGACCTGTTCGGCCCGCGCCTGTACCAGCTCTTCGGCCAGGGCGAGAGCCCGATGACCATCACCGGGTTGCCGCAGGCCGACCACGCGGCGCGCGCGAAGCTCGAGTCCTGCGGCTTCGCGCGCACGGGGGTCGAAGTGAAAATCTTCGATGACGGGGACCGGGAGCTGCCGCCGGGAGAAGTGGGCGAGATCGTGACCCGCTCGGACTGCGTGATGTCCGGCTACTGGGAAAATCCCTCCGCCACCGCGGAGACACTGCGCGGCGGCTGGCTGCACACGGGCGACCTCGGCAGCCTGGACGAGGCCGGTTACCTGACGATCCGCGACCGCTCGAAAGACATGATCATTTCGGGCGGCTCAAACATCTACCCGCGCGAGATCGAGGAGGTGCTGCTGCGCCACCCGGCGGTGGCGGAATGCTCGGTCATCGGGCGCCTGCACCCCGAGTGGGGTGAGGAAGTGGTGGCGTTCGTGGTCAGGCGCGCGGCAGTGTCCGTGCCGGAGCTCGATGCGCTGTGCCTCGCGCACATCGCGCGCTTCAAGCGGCCGCGCGATTACCGGTTTGTAGACGGCCTGCCCAAGAACAATTACGGCAAGGTGCTGAAGACCGAGTTACGCAAGCTCGCCTGAGCCGGGCCGCCGGCGCCTAGCCCCGCGGGGCATTCATCGGCTCGGCACTATAGTCGTGCATTTCAATGACTTCGCGCGCGATGCCGTCGTCGGAGAACTGCACCCACAGGATGCGCATCTCGCCCGGGGTGCGCCACGGGTATTCCCAGACATTCCTTTGCTGGCGCGGCAGGCGCGAAATCTCGCGCGGCGGGCCGAACAGCTCGAGCAGCTCCTGCTCGCGCATGCCGACGGCCACCTTGGCGATGTACAGGCGCGTGAGCCGCTGCTCGATGCCACGCAGCCGGTCGTCCGGCCCGAGGGTGGCGACATAGGTCAGCCGCCCGTTGGGATAGTGCGTGTAGTAGAACAGCGTATCGCCGTTCGGACGCTTCAACTCCAGCGCGGGGGTGCCCATCAGCGCCTTCACCTCGGCACTGCTCGCCTTCCCGGGCACCAGGGTGCGGCCATCGAGCGAAGCACAGCCCGCGAGGAGCAGCGCCGCCAGCAACCACCACATGCGCATCATGATCTACTCCTCAGCAACTCGATCCACCTGCCCGTGGGGTCGACACGCACCCAGTCGCCGGTCGCCACGATCTCCCGCGGATGCGGGTCCCAGCCTTCCGTGATGGTGATGCCGGCAAATACCGCACCCTGCACCATCACCGGATTGGTCACTCCAAAGATGAACGCTTTGGGCGCGATTTTCTTCCATTTGATGTCGAAGAACGCCCAGCCCGCGGCGATTCCCCCCTTGGCCGTGGGAAAGAAGCAGATCTTGTCCTTCAGGCTCATGCCTTCGAGCTGGTGGCCCGGTTTGGTGACGATGCCGCTCCAGCGGTCCAGGTCGTAGCGCGGGGAGAAGCCCTCCTCGGACACCACGGCCTCACCCTCCACGGCCTCGCCAAAGGCTCTCTGAACGGCAATCTTCACTTCAGGACTCCCGTGCAAGCCATGTCCACGCAGTCCCGAGTGCGCCGCAGGATCGTGTTGAAACGATGCGCGCCGATGATGTTCACGATTTTCGCCGAATTGGACACCAGATTCTGCCAGCCGTTCTCGATGCGCATCGATGAGAGGTTCTGCAGGATGTAGAAGCACACGCCCTCGAGGATCGTCACTCCGGCCGCCTCCAGCGTACCGGCGTAGCCCAGGGCGCGCGATTGCGCAAGGACCGCGCCGTTGGTGGTGGCGAAACAGTGCGAACCGGCCCTCACCTTCCGGCCGTCGAACAGCGCGGCGAGCTGCTTCATCTCGAACAGCGACTGCTGCGGCCCGGAAAACACCACCAGCCGCGCGTCGCCATCGCCCAGGCCATAGCCCGCGTAGGTGCGCTCGATGTCGGCATCCGCAATCACCATCCGCTCGCTCGGCGCGCGCCTGCCGAGCGCCTCTTCGAGCGACGGCGCCTCGGGCGTCACGCCGACGAAATGGAACATGCCCATCGAACCGTAGCTCGCCAGCGCGGCGCCGAGGTGCTTGAGCTCGTCCGCCGTCGGGCTGCGCCGGTAGCCGTAGAACACCGGCACCGCGAAGTAGCTCTGGTGCGGCTCGCCCACCAGCTTGCCCACCGCGCCCCAGTCGGCGAGGTCCTCGAGACTGGCCTGCAGCTCGACCGTGAAACTGCCTTTGCGGTGCGCGTCCAGGTGAAACCCGTACTCGGGAGTGCGCCCGGTGATCGCCGCGGCGAGCGCCGCCGGGCCCGACTCGAAGTTGGAGCGCGCGCCGAACACCGAATTGGCGTAGATCACCGTGCCGGTATCGCCCCAGGCGACGTGCTCGCCCAGGTGCGGCTGGTAGACCGTCTGGTAGTTGATGCAGGTGTCGGTGGTGACCACATCCATGCGGCGCAGGCAGGCGATCAGTTCGCGCTCCTTGGCGGCTTCGCCGGCGTCCTGCCCCAGCTTTTCGCAATGCGCGAAGTCGAAGCAGCGCGCGTTGGTGGTGGTGCCCACGGCGCAACGAGCGCCGAGCGCGGCGTAGTCCTTCAGCCACTGCAGGCCGCCGTCGCCCATCACCTCGATGTCGCCCATCATGTGGGCGTTGGTGACCGGGACGAAGCGCTTGGCGCTCCAGAAATCACCGACCTTGACCTGGTATTCGAGCGCCCAGCGCGCCGCCTCGCCGCGCTCCCCGGCGAGGATCGCGCGCTCCTCGGGGGACAACTCCACTGCGGTTACTCCCCTTTACCGGGGTTCGGCGTGAAGTACTTCGCGTACTTGTCGGGCACGCCCTCCCATGCCTTGGTGTCCTCGGGCGGCGTGCCCTTGCGCGTGATGTTGGGCCACTTGAGCGAGAAGTCGGTGTTGAGCTTCAGCCATTTGCCGGCCTGGGGATCGGAATCCGGCACGATCGCCTTGGGCGGGCACTCCGGCTCGCAGACGCCGCAGTCGATGCACTCGTCGGGATGGATGACGAGCATGTTCTCGCCCTCGTAGAAACAGTCCACGGGGCAGACTTCGATGCAGTCCATGGTCTTGCACTTGATGCAGTCTTCGGTGACGACGTAGGTCATGGTGGCACAGCCGCGCGCGTGGTCGAAAGCGCGATTATCGCATCAGGTCGCGAGAACGATATCCCAGTTCACCGCAAGGGCATCGGCCTCCATGTCGGCGGCGCGATCCGTCCACGCGCCGGTGGCCGAGCGCTGCCCGTCGCGGTCGAGCGCGCGGAACACGCCGTCGCGGCCGTTCAGCTTGTCGCCCTCGAAAAACATCTGAGTCACCAGCCGCTCACCGCCGCCGGCGGCAATAAAGTGCAGGTGCGGCGTGCGCCCGGAGTAAGGCGCGGGCTTGATGGTCTTGATGCGGTAGCGGCCTTGCGCGTCGGTGACGAGCGCGCCGTAGCCCTGGAAGTTGGGGTCGAGCGGACCGGAGGCGTCCGAGTCGGCGCTGTGCAGGTAGCGGCCCTTGTCGTTGGCCTGCCAGAGTTCCAGGCGCGCTTTGGGCACAGGCTTGCCGCGAATGTCGGTGACGCGGCCCGTCACGTACAGCAGGGTTCCCGCAGCGCGGCCGGGCTGGCCTTCGATGGCAGTCAGGTCGGCGTCGCGATCAGCGGGGAGCACATCCGGGTAGAACGGCCCCAGCGTCATGCGTGGTGTCGTGCGGCGCTGTTGCGCGGCGAGTACACCGGGGAGCAGGAACAAAGGAGTCGCCAGCAGCAGCAGCCGTCGTTGGCGGTCGGGAATGCGGGGGGTGGGCTTCATCGTTCAACCTTTCACGCAAAGGACTTGCTTGAGCGTGTGTACGACCTCCACCAGGTCGCTTTGGTTCGCCATCACTGCATCGATATCCTTGTAGGCGCCGGGAATCTCGTCCAGCACGCCGCGGTCCTTGCGGCAGACCACGCCTTCGGTCTGTGCCGCCAGGTCGGCAATCGAGAACTGCTTTTCCGCTTGCGTCCGGCTCATGCGCCGACCGGCGCCGTGGGCACAAGAGTCAAAAGCCTCGGCGCTGCCCTTGCCGCGCACGATGTAGCTGCGCGTCCCCATGCTGCCGGGGATGATGCCCAGGTCGCCCGCGCGCGCACGGATTGCACCTTTGCGCGTGAGCCAGACGCTTTCGCCGTAGTGGGTTTCGCGCTCAACGTAGTTGTGGTGGCAGTTGACCGCTTCCGTCGTCACTTCGAAGCCCGGCAGGTGCCGCCGCACCGCTTCCAGCACCAGGTCCATCATCTCGGCGCGGTTGGCGCGCGCATAGTCCTGCGCCCAGCCCACCGCCGTTACGTAGTCTTCGAAATGCTGCGCGCCTTCTGGGAAATACGCGAGATCGCGGTCCGGGAGTTGGACCTGGTTTCCTTCCGCATCTCTTTTCGCCAGCGCAATGAAGTAGGTGCCGATGGCGTTGCCGATGCCGCGGCTGCCCGAGTGCAGCATCACCCAGACAGCTTGCGCCTCGTCCAGGCAGACCTCGATGAAGTGGTTGCCGCCGCCCAGCGTACCCAACTGGCGCACCCAGCTGGATTTCTTTCCCACGCGCTTCTCGATGCCGGGGTGCTGCTCCAGGATGCCGTGCAATTGCCGCTTGAACGGCTGCGCGGCGTCGCTGCGCGCGTCGCGCTCGTCGTGCTGCTCGAAGCCCACCGGCACGTCGCGCGAGATTTGCGCAAACACTTTCTTCAGCGACTTCTCCTCGATGTCGGAGGCAGTGAGGGAAAGGCGCGCCGCGATCATGCCGCAGCCAATGTCCACGCCGACCGCGGCGGGAATGATCGCGCGCAGAGTCGGGATCACCGAGCCGACCGTGGCGCCGATGCCGTGGTGCACGTCGGGCATCGCCGCGACGTGGTGGTGCACGATGGGGAGTTGCGAGATGTTGACGAGTTGCTGGCGCGCCGAAGGCTCGAGGTCGCGCGTGTACACTTTTACCGGAACGCGGCCCTCGCGGAGCTCCTGGATGACAGGCATGCGGCCATTCCCGTGGGCTTAACGAGCCTTCAGTTGCGCAAGGATCTGCAACAGGGCGGCCCGGTCGATCAGGTCCTTGTCGCGGAAATCGGTCTTGGTCTTGAGCAAGCCCTCGATGTCGAGCGTGTTGATGTCTACTCCGTCGACGGTCAGCGTGCGCACATGCGCTTGGAGCGATTCGTAGGTCTCCCCGTTCGCCGCAAATAGCAGGTCGATGAGCAGATCGTCGGCGACGCGGATGTTCTCCGGCGCATCCGTGCTGCTGGCGAACCACTCCGGCCGGAGCTCGGCGGCGCTCGGCAGGAAATTCAGCGCCTTGATGACGCGCCTGCCGTTTTCGATGGAAGCCGGCAGCAGGATGTCGATGTCTTCCGTACTGCGCAAGAAACCGTTGAGGCGCACCGCGTGGCCGCCCACCAGGATGTATCTCACGCCCTCCTGCTGAAAGCATTCCAGCAGTTTGAGCAGTGGATCGGCGGTTGCTTCCAAGCTCTCGGCTGCGCGGCTCAGGCCCGGTTCAGGCGGCGCGCGGTCTCGATCCTGCGCGCCTCGTCGAGCCGCTCGAAAGCGGCATGGGTGCCGCGCGAAACACCGCGTGGGCGCGCGGCTTGTGCCCGCGCAAGCATCCGGTCCAGTTGTCTGCCACGATGCCACGCCTCGACGGGATCGAGAATGAACTCGGAGCGATTCTGCCTGCCAACGATTCGCGTCACGGCAGAATTATTGCACGATCGGATGCGTTTCAGCTTGCGCCTCTAGAGCCGGAGCAGTTTTGCCGCGTTCTCCTTCAGGATCAGCGGCCGCACCTCGGGCTTGATCGGCAGCTTGTCGAATTCGGCCATCCAGCGCTCCGGCGACATCACCGGATAGTCCGAGCCGAACAGGATCTTGTCCTTCAGCAGCGTGTTCGCGTACTGCACCAGGATCGGCGGGAAGTACTTCGGCGACCAGCCCGACAGGTCGATGTACACCTGCGGCTTGTGCGTCGCCACCGACAACGCCTCCTCCTGCCACGGAAACGACGGGTGCGCGAGGATGATCGGCATGTCTGGGAAATCCACCGCCACATCATCGAGCAGCATCGGGTTGGAGTACTTAAGCCTGATGCCGCCGCCGCAATCGCCTCGTAGAGCGGATAGGCCATTCGGTCGTTGGGACTGAAGCTCTGCACCGAAGGGTGGAACTTGAATCCCTTCACGCCGAAGTCCTTGATCAGGCGCCGCGCTTCGCGCACCCCCATCTTGCCGCGCGCCGGGTCGATGCTCGCAAACGGGATCGCAACGTCGGCATGCTCGTGGGCCGATTCCGCGATCTCTTCGTTGGAGATGCGTTGCAGCCCCATGCCGCGCTCATGGTCCACGGTGAACACGACGAACGCCATCTTGCGCTCACGGTAGTAGGCGGCCATCTGCGGGATGGTCGGATGCCGGACGGCGTAGCGAAAATAGCGCCCTCTCGCTTCCAGCGATTCTTTCGAGGCTTCGTCGGCGACCAGCCGCGTCGAGGTCTCGGCATGGGTGTGAACGTCGATCGCGACAAGGTTGTCGATATTCATGTCGAACTCACAATGATGAACTCATCTTTGCCCTTTGACTTTCGCAGCGCGTTTTTCGAGGAAGTCTTTCATGCGCCGCTTGGCCTCGGGTTCGCTTTGTGCGATTCCGGCCATCAGCGACTCCATCAACAGGCCCGCGTCCTGGCCAAGTTCGGCGATGCGTGGCAGCGCGTGCATCAGTGCGAAGTTGGTGGCCGGCGCGTTGCCGGCGATGCGTTCGGCAAGCTCGATCCCCTTGGCCAGGCCCTTGCCGGCCGGCACCAGGTAGGTGGAGATGCCGGTGGCCTGGCCCTCCTTGGCGGAATAGACGCGCCCCGTGAACATCATGTCGGCCATGCGCGCCGCGCCGATCAGCCGCGACACGCGCACCGAGCCCCCG
>CAZVZV010000087.1:0-20794 GCA_964631735.1 uncultured Enterobacteriaceae bacterium
GCCACCACCATCAAGGCCGCCAAGCGCCTGGTGGAGCAGGAAGTGCCCGAGGTATGGGACATCCTGGAAGAGGTGATCCGCGAGCACCCGGTACTGCTCAACCGCGCCCCGACCCTGCACCGCCTCGGCATCCAGGCTTTCGAGCCGGTGCTGATCGAGGGCAAGGCGATCCAGCTGCACCCGCTGGTGTGCGCGGCGTTCAACGCCGACTTCGACGGCGACCAGATGGCGGTGCACGTGCCGCTGTCGCTGGAAGCCCAGATGGAGGCGCGCACGCTGATGCTCGCCTCGAACAACGTGCTCTCGCCCGCCAACGGCGAGCCGATCATCGTGCCCTCGCAGGACATCGTGCTGGGCCTTTACTACGCCACGCGCGAGCGCATCGGCGCCAAGGGCGAGGGCATGAGTTTCGCCGACCTGGCCGAGGTGTCGCGCGCCTATGAATCGCGCAACATCGACCTGAATGCCAAGATCTGGGCGCGCATCAAGGAGTATGACCTGACGCCCGAAGGCACCAAGGTGGAGCGCATCAAGCGCTATGAGACCACCATCGGTCGTGCGCTGCTCTCCGAGATCCTGCCCGCGGGCCTGTCCTTCGAGCTGCTCAACAAGCCGCTGAAGAAGAAGGAGATCTCCAGGCTGATCAACATCGGCTTCCGCCGCTGCGGCTTGCGCGAGACGGTGATCTTCGCCGACAAACTGATGCAGGCCGGCTTCACCATGGCGACGCGCGGCGGCATTTCCTTCGGCGTGAACGACATGCGCATCCCGACCGCCAAGCAGGAACTGATCGCGGCGGCCGAGACCGAGGTGAAGGAGATCGAATCGCAGTACACCTCCGGCCTGGTCACCGTGGGCGAGCGCTACAACAAGGTGGTGGACATCTGGTCGCGCTGCGGCGAGCAGGTCGGCAAGGTGATGATGGAGCAGCTCAGTACCGAGGAGACCATCGACCGCCATGGCAAGAAAGTGCGCCAGGAGGCGTTCAATTCGATCTACATGATGGCCGACTCGGGCGCACGCGGCTCCGCGGCCCAGATCCGGCAGCTGGCCGGCATGCGCGGCTTGATGGCCAAGCCCGACGGCTCGATCATCGAGACGCCGATCACGGCCAACTTCCGCGAAGGCCTGAACGTGCTGCAGTACTTCATTTCGACCCACGGCGCGCGCAAGGGCCTGGCCGATACGGCGCTGAAAACCGCCAATTCCGGCTACCTGACGCGGCGCCTGGTCGACGTGACGCAGGACCTGGTGGTGACCGAGGAAGACTGTGGCACGCAGAACGGCATCGTGATGCGCGCCCTGGTGGAGGGCGGCGAGGTGGTCGAGGCGCTGCGCGAGCGCATCCTGGGCCGCGTGCTGGCGGTGGACCTGATCAACCCGGAAACCCAGGACGTGCTCGCCACGGCGGGTTCGCTGGTGGACGAGGACGCGGTGGACACCATCGACAACGTCGGCATCGACGAAGTCAAGGTGCGCACGCCGCTTACCTGCGACACGCGCTGGGGCGTCTGCGCCAGGTGTTACGGGCGCGACCTCGGCCGCGGCTCGATCGTCAACGTCGGCGAGGCGATCGGCGTGATCGCCGCGCAGTCGATCGGCGAGCCGGGCACGCAGCTGACGATGCGCACCTTCCACATCGGCGGCGCCGCGAGCCGTACCGCGGTGCAGAGCAACGTCGAGGCGAAATCCGCCGGCACGGTGCGCTTCACCGCGACCATGCGCTACGTCACCAACGCCAAGGGCGACAAGGTGGTGATCTCGCGCTCTGGCGAAGCAACCATCGTGGACGACAACAACCGCGAGCGCGAGCGCCACAAGGTGCCCTACGGCGCGACGCTGCAGGTGGCCGACGGCGACAGCATCCGGGCGGGCAAGACGGTCGCCGCCTGGGACCCGCACCACCGGCCGATCATTACCGAGTACGCCGGTGTGGTGAGGTTCGAGTACGTCGAAGAGGGCGTGACGGTGGCAAGGCAGATCGACGACGTCACCGGGCTATCCACGCTGGTGGCGATCGATCCCAAGCGCCGCGGCAGCGCGGCGTCGAAAGGCGTGCGCCCGTCAGTCAAGCTGATCAACGAGAAGGGCGAGGAAGTGCGCATTGCCGGCACCGACCACGCCGTCAACATCAGCTTCCCGGTGGGAGCGGTGATCGCGGTGCGCGACGGCCAGCAGATGCAGGTGGGCGAAGTGCTGGCGCGCATCCCGCAGGAAACCTCCAAGACGCGCGACATCACGGGCGGCCTGCCGCGCGTGGCCGAGCTGTTCGAGGCGCGTGCGCCCAAGGACAAGGCGATCCTCGCCGAGTACACGGGCACCGTCTCCTTTGGCAAGGACACCAAGGGCAAGCAGCGCCTGGTGATCACCGAGCCGGATGCCACGCAGCACGAGGAACTGATCCCGAAGGACAAGCACGTGCTGGTGCACGACGGCCAGGTGGTGAACAAGGGCGAGATGATCGTCGACGGCTCGGTCGACCCGCATGACCTGCTGCGCCTGCTCGGCGTGGAGGCGCTCGCACGCTACATCATCGACGAGGTGCAGGACGTGTACCGCCTGCAGGGCGTGAAGATCAACGACAAGCACATCGAGGTGATCGTGCGCCAGATGCTGCGGCGCGTGCAGATCGAGGATCCGGGCGAATCGTCCTTCATCCAGGGCGAGCAGGTGGAGCGCGCCGATCTGCTGGAGGAGAACGAGAAGGTCGCCAAGGAAGGCAAGAAGCAGGCGGTGTTCTCCTACATGCTGCTCGGCATCACCAAGGCCTCGCTGTCCACGGACTCGTTCATCTCCGCGGCCTCCTTCCAGGAGACCACGCGCGTGCTGACCGAAGCCGCCATCATGGGCAAGCGCGACGGCCTGCGCGGGCTGAAGGAGAACGTGATCGTCGGCCGCCTGATCCCGGCCGGCACCGGCATGGCCTACCACAAGGTCCGCAGGGACCAGGCCGCCGAGCCGCCGGTGATCGACCTGCCGGTGGTGGAGGAAGCGCCGGCTGTGACGACGGAGACCGCCGCCGCAAGCGGCAGCTGAGAACGAAGGGGGGAAACCATGAGTGCCGCCGCATCTGTTGCAAACCCGCGCTGGTGGGTGTCCGGAGACTGGAACGGCTTCTTCGGCCTGTTCACCAACGTACTGCTGAACGTGATCGTGCTCACCGGGCTGTGCCTGGGCGTGGTGAATCTGCCGGCGGACACGGTATTCGGGCGGATCCTGCCCGCGCTTGGCATCGCGCTGCCGATCGGCAACCTCTACTACGCCTACCTCGCCTACAAGCTGGCGCAGAAGGAAGGCCGCACCGACGTCACCGCGATGCCGTACGGCCCGAGCGTGCCGCACATGTTCATCGTCGTTTTCGTGATCATGTTGCCGGTGTACCTGAAGACCAAGGACCCGATGCTTGCCTGGCAGGCAGGTCTCGCGTGGGCCTTTATCATCGGCGTCATCGTGCTCGCCGGGGTCTTCGTCGGACCCTGGATCCGGGCGCACACGCCGCGCGCCGCGATGCTCGGCACGCTCGCAGGCATCTCGATCGCCTTCATCTCGCTGCGGCCGGCCTTCCAGATGTGGGAAGTGCCCTGGATCGCTTTCGTTGCGCTCGCCATCGTGCTGATCAGCTGGACGGCGAATGTACGCCTGCCGTGGGGCTTGCCCGGTGGACTGGTGGCGGTGATCGTCGGCATGGTTCTCGGCTGGGTCGCGTATTTCTTCGGCTGGAGCGACGTCGTGAAAGCCGAGCAGGTGGGCGCTTCGCTCGGACAATTCGGGCTGCACCTGCCGGTTCCGGGCAACGAGGTTTGGCGCGGACTCGTCGATGTCGCACCGTTGCTCGTGACGGCGATCCCGCTCGGCATCTACAACTTCACCGAGGCGATGAACAACGTCGAGAGCGCCGCTGCGGCCGGCGATTCCTACGACCTGCGCAAGATCCTCGCCGCCGACGGCATCGGTGCGATCGCCGGGGCAGTGCTCGGCAGCCCGTTTCCGCCCGCGGTGTACATCGGACATCCAGGCTGGAAAGGGGTCGGCGGGCGCATCGGCTATTCGCTCGCCACGGGCGTGGTGATCGCGCTGGTGTGCTTTCTTGGCCTCACCGCGCTGCTGCTCGCGGTGGTGCCGCTGGTCGCGATCCTGCCGATCCTGCTCTACATCGGCCTGGTGATCGGCGCACAGGCCTTCCAGGCTTCCCCGGCGAAGCATGCGCCGGCGGTGGTGCTGGCGATCATTCCGAACGTCGCCGCCTGGGGCCAGCTCCAGGTCGACAGTGCGCTGAATGCGGCGGGCACCTCGGCAGCGCAGCTCGGCACGGGCAAGCTGGCCGGGTCGGGGCTCGTGTACCACGGCATGGAGCTGCTCGGCGGCGGCGCGGTGCTCTCGGGACTGGTGCTGGGCGCGCTCGCAGCGTTCATCATCGAACGCAAGCTCAAGGAAGCGGCGATGTGGGCTTTCGCCGGTGCCGTGCTCGCTTTCTTCGGCTTCATCCACGGCACGCAGCTCGGCTGGGCGATGTCGCCTCAGGTGGCGCTCGGTTACGTGCTGTTTGGTGTGGTCTGCCTGGCGATGTCGCGCCAGGCCTCGGCCGCGCAGAGCTAGACCAGCGCGCGGTTCGGTTTTAGGGCGGCCGCGCTCAGGCGGGCACGATGTGCGTGCCCGTGGCGCCGGTGAGTGCGCGCCCGAGATTGGGCGGGTTGGTGATCAGGGCGCGCTGGCCGCCGCCCTCCAGAAAGGAAATGATCGCCTCGACCTTCGGGCCCATGCTTCCTTGCGGGAACTGGCCCTCGGCAAGGTGCTGGCGCGCCTGCGCCAGCGTAATGCGTTCCAGCCAGCGTTGCGTCGGCTTGCCGTAGTCGAGCGCCACCTTCTCCACGCCAGTGGAAACCACGAACAGTTCGGCGCCCAGATCTCGTGCCAGCAGGCTGGAAGCGAAGTCCTTGTCGATCACCGCCTCCAGCCCCTGCAACTCGCCCTGCGCGTCGCGCAGCACCGGAATGCCGCCGCCGCCGCACGCGATCACGATGGTGTCCAGATCGATCAGCGCCTCGATGATGTCGCGCTCGATGATTTCCTGCGGCTTGGGCGAAGCCACCACGCGCCGCCAGCCCCGGCCGGCGTCTTCCCTCACGATCCAGCCCAGATCGTCGGCCAGCGACTTGGCCACGTCCTCGGCCATGTACGCGCCGATCGGCTTGGTCGGATTGCGAAACGCAGGATCGCCCGGATCCACCAGCACCTGGGTCACCACCGCCACCACTTTGCGCTCGAGCTTGCGGCGCTGGAACTCGTTATACAGCGCGCGCTGGAACATGTAGCCGATCGCGCCCTGCGTATCCGCGTCGGCGTAGTCCACCGGCACCTCGGGCACCATGCCCTTCGCGATCCCCGAGCGGCGCAGGATGAAGCCCACCTGCGGGCCGTTGCCGTGCGTGAGGACCACGGTCCAGCCGGCCTCGACCATGTCGGCGACGTAGTGCGACGTCGTCGTGGCCGCCTTCACCTGGTCGGGAATGGACTGGTGCTGATCGTCCACGATCAGCGAATTGCCGCCGACAGCTACGACCGCCGTGCGCTTGTGCTGGGCCATGGCGATTTCCTCTATCCGGGTGTGGAGCCGATGCTGCCGGGCATGCCGACGCCGACCCTTGACGCCAGCGCGATGATGGCCTGGGTGAAACACTCGAGCGGCGCGCGCGTGATGCCGGCGCCGATCTGGCCGACCCCGGCTTCCTTGTGCGCGATGCCGGTGTTGATGATCGGCGCGATATTGGTGTCGAGCACGCGGCGGGCATCGATGCCGGCGGGCGTGCCGCTGAAATTCATCGCCGGCAGCGCGAAGGCGCTGTTGCGCCCCAGCGTGATGTGGCGCATTTCGCGCGTATGGGCGATCGCATCCTGCGGGGTGCCGCCGACGAACTGGACGATGGCGGGCGCCGTGGCCATGGCAAAGCCGCCAAGCCCCGCGGTCTCGGTGATCGAGCTGTCGCCCATGTCGGGCGCGGCGTGCTCGGGTCCGTAGCTCGGGAAGTACAGCCCCCCCACCATGGGGGACGGCGCTTCGAACCATTGTTCCCCGGTGCCTGACAGGCGGATGCCGAAGCGCACTCCGTTGCGCGACATCGCGGTGACCAGGCTGCTGGCGGGCACGCCGTGCGCGGCATCGAGCATCGTCTTGCACGCCGCCATCGACAGGTTGAGGAAGAAGTGATCGTTGCCGGCGATGAAGGTCACCGCGTCGGCGATCGCCGCCGCATCGAACCCGGAGTGCAGCGCCGCGGGCACGATTCTTTTCAGGAACAGCGACGACGCAGCCGCATTGCGGTTGTGGACTTCGTCGCCCATCTGCAGCGCTTGCGCGATCAGCGGCTTGAGTTCCAGCGGTCCGAGCTTGGCGAGTGCCGCGGCGAGCGCCGGTGCCAACACCCGGGCGATCCAATGCAGGCGCTTGATCACTTCCGGGGAATTGGCGCCGAAGCGCAGCACTTTGCCCAGGCCCTCGTTCAAGTTGCAGAAGGCGCGGTTCCTGCCCGCTGCATTCTCGACGATCCATACCGGCATCGACGGGCTGATCACCCCGGCCATCGGCCCCACCGCGGCGTGATGATGCGCGGGCTCGAAAGCGATGCTGCCGCTGCCGGCCAGGCGCCGGGCCACGTCGGCGTCCACCGCCCAGCCTTCGTAAAGGATTGCGCCGATCACCGCCCCCTGCATCGGCCCGCACATTTGCGTCCAGGCGATCGGCGGCCCGGCGTGCAGGAGCATGCGATCGCCCATTCCCGGCAAGTGCTCGCGCGCAACACCGACCCCGGCAAGCACCGGTTGCGCAGCGAGGAAGGCGGCGTAGGCCTTCTCGTTCGCCGCTTCCAGCGATGGATGGTTCAACAACTGCGCCAGGCACCAGCCGGCCATGCGATTGCCCCCTGCGGGCGGAGTCCAATCCAGGTGCGCCGCCTTGCCCCCGGCCGCCGCGATGGAATCGGCGAACGACTGCAAGCCGACGTTGATCAGCGGCCGGTTTTCCTGGAACAGCTTGTTCATCGTGTGAGCGTGGAAGCGATGCCAGCTGCGAGGCGTACAGCCTGCGCGTTGCTTTCGGCGAGCAGCACGCCGGCATCGGCCAGCGCGCGCGACTGCCGAGCGAAATCCTGCGGATCCGCGGCGGTGCCGCAGAGTTGACCGACGAAGACGATCGTTCTTCCCTGCGCGGATGCAACCGCGCGGGCGCGATGGATCGCCGGCACCAGTTCGCTCGACGGATCCATGTGGCTGCCGTATCCAAGCACCACGTCGAGCAGGATCACCGCGGTCTCCGGGTCTTCGGCCTCCTTGCCGATGCGCTCGGTGCGCAGTCGGTAGTCGATCATCGGATGCGGGCGCCCGCGCGTGAAAACGTCGTCGCCGAGGTCCACCAGCGTGTGCTGGCGGCTTTGCCAGACATCGGCCAGCTTCGTGGTCGCGCGCGTGGGCGTATTGGAGTGCACGTCGCCCAGGAGTTCGCCCAGCAACAGGGTGGCTTCGTAGCAGAACGTGCCGCCGCTGTAGAGCCCGCGGACGTAGCGCTGCGTGTCGCCGAAGCGCGGCAGCCCGGACGGCGCGGACGGCGGTTCAGCATAACTGTCACGCGGCTTTTCGCCTTTGGCGATGGCGACGGCCGCGCGCGCCGCATCCTCCAGCGTTTTCACTGCGGTCACGCCTTTGCGACCGACCTGCTTCGGATCGGTGCCGAGGAAGTTCACCACCACCGGCTTGCCGGCTTTTGCGGCCTCGGCGAGCACGTGTTCGGCTACTTCGGGGGCGGGCGGTTTGGATAGCAGCACGATGACCTGGGTTGCGGGGTCCGCAGCCAGGTCCTGCAGCCCCTTGAGCATCGAGATCGCGCCGATTTCGCGGTGCAGGTCGCGCCCGCCGGTGCCGATCGCCTGCGAGATGCCCGAGCCAAGCCGGTCCACCAGCACGGTGACCTGCTGCAACCCGGTGCCCGAGGCGGCCACCACGCCTATGGGACCGCGCTTCACAACGTTGGCGAAGGCGAGCGGCGTTCCGTTGATGATCGCGGTACCGCAGTCCGGGCCCATGACGATGAGATCGGCATCGCGCGCAAAACGCTTGAGCAGGAGTTCTTCCTCTTCGGAGACGTTGTTGCTGAACAGCATCACGTTGAGCCCGAGGCGCAGCGCTTTCATCGCTTCGGCCGCCGCGTAGTCCCCCGGCGTGGAGATGAGTGCCATGTTGGCCTCAGGAGTGGTCTTCAGCGCCATCTGGATGCTGCGCGGGCGCAGCACCGCCCTCTCTTCACCGTAGTTGTCTTCGGTCTGCCGCGTGAGGCTCTTGATCGCCGCCTCGATGGCGGCAGGCAGCGCAGATCTTTCGCCCTGCACCACGATCAGCAAGTCGCTCGCGCTCGCGCCTTTCGCGTCCACGCGCAGTCCCGCTTCCGCCAGCAGCGCCAGATTGTTCTCGGTGGCCATCACCGCGGAGGCCTGCTCCACGCCCGGCAGCTTGCCAAGCATTGCAGACAGCTGCATCAGGGAGACCGAGTCCCGGTATTCCCGCGGCACGATTTTCAAAAGGGTGGCCGTCAAGACCCGTCCTCCCGCAAACCGAACACCAGCCCGCACAAGACGTCCGCACCTGAACTGTGCCCCACTGCCAGCGCCCGCATGCTGGCGGCAGTGACATCGTCGGCCTCGCATATGCAGCGCACGACGTCGGTCAGCCGCTCGGCGAAATGCCCTTGCAGCGCGTCGAGCAGCATTTGACGGCTGATCGCGTTGGTATGCAGCGACAGCCGTCCAACCGGCAGCTCGAGCGCGCGCAGCAGCGTGGCGATGCCAGGTTCTCGGCGCGAGCGGCTCCACAGCGCAGCCAGGTAACCGACGATGAAATCGTCTCCCGCTGGCGTGAGCCCTGCGCCGAGGCCCACCAATGCGCTCAAGGCCGCAACGGCTGCCTCGACGTCTCTGGTTGCAGTTGCGCGCGCAAGCAGCGGCAGCGTTTGCGCCATGCGCGCGGCCAGCGCGCGCTGGAGAACGGGCGCGATGCCCTGATCCGGCGCGCGGCTGCGCAGCATACGCTGCACCTCGGCGCCACGCTGTCCGGGCGACACGGCAGGTACTCGCCCGTTCCAGACTGCGGCGCGGGAGAAATCCACCACGATCTGCGCAGCGGGAAAGCGCAGCGTTGCGCCCTCGAGTTGCGCCGCCTGCCCCTGGCGCAGACGCGCGAACGGCGCTGCGCAACGGATGCCATGCGGGAGATTGCCGGAACCCGGTGCGACGAGCGTTACAAGTTCGCCGGCTTGCGTTTCAATGTTGCAGGCGTGCAGGAAGACGCTGTGTACCTGCGCACGCGCGCGCGGCGGCACGCGCGCGCCGACGCTGTCGGCGAACAGCAGGCTGGCTGTTCTCACGCACCAAGCGCCGCCAGCGCGCGGCGGGAGTCCGACACCCAGCCGAAGATGCCGCCCTGGGCCTTGATCATGGCGAGCGCTGCTTTCTGGAATTCCGGGAAATACGATCCGACGCAATCGGACAGCACCACGCATTCGTAGCCGCGGTCGTTGGCTTCGCGCACGCTGGTGTGGACGCAGACTTCGGTCGTGACGCCGCAGACGATCAGCGTCTTGATGCCGCGGTCGCGCAGGATCAGTTCGAGGTCGGTGGCGTAGAACGCGCCCTTGCCGGGCTTGTCGATCACCGGCTCCCCGGCCGCGGGATACAGTTCCGGCACGATATCGTGGCCGATCGCGCCGCGCACCAGGATGCGGCCCATCGGTCCCGCGTCGCCGATGCGCGTCTTGCCGCGGCCCCGCGCGAGCTTGGTCGGCGGGCAGTCGGTGAGGTCCGGCCGATGGCCCTCGCGGGTGTGGATCACCAGCATGCCCGTCTTGCGCGCTGCCTCCAACACCCGCCTGGTCGGGGCGATGGTCGCCTGCAGCGGCGTCACGTCGTTGCCCAGCGCCTCGCCGAAGCCGCCCGGCATGACGAAATCGCGCTGCATGTCGATGATCAGCAGCGCCGTGCTTTTCGGATCGAACTCCAGTTCATACGGTTCAGCTTCGATCGACTTGTTTGTCATTTTGCCAACCTCACGAATCCGGTTCACTAGCTATACTCAATGGTAACCAGGATGCAAGACGGGGCAACGCATTGTCCATGACCATCTCTGCGCTCCTCGCCGATTACCGGTCGGGCAAGCGTACACCCAGCGCTGTGGTGCAGTCATCGCAGTCCGCGGACGAGGCAGCCTACGCCTGCGCCTGGATCTGCAGGGTCGCGCCCGACGCGCTCGGCCGTCGCGCCCGCCAACTCGAAACCTTGCTGCTAGACGACCCGCGCGCCATCGACCGCCTGCCGCTGTACGGGATTCCGTTCGCGGTCAAGGACAACATCGACGTTGCCGGCTTGCCGACCACCGCGGCCTGTCCCGCTTTTTCCTACGTGCCCGGGCGCTCCGCCACCGCGGTGGAGAAACTCGAGGCGGCCGGGGCGATCCTGTTCGGCAAGACCAACCTGGACCAGTTCGCCACCGGACTGGTCGGCACGCGCTCGCCCTACGGCGCGGTGCCCAACGCGTTCCGGCCGGAATACATCTCCGGCGGCTCCAGCTCCGGTTCCGCGATTGCAGTCGCGCGTGGCCAGGTGAGCTTCTCGCTCGGCACCGACACCGCGGGGTCGGGCCGGGTGCCCGCGGGATACAACAACATCGTCGGCTTGAAACCCAGCCGCGGCCTGATCAGCGCGCGCGGGGTGGTGCCCGCCTGCCAGTCGCTCGACTGCGTATCGGTGTTCGCGCTTACCGTGCCCGATGCGATCGCCGTACTCGATGCGGCGCGCGGCCCGGATGCGGACGATCCGTGGTCGCGCATGCTGAATCTCTCCGCTGCGCCGCTGCCAGAGCGCTTCACGTTCGCGCTGCCCGAACCTCTCGAATTCCATGGTGACGAGCAAGCAAGACAAGCGTTCCAGCACGCAGTCGCCAAGCTCGAAGAACTCGGCGGCAGGCCGGTCGGCGTCGATTTCTCCGTGTACCTGGAAGCCGCCGCGCTGCTCTACGAAGGACCCTGGGTGGCGGAGCGCCTGGCGGCGATCCGGCCGTTCTTCGAGAGCCATCCCGAGCAGGTGCACCCGGTGGTGCGCCAGATCATCGAAGGAGCTGCCAAATACTCGGCCGCGGACCTGTTTTCCGGGCTGAGCAAGCTGGAGGCGCTCAAAAAACGCGCGGCAAGACTCTGGCACCGCGCCGACGTGCTCGTCGTGCCGACCGCGCCGACCATCTACACCATCAAGGAAGTGCTCGCGGACCCGTTCCTGACCAACCGCAGGCTCGGGCACTACACCAATTTCGTGAACCTGCTGGACCTCGCCGCCTGCGCGGTCCCGGGGTCGATGCGCCCGGATGGCCTGCCTTGCGGGATCACGCTGATCGCGCCGGCAGGCGCCGATCTCATGCTCGCCGATCTGGCGCAGCGCTTCCATCAACTCATCGGGCTCAGGCTCGGCGCGCTGGATGATGTCCTCCCGCCGCCAGTACCGATCGCCACCGGCGACCATAGCGTGCGCGTAGTCGTGGTCGGCGCCCACCTGTCCGGACTTCCGCTCAATCACCAGCTGACCGAGCGCGGCGCGCGGCTGGTAGGACCGGCGCGCACCGCCGCACGCTATCGGCTGTTTGCACTTCCCGGCACGACGCCGCCCAAACCCGGCCTGCTGCGCGATGCGGACCATGGCAGCGTCATCGAGGTCGAGGTATGGAGCTTGCCCGTCAGCGAATACGGCTCTTTCGTGGCGGCGATACCGTCACCGCTGGGAATCGGCCGCGTCGAACTCGATGACGGCGAGTGGGTGCAGGGATTCCTGTGCGAGAGTTGGGCGGTGGCCGACGCCGAAGAGATCTCGCACCTGGGCGGCTGGCGCGCGTATCTCTCCATCCTCACCGCTTAGAGCGGCGGCGCTTTCCTGTGGAAGTCGGTCGCGACCTGGTAGGCGTGCCCGAGGGCGAACAATGTCGCTTCGTCAAACGGCCGGCCGAGCAACTGCATGCCCACCGGCAGCCCCGCCCTGGTGAAGCCCGCCTGCAGCGAAAGCGCCGGCACGCCGAGGAAATTGCCGGGTCGCGTGAGGCGGGTAATCTGCGCGAATAGCGCCGTCATCTTCGGCCCGCCGCCGACGTCCGACTCGGCGATGGTCGGCGCCTGGATGCCGATTACCGGCGCGTGCAGCACATCCACTTTCGAGTACACCCGGTTGCAGAATTCGCCGAGCGCGACGCCGCGCAGCCGCAGGCTGTCGATATAGGCGGCCGCGGGGATCGCGAGCCCGGACTCGAGGCGCGCGCGCACCTGCGCCGAGTAGTCCTGCGGCCGCGTGCGCAGCCAATTGCCGTGCAGCGCCGCGGCCTCGGCGGAGATGATCATGGTGGCCGCCGCATTCCACGAGTCGATGTCCGGCAGATCCACATCCACCACGGTCGCGCCGAGCGAGCGGAAGGTCTCCAGCGCAGCTTCCATCAGCGCGGCGATCTCGGCGTCGCAGCCGTCGTAGAAATACTGGCGCGGCCTGCCGACCACGAGGCTTGCGACCGGCCGCCCAAGCTGCTGAACGTAGTCCGGGACCTCGCGCGCTTCGGCCAGCGGATCACGCGCATCCGGCCCGGCAAGCGTGGAGAGAATCAGCGCGCAGTCTTCAACCGTGCGCGCGAGCGGCCCAACCGTGTCCATGGTGTAGGACAGCGGCATGGCGCCGGCGCGCGACACGCGCCCGTAGGTCGGCTTCAGTCCGGCGGTGCCGCAGATGCTCGCCGGCAGGCGGATGGATCCCCCGGTGTCGGAGCCGAGCGCCGCATAGGTTGCTCGCGCTGCGACCGCCGTGCCCGCGCCCGAGGACGAGCCGCCCGTGATGTGATCCGGATTCCACGCATTGCGGCAATGGCCGTGGTGATAGTTGTGGCCGGTGGGACCGAAAGCGCATTCGGCCAGGTTGAGTACGCCGAACTGGATCGCGCCGGCTGCGTCCAGGCGCTCCAGCGCGGTCGCGGTGGAAGGCGCGGGCCGCGACGATCCGATTTTGCCGCCGTAGCTCGAGGCAACGCCTTTGCGGTAGTACATGTCCTTGTGCGCCATCGGCACGCCGTGCAGCGGCCCGCGCAGATGGCCGCGTGCGAGGTCCCGGTCTGCGAGGCGCGCCGCCTCCAGCGCGAGGTCGGTGTCGATGCGCAGGAACGCGTTCAGTTTCGGCTGCACCGCCTGTGCCCGCGCAAGCGTCGCTTCCATGGCCTTGAGCGCGCTGACCTGCCGGTCGCGGATTGCCCGCGCCAACCGGGCACAGGACAGCTCCAGAATTGCACCGTCGTTCATGGCGCGTTCCTTCTCATTGCAGCGGTATACCCCGAGGGTTCGTCCTCGAAGGCAAGTTGCGCGAATGCCTTGGCGGATTTTTCAAGCACCAGGGTGGCGAAACGCGCATCGGCTTCGGCGCTTTCTGGCGTCGGCTGCACGCCCTGCGCACCGACCAACGCTGCCGCGAGTTCAGTAGTGAGGGGATTGCTCATGGGATTGCTCTCCTTGACCGGAAATCTACTCGATTAACCTGTCCGTGAGCGCCGCGAGGCGGCGTTTTCCCTTGGGGCGCATATAATCGCGGCCATGGGGAAACTGGAAACACCGGGCGTAGCTTCCGCCGCCGATCGCCAGGCGCGCACCGACCTCGCCGCCGCGTTCCGCCTCGCGGTGCGCATGGACCTGCACGAGGGCGTGTGCAACCACTTCACGCTCATGCTGCCCGACGGCAAGCGCTTCCTGCTCAACCCCTACGGCCTGCACTGGAGCGAGGTGACGGCCTCGAACCTCCTCGCGCTCGATGCGCAGGGCAATATCCTCGAAGGCGACGGCGAAGCAGAGAAGACGGCGTTTTACATCCACTCGCGCATCCACCTGGCCAATCCCAGGGCGGCCTGCGTTCTGCACACGCACATGCCCTATGCCACTGCGCTGACGCTGACCGAGCCCGGGCGCCTGGAAATGGTGGAGCAGAACGCGCTGCGCTTCGCCGACGACATCGCCTACGACGACACTTACAACGGCCTGGTAGGGGACGACGCGGAGGGCGACCGCCTGGCGCGGGTGCTCGGCTCGAAGCGCGTGCTGTTCCTCGCCAACCACGGCGTGATCGTGGCCGGTCCTACGGTGGCGGAGGCTTACGACCTGATGTATTACCTGGAGCGCGCGTGCCGCCTGCAGGTGCTGGCGCGCGCCACCGGTCTGCCGTTCAGGAAAGTGCGGCCGGAAGTGGTACGCGAGACCTACCGCATGATCCTCGCCGACACACCCAAGTATGCCGGCGCGCACTTCGCCGCGCTCAAGCGCATCCTCGACCGCGAAGAGCCCGGCTACTCCCGCTGAGGTGGAAGTCCGCTCCGCCGCGCAGGGCGATCTCGCTGCGATCCAGAGCATCTACGCGCATCATGTGCTGCACGGGCTCGCCACTTTCGAGGAGGTGCCGCCCGACGTGGAGGAGATGCGCCGCCGCTACCAGGACCTCACCGGCCGCGGCCTGCCCTACCTCGTGGCGGTGGAGCGAAGCGAGATCCTCGGCTTCGGCTATTGCACGCCTTACCGCGCGCGCTCGGCCTACCGCTTTGCGTTGGAAGACTCCATCTACGTCAAGGACGGCCACCTGGGTAAAGGCATCGGCAGCCGGATCCTCGGCGACCTGGTGCGCCTCTGCGAGGGGCTCGGCTACCGGCAGGTCATCGCGGCGATCGGTGACAGCGCCAACGCGGCGTCCATCGGGTTGCACGCGCGGCACGGCTTCCTGCGCGTAGGGACGCTGCGCTCCTCGGGCTACAAGTTCGGCCGCTGGGTCGACACCGTGCTGATGCAAAGGCCGCTGGGCCCCGGCGACGGCGAGCCGCCGTCTACTTGAGCAGCAGCGCGCAGCCGCTCAGCACCAGCAGGGCGGCAACGGTCTTCTCGAACAGCTCCTCGTCGAGGCGCGCGTGCCAGCGGTCGCCGGCGAACATGGCAAGCACCACCACCGGCGCGAACAGCAGCAGCGCCGTCACCGCGCGGCGATCATAGAAGCCCAGGCCGCCGTAACCTGCGATACGCACCAGTCCCAGGCATAGGAGCACCGAGGACATGCTGGCGCGGAAGCGCCGTTTGTCCAGTTGCAGCGCCCTCAGGTAGATGACATAGAAGGGGCCCGCCATGCCGCCGAACAGCGTCGCCACCAGGCCGCCGGAGACGCCCGCCGCTCCCGCCAGCGCAACCCGCGGCAGGTGGACCGCCGGCCGCCTGGGCAGGAGTGACCACGAGCCGTAGGCGATGATGAAAGCGCCGAAAGCCTGCAGCAGAAGCTGCTGGTCGATGGCGGCGAACAGCCAAAGTCCGACGCCGACGCCGACCGCCGTCGGCAGCGCCAGACCGCGCAGCACGCGCCAGTCCACGTACCGGAACTCCTGCACCGATTGGACCAGCGAAGCGGCGATGCCCAGCGTGGTGATGACCGGAATCACCACCGTGAGAGGCAGCGCGAGCAGCAGCAGCGGGATCGCCACCACGCCGGCGCCGAAGCCGGTGGCGCCGCGCAACGCATAGCCCGCAAACACCACTGCCACGCAGAACGCGAGCGCCCAAGGGCTGGCCAGCTCGGACAGGGTGGCGAGGCTGCTAAGCACCGATGCGGATGACGACCTTGCCCTTCGCCTTGCGCGATGCCAGCAGGTTCATCGCTTCCGCCGCGTTGGCCAGCGGGAAGGTGACCGACACGTGCGGCTTCAATTTTCCCTCCGCGTACCACCTGGCGAGCTGGCGCGCGCTTTCGGCGAACAGCTTCGGCTCGCGCCGCGTGAAGTCGCCCCAGAACACGCCGACCACCGAGGCGCCCTTCAACAGCGCGAGGTTGAGCGGCAGCTTCGGGATGTCGCCCGCGGCGAAGCCGATCACCAGGTGCCGGCCGCGCCAGGCGATGGAGCGGAACGCGGGCTCGCTGTAGGGGCCGCCGACCGCGTCATAGATGACATCCACGCCTTTGCCGCCGGTCAGCGCCTTGATGCGCTCGCGCAGGTCTTCGGAGGCGTAGTTGATGCATTCGTCCGCGCCGTGCTGCCGGCACACGTCGAGTTTCTCGCCGCTCGAAGCGCAAGCGATCACGCGAGCGCCCAGCGCCTTGCCGATTTCGATCGCGGCCACGCCGACGCCGCCGGCGGCGCCGAGCACCAGCAGGGTTTCGCCGGCCTGCATCTGCGCGCGGTCGCGCAAGGCGTGGTCGGTGGTGCCGTAGGTGAGGATGAAGGACGCCCCTTCCTCATAGCTCATGCCCGCGGGCAGCGGCAGCAGGCGCACGGCTTCCGTTTTCACTTCCTCGGCGAAGGCGCCGAAAGCGGTGAAGGCGATGACCTTGTCGCCCGGCTTCACGTTCGCCACCCCGGCGCCGACCTCCTTCACCACGCCGGCGAGCTCGCTGCCGGGAGAGAAGGGCAGCGGCGGCTTGAACTGGTACTTGTTCTGGATGATCAGCACGTCGGGAAAATTCACGCTCGCCGCCTTGATGCTGATCACCACCTCGCCCGCGCCCGCCGTGGGCGAGGGCAAGTCCTCGAGCACCAGCGACTCGGGCGGGCCGAACTGCTTGCAGAGCAGAGCTTTCAACTGTGTCTCCTTGGTTAGAATGTTCCCATGAACGCACCCATCCTGCACCACTATCCTGTTTCGCCCTTCGCCGAAAAGATCCGCGTCATGCTCGGTTACAAGAAGCTGGCGTGGCAGTCCGTCCTGATCCCGCTGTTGATGCCCAAGCCCGACGTCGTCGCGCTCACCGGCGGCTACCGCAAGACGCCGATCTTGCAGACCGGCGCCGACATCTGGTGCGACACGGCGCTCATCGCGCGCGTGCTGGAGCGTCTCGCGCCGGCACCCTCGATCTATCCGCAGGGGGACGGCTACGCCGTGCGCACGGCGGCGTATTTCGCCGACAACGTGCTGTTCAACATCTCGGTGCCGGTGGGATTCCAGCCCGGTGGCATGATCAAGGAGTTCCTGCCCGACGCCGCGCCGGAATACCTCGCGCAGTTCGGCAAGGACCGCGCCGCGCTGCGCCAAGGCGGCACCGTGCGCCGCGGCCCGCTCGCCGAATGCAAGGCCAACCTGCGCCACGCGCTGGCGGGCATCGAGGCGCAACTGGCGCAGCACTACCTGTTCGGCGCGCAGCCCTGCGTCGCCGACTTCTCCCTGTATCACGTGCTGTGGCCGGTGTGGCGCGCGAAGATCGCGCGGCCGATGCTGGATCCGTTTCCGAAAACCACGGCGTTCATCGAGCGCATGGCGGCGCTCGGCCACGGCAAATCCACGGAGATCAGCAGCGCGCAGGCGCTCGACATCGCGCGGCAGTCGAAACCGGCGCCAATCGCAGGCGCGGCGGCCGTGGAAACCGACGGCATCGCCCTCGGCGACGCGGTCAGCGTGATGCCGGTGGATTCTGGGCTCGACCCGGTGCAAGGCGAGCTGCTGACCTG
This sequence comes from uncultured Enterobacteriaceae bacterium, assembly GCA_964631735.1. Classification (GTDB taxonomy): domain Bacteria; phylum Pseudomonadota; class Gammaproteobacteria; order Burkholderiales; family SG8-39; genus JAABQT01. Next base: position 17,509 of record CAZVZV010000087.1, read on the forward strand.
CACGGCGGACGAAATCGCCCTGCGGCGCACTGATGCGCGCGCGGGAACCGTGGTGGTGCACTTCCCGCGCTTTGGCTACCAGATCGCCAGAGCTACGTAGAGCGGGAGGCCAGGCCGCCGTCGATGGAGAGGATGCAACCCGTCGTGTAGGTGGAACGCTCTGAAGCCAGGAACGCCACCGCCCACGCGATTTCTTCGGGCGTCGCCGGGCGCCCGAACGACATCCCGGCAAACAGTTCCTGGTAGCGCTCGGGGTCGCCGAACTTGGTCTCGGCGCGCTGGCGGTACAGGCTCTTCAGGCGGTCAGTCGCCACAGGCCCGGGATTGATACCCAGCACGCGAATGCCGTCCGCGTGCGAAGCACCGCCCAGCGTGCGGGTAAAAGCCATCAGGCCGGCATTGGCGGTGCTGCCGGCGATGTAGCTCGCGTCCAGTTTCTCCCCCGCATTGCCCAGGATGTTGACGATCACCCCGGCTTTCCTCGCCTTCATGCGCGCATACACCTGGCGCGTGAGGTTGATGTAGCCGAACATCTTCAGGTCCCAGGCGCGGCGCCAGGTGTCCTCGTCCACGCGCAGCAGGTCGCCGCCGGGGATCGCGCCGGCGTTGTTGACCAGGATGTCCAGCTCGCCCGCCCAGGCGGCCAGCGCCTCGGCCGCGCCGCGCTGCGACAAATCGATGGCCTTGGCATTCGGCCCGGACTGGGGGTTGCGAGCCGCCACCATGACCGAGCAGCCCTCGGCGGCGAGCACCTCGGCGCAGGCGCGGCCGATGCCTTTCGAACCGCCGGTCACCAGCGCCCGCTTTCCTTTAAGCTTCAGATCCATTTGCCCGAAGTCTAACAAGATGCCCCTGATCAAAACCGGCGACGGCGTAAACATCCACTACGAGGAATGCGGCAGCGGCGCGCCGATCGTGTTCGTGCACGAGTTCGCCGGCGACATTCGCAGCTGGGAACCGCAGCTCGCGCATTTCTCGCGGCGCTACCGCTGCGTCGCTTACAACGCGCGCGGCTATCCGCCTTCCGACGTGCCGGAGAGCTTCGAGCGCTACTCGCAGGAGCACGCGCGCGACGACATCGTCGCCGTGATGGATGCGCTCGGCATCCTGCGCGCCTACGTGGTGGGCCTGTCGATGGGCGGCTTCGCCACGTTGCACTTCGGCATCAAGTACAGCAGCAGGGCGCTCGGGCTGGTGGTCGCGGGCTGCGGCTACGGCGCGGTCCCCTCGCAGAAGGAGGAGTTCCAGCGGGACGCCAGGGCGAATGCCAAGCTGATGCTGGAGGAGGGCATGGCGAAGGCCGCGACCACCTATGGCCACCGGCCCACGCGCCTGCAGTTGAAGGCCAAGGACCCGCGCGGCTTCGAGGTGTTCCTGCGCCGTTTTTCCGAGCATTCTGCGCTCGGCTCCGCCAATACCATGCTCGGTTACCAGGCGCGCCGGCCTTCGCTGTACGACCTCAAGGCCGAGATGGCGAAGATCTCCGCCCCGCTGCTGGTCGTCGCCGGCGACGAGGACGACGCCACGCTCGAACCGGGATTGCTGATGAAGCGCACCATCCCGCACGCCGGGCTGGTGGTGTTTCCCAGGACCGGCCATGCGCTCAACCTGGAAGAGCCCGCGCTGTTCAACCAAGTCGTCGAGGATTTCTTCCACCAGGTGGAAAGCGAGCGCTGGTCATGAACGCGGGGCGGCTCTCCGTCAGAGCAATTCGCGTGCGGGCCGTGGCGGCGCCGATGAAGCGGCCGCTCGCCACCAGCACCGGCGCGGTGAGCGTCGCAGCGTTGCTGCTGATCGACCTGCAGACGGACAGCGGCATTGTCGGGCGCTCCTACCTCTTCGGCATCGGCAAGCACAACCTCAAGCCGATCGCCGCGCTGGTCGAGGCGATGGCGGAAATGCTCAAAGGCGATGCGCTCGCGCCTTTCGACATCGAAGCCAAGCTGAGGAAGCGCTACACGCTGCTCGGCGTGCACAACATCGTGCTGTTCGCCATGTCGGGGATCGACATGGCCGCGTGGGACGCACTGGGGCAGGCGATGAAGCAGCCACTGGTCCGTTTGCTGGGCGGTACGCCGCGCCCGGTGCTCGCCTACAACTCCAAAGGCCTGGGCATCATGCCGCTCAAGCCGCTGGTGAAGGAGGCCGGCGAGCTCATCGCGGAAGGTTTCAGCGCCGTGAAGCTGCGCCTCGGACGCCCGGACGCCAAGGACGACCTCGAGGCCCTGCGCGCCGTGAAGAAGGCGATCGGGCCGAAGGTCACGCTGATGGTGGACTTCAACCAGGGCCTGACAGTAGCCGAGGCGGTGAAGCGCGGCCGCCTGATCGACGACGAGGGCGGCGTCCACTGGATCGAGGAGCCGGTGCGCGCCGACGATTTCGCCGGCAATGCGCGCATCGCCCGCGAGATCGCCACGCCGATCCAGATCGGCGAGAACTTCATGGGCCCGGAGCAGATGGCGCAGGCGCTCGCTGCCGGCGCCTGCGATTTTGCGATGCCAGATGCGCAAAGGATCGGCGGCGTCACCGGCTGGATGCGCGCGGCGGCGCTGGCGCAAAGCGCCGGCATGGAGATGTCGAGCCACTTGTTCCCGGAAGTGAGTTGCCACCTGCTGGCGGTGACGCCGACCTGCCACTGGCTCGAGTACGTCGACTGGGCAAATCCAGTACTCGAACAGCCCGCACGGCTGAAGGACGGCCACGTGTTGATTCCCGACCGGCCCGGCATCGGCATGCAATGGGATGAAAAAGCGGTAAAGCGTTACTCGCTGTGATGTTTACGCGCCACTACGCCCACTGGCCGCCGGGCGTGCCGAAGTCGCTGCCGGTGCCGCGCACCAGCCTTTACTACAACCTCGAAGTGAGCGCGCGCCGCTACCCGGACAAGTGCGCCCTTTATTACTACGGCACGTCAATCACCTACGCCGAACTGCTGCGCTCGGCCGAGGCGCTCGCCGGCCATCTTCAGCATGTCTGCGGCGTGCGCAAGGGCGACCGCGTGCTGCTCTACGCGCAGAACAGCCCGCAGTTCGTCATCGGCTATTACGCCATCCTGCGCGCCGATGCCGTGGTCGTGCCGGTCAACCCCATGAACCGCACCGAGGAGATCCGCCACTACCTCGAGGATGCCGGGGCGCGGGTCATCATCGCGACCCAAGAGCTTTGGGGAGAGATCGCGCCGCTTCTGGGAACGAGTGGGCTCACGCACGTCGTCCTGGGGGCGTATTCAGATTATCTCTCGGCGGATCACCTTGCGGCGGACCAAGGCTCGGCGGACCGTGGCCCG
>CAZVZV010000088.1:0-7249 GCA_964631735.1 uncultured Enterobacteriaceae bacterium
GCCTCGGAGGCGGCGTAGAATTCGCGGCGTCGCAAGGACGCCGCATGCCAGTCACAAACAGGAAGAATCGCCTCATCGCCGGTGCCGTCGCGTTCATCGCGCTCGCCGTGGCGCTCGGCTGGCTGTGGGGCGCGAAGAAGACGCAGGACCTCGAGTCGAGCGCGCGTGGCAGCATCGCGGCGACCACCGTGCGCTTGCAGGAGTCGCTGGAGCTCGCGCCCGACGCGCCGGATGCGCTCGCCAGGCTGCAGGAGCACGTTAAGGTCGTGGGGCAGACCCTGGAGGCGCTGCGGCGCGAAGACGCCAAGCGCAACCGGCCGCTGGCCGAGGCCGCCGAGCTGTACCTGGTGGACGCGCTTGCGATGCTGCGCAACCAGACCAATGCAACGCGCGCGCGCGCTGCGACGATCAACAGCCGCCGCGCGCTCACCGCGCACATGAGCCACGCGGCGGACCGCGGACAGGGCTGGATCGACCAGGCGGTCACGCTGAAGGCGAAGGCCGAACGCGACAACTTCGAACTGCGCAGCTCGATCGGCGTCTGGGCGGAGCTGCTGCGCACGCACGTCGACACCCAGGACAAGGTACGCGCGGCGCTGCCGCCGGCGCGGCTGCTGGAGAAGGGAACGATCGACGCCGCTTTCGGTCGCGCCAAGGCAGCCGAGCAGGAAGCCGCCGCCGAGCTGGCGCGCCTGCGGCAGATGGCGATCCCGCGTTAATGGCGTTCTGGGGCTACTTCCGCCTGCGCTCCAGGTAGTCGCGCATCAGGCGCTGCGGCTCGCCGGTAGCGTAGGCACTCTCGAACTCGTCGATGCTCAGCTTTACCGCCTCGGCGAACGGCAGCTCCTCGTAGGCGCGATTGAGGCGCTTCTGCGCGCGGATCGCCATGTCGCCGCCGGCGAGGATTGCATCAAGCGTGAGGTCCACCTCGGCGTCCAGCATGCCCGCGTTCACCACGCGCTCCACCAGGCCCCAGCGCAGCGCCTCGGCGGCGTCGATCAGTTCGCCCGTCAACAGCAGCCAGCGCGCGCGCCCGGCGCCCATCAGCCGCGCCAGCAGCGCGGCCTCGATCACCGAGGGGATGCCGAGGCGCACTTCCGGCATGCCGAAGCGCGCATGGTCCGCGGCGATCCTGAGGTCGCAGGCGGCGGCCAGTTCGAGCGCCCCGCCGATGCAATAGCCGTTTACGCGCGCGATCACCGGCACCGGGCATTCGCGTACGGCGCTGATGCAGTGGTGCAATCGTGTAATGCCGTCACGCGCAGTGGCGGGAGTAGTGGCGCCGAGATCGTCCACGTACACGCCGCCGGAGAACGCCTTGTCGCCCCCGCCGGTGATCACCACTGCGCGCAACTGCGCGTCGGCGGCGAGGCTGCGCATGGTTTCAGTGAGTTCGAGGATCGCCGCGGCGGTGAGCGCGTTCAGCTTCGCCGGGTTGGCGATCATGACCAGGGCCACGCGCCCGCCGGCGCGCTCCTGCAGCACACTCTGGATCAGCGTGCCCAATGCATCAGGCGGCGGCGCGCCGGCCCTTCACCAGCGAGAGCACGAACTGCTCGAGCTTCCTCGCGTCGGCGTCGAATCGACGGATGCCCTCGGCGAGCTTTTCCACCGCCATCGCGTCCTCGTTGTGCAGCCAGTAGAAGGCCTTTTCGTCGAGCGAGATTTTCTCCAGCGCGTGCTGGTCCGCTTCCTCGGGCGAGAGCCGGCGCTCGATTTCTCCCGCCACCGCCGAGAGCTGGTGCAGCAAGTCCGGCGCGATGGTCAGCAGGTCGCAGCCGGCGAGCGCCAGGATCTGCCCGGACTTCCTGAAGCTCGCCCCCATGACCTGCGTGGCGTAGCCGAACTTCTTGTAGTGGCGGTAGATGCGCGTCACCGAGGCGACGCCGGGATCCTCGGCGAGCGGAATATCCTCCACCTTGCGCGCGGCCTTGTGCCAGTCATAGATGCGCCCGACGAAGGGGGAAATCAGCGTGACGCCTGCTTCCGCGCAGGCCACCGCCTGGGCGAATGAGAACAACAGCGTCATGTTGCAACGGATGCCTTCGCGCTCGAGCTGCTCCGCGGCGCGGATGCCTTGCCAGGTGGTGGAGACCTTGATCAGGACGCGCTCCTTCGGCACCCCGGCCTGCGCGTAGAGCTCGATGAAGCGGCGCGCCTTGGCCATCGTGCCCGCGGTGTCGAACGACAAGCGTGCGTCCACCTCGGTAGAGACGCGTCCCTGGATGTGCTTGAGGATCTCGCGGCCGAAGAGCACGAACAGCCACTCGAGGGTGGGCCCGGCCGCGCCTTTGCCGCGGGCAAGCGCGTCTTCGACCAAGGGGCGATAGCGGGGGTCCTGCGCCGCCGTCAGCAGGAGGCTGGGGTTGGTTGTGGCGTCCCGTGGCTGCCAGCGCGCCACGGCGTCGATGTCGCCGGTATCGGCGACCACCACGGAGTGCTGGCGCAGGGAGTCGAGCTGGTTGGCCATGGGAAGCAAGCTTAACCTGTGCTGGGCGGGCCTTTGGCCCACCCTACGATATCCCATGTAGTATTTTGAAAACAAAGCCTTTCCTCTGGCTTTTTCCCGGAGTAAACTTCCCGCCAAGGAGAAGAGGAGTTGCAGCCCACCGACATCCGTAATCCAGACTACTTCCACAAAGTCGTCGATTGCCAGTGGGCATGTCCCGCCCACACCCCGGTTCCCGAATACATCCGCTTGATCGCCGCAGGGCGATACTCGGATGCCTACATGGTCAACTGGCAGTCGAACGTGTTCCCGGGAATCCTGGGCCGCACCTGCGACCGTCCCTGCGAGCCCGCGTGCCGCCGCGGCCGCGTCGAGGAAGAGAACCAGCCCAAGCCCGAGCCGGTCGCCATCTGCCGCCTGAAGCGCGTCGCCGCGGACCTGAAGGGCGACGACGTGAAGGCGCGCATGCCCAAGCCCGTCGTGAAGAGGAACGGCAGGAAGATCGCCTGCGTCGGCGCCGGGCCTGCATCGCTCACTGTGGCGCGCGACCTCGCCCCGCTCGGCTATGCGGTGACGGTGTTCGACCAGGATCCGCGTGCGGGCGGCATGATCTGGTCGCAGATCCCGCGCTTCCGCCTGCCCGAAGAAGTCATCGACGAGGAGGTCAACTACATCCTCGACATGGGCGTGGAATTCAAAGGCGGCAGCAAGATCGACTCGATGAAGGAACTCATGGCCGGGGGCTACGATGCGATTTTCGTAGGCTCAGGCGCGCCGCGCGGCCGCGACCTCGAGATCCCGGGGCGCAAGGAAGCCGCGAAGAACATCCACATCGGCATCGACTGGCTTTCCTCCGTCTCCTTCGGCCACACGACGAGGATCGGCAAGCGCGTGATCGTGCTGGGCGGCGGCAATACGGCGATGGACTGCTGCCGCACCTCCAAGCGCATCGGCGGCGACGACGTCAAGGTCATCGTGCGCTCAGGCTTCGAGGAGATGAAGGCTTCGCCCTGGGAGAAGGAAGACGCCCAGCACGAGGGCATCCCCATCTTGAATTTTCTGTTGCCGAAGGCTTTCCTGCACGCCAACGGCAAGCTCACCGGCATGCGCTTCGAGAAGATGAAGGCGGTGTTCGACGACAAGGGGCGCCGCAGCCTGGTGCCCACCGGCGAGCCCGAGCAGAGCTTCGAGTGCGACGACGTGCTGGTCGCCGTTGGCCAGGAGAACGCCTTCCCCTGGATCGAGCGCGATTCGGGCATCGCCTTCGACCAGAGCGGCATGCCGGTGCTCGACAAGGTGACGTTCCAGTCCAGCGTCAGGAATGTCTTCTTCGGCGGGGATTCCGCCTTCGGCCCGAAGAACATCATCTGGGCTGTCGCCCACGGGCACGACGCGGCCATTTCCATCGACAAGCTGCTCAACGGCGAGGACATCGCCAGGCGCCCGCCGCCGATGGTCAATCTGATTTCGCAGAAGATGGGCATCCACGAGTGGAGCTACGACAGCGAGATCGCGCCGGACGCGCGCTACAAGGTGCCTTGGCGCGACATCAAGGTCGTCCTCAAGAATGTGAAGACCGAGGTGGAGCTGGGCTTCGACGCCGCCACCGCGTGGAAGGAGGCGCAGCGCTGCCTGAACTGCGACGTGCAGACGGTGTTCGCGCCCAAGCTGTGCATCGAGTGCGACGCCTGCGTGGACATCTGCCCGATGGATTGCATCAGTTTCGTGGCGGATGGTGAAGAGCCGGATCTTCGAGCACGCCTGAATGCGCCCGCGAAGAACCTGATCCAGGACCTCTATGTCCAGGGAGGGTTGAAGACCGGCCGCGTGATGGTGAAAGACGAGGACCTGTGCCTGCACTGCAGCCTGTGCGCCGAGCGCTGCCCGACCGGGGCCTGGGACATGCAGAAATTCCTGCTGCAGATGACCGACGCGGGGCCCGGCTGCCGTGAGCATCACCAAAGGAAGGCCGCGTGATGAAGCGCATCGAGGCGGTCAACGATTTCGTCGTCAAGTTCGCCAACGTCAACGGCTCGGGCTCGGCGTCGGCCAACGAGCTGTTCGCGAAGTCTTTCCTGCGCATGGGCATCCCGGTGTCGCCGCGCAACATCTTCCCCTCCAACATCCAGGGGCTGCCGACCTGGTACGAAGTGCGCGTCACGGAAAAGGGCTGGCTGGGGCGCCGCGGCGGGGTGGACCTGATGGTCGCCATGAACCCGCAGACCTGGAACCAGGACCTGAAGGAGATCGAGCCGGGCGGGTACATCTTCTACGACAACACGAAACCCCTGCCGCCGTCGAAATTCCGCGACGACGTCAACGTCATCGGCATGCCGCTCACCGAGATCTGCAACCAGACCTTTACCGATTCGCGGGAACGGCAACTGTTCAAGAACATCGTCTACGTCGGGGCGCTCTCTGCATTGATGGACATCGATCCCGGCGTGATCGCCGAGCTGATCGGCGAGCAGTACAAGGGCAAGGAAAAACTCCTCAAACCGAACCTCACCGCCTTCCAGATGGGCCACAACTACGCCGGCGAAAAGCTGAAAGGCATGCTCGGGCTGAAGGCGAAACGCGCCTATGCGGTGGGCGACCGGATCTTCATCGAAGGCAATGCTGCGGCGGCACTGGGCTGCGTGTACGGCGGGGCGACGGTGTGCGCCTGGTACCCGATCACGCCTTCTTCGTCCCTGGCCGAGGCGTTCCAGAAGTACTGCTCGAAGCTGCGGGTCGACAAGGACAGCGGCAAGAACAAGTTCGCGATCATCCAGGCCGAGGACGAGCTCGCCTCGATCGGCATCGTGACCGGCGCGGGCTGGAACGGCGCGCGCGCCTTCACCGCAACTTCCGGTCCGGGCATCTCGCTGATGTCCGAGTTCATCGGGCTCGCCTACTTCGCCGAGATCCCGGCGGTGTTGATCGACGTGCAGCGCGGCGGCCCCTCGACCGGAATGCCGACGCGCACCCAGCAGTCCGACGTCATGAAGTGCGCCTACCTCTCGCACGGCGACACCAAGCACGTGCTGCTGTTCCCCGAAGATCCGTATGAGTGCTTCGAATTCGCGGCGCTGTCGCTCGACCTCGCCGAGCGGCTGCAGACGCCGGTGTTCCTGATGACGGATCTGGACATCGGCATGAACCAGCGCCTGTGCAAGCCGCTCAAGTGGGACGATGCGCGCGCCTACGACCGCGGCAAGGTGATGACGGCCGAGATGCTGAATGCCGGCAAGGAGTTCGGGCGCTACCTCGACGTGGACGGCGACGGCATCCCGTTCCGCACTTACCCTGGCGCGCACGCCACCAAGGGCGCGTACTTCACGCGCGGCACCAGCAAGAATGCCTACGCGGTGTACTCCGAGGCGGGTGCGGACTACCAGTACAACATGCAGCGCCTGCTGAAGAAACACGACTTCGCCAAGACGCTGGTGCCGATGCCCGTGCTGACCCCCTCGAGGGAGCCGGCGAGGTTCGGTGCCATCTACTACGGCTCGACCAGCCCTTCCATGCAGGAGGCGCTCGACGCGCTGGCCGACAAGGGCATCTTCGTCAACGCGCTGCGCGTGCGCGCCTTCCCGTTCCAGGACGAGATCTACGACTTCGTGCAGTCGCATTCCAAGGTGTTCGTGGTGGAGCAGAACCGCGATGCGCAGTTGAAGACTCTGTTGGTGAACGAGGCCGGGATCAACCCCGCCTCCCTCATTTCAGTCCTGCATTACGACGGCTCGCCGATCACGGCGCGCTTCATCACCGGCGAAATCTCCCAGATCGTCTCGGCGCTCAACGTGCGGCCGATCAAGAAGGACAAGGCGGCATGACCTACGTACTCAAGCCCAAGCTGCACCATCCGAGTCTGGCGAAGAACAAGGTCGGCTACACGCGGCGCGATTACGAGGGCAAGGTGTCCACGTTGTGCGCAGGCTGCGGGCACGATTCCATCTCGGCAGCGCTGATCCAGGCGTTCTGGGAGCTCGATGTGCAGCCGCACCGGGTGGCCAAGCTGTCGGGAATCGGGTGTTCTTCCAAGACCCCGGATTACTTCCTCGGCAATTCCCATGGCTTCAACACCGTGCATGGGCGCATGCCTTCCGTTGTTACCGGCGCCAACCTTGCGAACCGCGACCTCATTTATCTCGGGGTTTCCGGGGACGGCGATTCGGCGTCCATCGGCTTGGGGCAGTTCGCGCACGTCATGCGGCGTGGGGTGAACATGACCTACATCCTGGAGAACAACGGGGTGTACGGGCTCACCAAGGGCCAGTTCTCGGCGACCGCGGACCTGGGCTCGACGTCCAAGCGCGGGGTGAAGAACGCCGACGTGGCGATCGACACTGTTTCATTGGCGCTATTGATGGGTGCGACCTTCGTTGCCAAGAGCTTCTCCGGCGACAAGCAGCAGCTGGTGCCTCTCGTCAAGGCCGCGATCGCGCACCAGGGCGCTGCGTTCATCGACGTCGTTTCTCCTTGCGTCGCGTTCAACAACCATTCCGGCTCTACGAAAAGCTACGACTACGTGCGCGCGCACAACGAGGTGGTCAACTTCATGGATTTCATCACCGGCCGTCCGGCGATCGCGGTGGATTACAAGGACGGCGAGGTGATCGACGTGCCGCAGCCTGATGGGACGACCATCCGGTTGAGGAAGACCCATCCCGAGTACGACCCCGGCAACAAGATCAATGCGATGACCCACATCGCGGAGGCGGCAGCGAAGGGGGAGGTGCTGACGGGGTTGCTATACCTGGCGGCGGATGCGGAGGATCTACACGCGCATTTGAATACGGTGGAGACGCCGTTCAA
>CAZVZV010000089.1:0-23228 GCA_964631735.1 uncultured Enterobacteriaceae bacterium
CCGTCCCTGACTTCGAATCCTCGAAGTAAGTGCAACTCACCGTATCCGTCGCCTTGTCATACCCCGTGCACTTCACCACAAACCCGTGGCGCAAGCGCACTGTGTTGCCCGGGAACAAACGAAAGTATCCCTTCGCCGGCACCTCCTGGTAATCCTCTCGTTCGATCCATAGCTCGCGAGAGAAAGGCACGTGCCTGGTCCCCATCTCCCGCTTCTGAGGATGGTTGGCGACCTCGCACATCTCTTCCTGTCCTTCCGGGTAGTTCTCGATGACGAGCTTCACCGGATCCAAAACAGCCATCCGCCGCGGAGCTACCTCATTCAGGTGCTCGCGCATGCAGTCTTCGAGAATGCCGAAATCGATCATCTGGTTGGCCTTCGACACCCCGATGCGTTCGGCGAACAGCTTGAAGCCCTCCGGCGTATAGCCCCGCCGACGCGCTCCCGCCAACGTCGGCATGCGCGGATCGTCCCAGCCATCCACATGGCCTTCCTCGACCAGTTGGATCAGCTTGCGTTTGGACAACACGACGTGAGTCAGGTTGACGCGCGCGAACTCGATCTGCTGCGGCAGAGGGCGCTTCACTAACCCGCCATCGGCGAGCTTGTTCAACAGCCAGTCGTAAAAAGGCCGCTGGTCCTCGAACTCCAGAGTGCAAAGCGAGTGGGTCACGCCTTCCACCGCATCCTCGATCGGATGCGCGTACGTGTACATGGGATAGATGCACCACTTGTCCCCAGTGCGGTGGTGCGTCGCGCGCTTGATCCGGTACAAGGTCGGATCGCGCATGTTGATGTTGGGCGAGGCCATGTCGATCTTCGCCCGCAGGACGTGCGCGCCGTCCGCGTGCTTGCCGTCGCGCATCTCGCGCAGGAGCGCCAGGCTCTCCGCCGGCGTGCGGCCGCGAAAGCGGCTGTTTTTCCCCGGCTCGTTGAAGCTGCCGCGGTTGTGCTGGACTTCTTCGGCGCTCTGGCTGTCCACGTAGGCATTGCCCGAGCTGACGAGGTGCTCCGCCGCCTGGTACATGAAATCGAAGTAATCCGAGGCGTACAAGGCAGTGCCGTAGTCGAACCCCAGCCACTTCACCATCTCCTGGATGGAGTCCACGTACTCCTGCTCCTCCTTCTCCGGATTGGTGTCGTCGAAGCGCAGGTTGCACTTCCCGCCATAGAGCTGCGCCAGCCCGAAATTCAGGCAGATGGACTTGGCGTGGCCGAAATGAAGATAGCCGTTGGGTTCCGGCGGGAACCGCGTGACGATGGTCTTGTGCTTCCCCGAGGCGAGGTCCGCCTCGATGATCTGCTTGATGAAGTTGGAAGTGGAGGGCGGCTGGGGCTTGTTCACGAAAGCGATTCTAACGGCGCTTCGCCTACCAGACGGTCTGCAGCCCGGGAAAGCGGCGCAGCCGCGCGTCAGCGGTCACCAGTCTTGCGCCCAGTGCAAGCGCAGTAGCGGCGATGATCCGATCGGCCGGATCGCCGGGGGCCGATGCATCGAAAGTGCCTGCCAGCACGGCAATTTCAGCCGTGACGGGCTGCACCTGCAATTCCGGAAGTCGCGCAAGGTCCTCGCACCAGCGATTCAGCGGAACTCCCAGCGCAAGGCGGCCTCGCCGCACTGCGGTGGAAATTTCCAGCAAGCTGATCGCCGACGCCCGCATGAGTCCATCGGCCTGCGCCGAACGGATCGCGCGCTTCGCCCGCGTCGAAAGAGGTTTGCTGCCGCTGACCCACCAGATGAGGACGTGGGTATCGAGGACGATCAACGGTTCAAGTCCCACTCCTCCGGCGCCAACACCGGGTCGAGCGGGTTGTCATACCGCAGCACGCTGCCTTTCAACCGGGCCCGGGCGGCAGCGGCCTCGTCCCTAGATGCGGCGGGCGGCGCGATTTCCGCGATTACCTTGCCTCTCGACGTGACCCGCAGGCGCTCGCCGCCCCGCACCCTGGCAAGGTACTCGGGCAGCTTTTGCCGCAATTCGGTGACTTTGACGGATTTGGGCATGCGCTATGTGTACAGATGGAGTGTACACATTATGCGCGCCGACCTCAAGCCCGTGCCGCTTTCGGAAAAGGTAATATGCGCGGGCATGCAAGCCGTAGGCTTCTACGAACACCTGCCGATCGAGGATCCGCAGTCGCTGCTCGACGTCGAGGTCGAGCCGCCGAAGGCCGCCGGGCGCGACCTGCTGGTGGAGGTGAAGGCGATCTCGGTCAACCCGGTAGACACCAAGCGCCGCGCGGCCGGCGCGCGTCCCGCCACCGAACTCAAGATCCTGGGCTGGGACGCGGCGGGCGTGGTGAGCGCCATCGGGCCGCAGGTGCAGCTGTTCAAACCCGGTGAAAAGGTCTTCTACGCGGGCAGCAACCAGCGCCCGGGTGCCAACAGCCAGCTGCACCTTGTGGACGAGAGGATCGTCGGCCACATGCCCATGAATTTGTCCTACGCGGAGGCGGCTGCCCTGCCGCTCACCACCATCACCGCCTGGGAAGCGATGTTCGAGCGTATGGGCATCTCCAAGTCAGGCGCCGATACGGGCAAGTGCCTCCTGATCCTCGGCGGAGCGGGCGGTGTAGGCTCGATCGCCATCCAGCTGGCGAAGAAGCTCGCCCGCCTCAAGGTGATTGCGAGCGCTTCGCGCCCCGACTCGATTGCCTGGGCAAGGGGGTTGGGCGCGGACGCCACCGTGGACCACACCCAGTCGCTTGTCGAGCAGATGGCCGCCCTGGGCGCGCTCGAGGTGGACTACATCTTCTGCTGCAACAACACCGAGCAGGTGTTTCCGCTGCTGCCGCGGCTGATCGCGCCGCAGGGCCGCATCTGCTCCATCGTGCGCATGGCAAAGCCGGTGGACCTTTCGCTGCTGCAGGAAAAGAGCGCGAGCTTCTCCTGGGAGGGGATGTTCACGCGTTCGACGTTCCAGACGCCGGACATGGAGGCGCAGCACGGCCTGCTGGAGGATGCGGCGGGATTGCTCGAGACCGGCGCGCTGATGACGACGTTGCGCGTGAACCTCGGCAAGATCTGCGCCGCCAACCTCAAGCAGGCGCACCAGCGCATCGAGCAGGGCCACATGGTCGGCAAGGTGGTGCTGGAAGGGTTCTGACCGGGCCTGCGTGCCTGAGCGCAAGCCGGGTTTGACCTGCGTCAAGCCGCGAGCCACGGCAAGGTGTAAACGTGGGCCGTGAACCGGCCCGCGATCCGCACCCCGCTTGAGCTCTATGCCCACGCCGTCGCCATCGAGCGCGAGGCGGCGGAGCGCTACGCCGAGCTCGCGCAGCGCATGGATGATCTGGGCAACGACGACGTGTCGAAGCTTTTCCGGACGCTCGCCGTGTTCGAGGCCGAGCACCTGGACACGCTGGAAGCGAGGACCGCGGGACTGTCGCTGCCGCAGATCGACCCGGGTGAGTACGCCTGGCTCGACTCGGCTGCGCCGGAAACAGTGGCGCGCGAGCTGGTTTTCCGGCTGCTCACCCCCCGCGCCGCGCTCGACATTGCGCTGGACGCCGAACGCCGCGCGCAGAAGTTCTTCGCCGACGTGCGCACCACCGCCACCGACCCGGCGTTGCGTGCGCTGGCGCAGGAGATGGCCGCCGAGGAGCAGGGCCACATCGCCATGGTGGAGCAGGCGATTGCGCGCACGCCCGACGTGCGAGTGGACTGGGCGACGGTGTTCGGGGACTGAGGTGCGGAGCCGGGGGATTTGCCCCGGGTGGTTCTGCATTGCATGGTGCAGAATCATGCTGCAATGCCTCGACCACCAAGGAGACCGATAGTGCGCCTGATGCCTCGCAAACCTGTTCCCAGCCTGGAATTCGACACCCTTGGCGGCGGCCGCTGGTCGCTCGCCGCGCAACAGCCGCAGAACTTCACCATGCTGGTGTTCTACCGCGGCCTGCATTGCCCGATCTGCCGCAGGTACACCTGCGAGCTGAACGGCATGATCGCCGACTTCGACAAGCGCGGCGTGTCCACCGTGATCACCAGCAACGACACGCGCGAGCGTGCTCAGGAAGCGAAGGACAAATGGGGCCTGCCCAACCTCACCATCGGCTACGGCGTGCCGGTGGAGAAGTCGCGCGAATGGGGACTGTATGTCTCCACCAGCCGCGGCATGACCTCCGCCGGCGTCGAGGAGCCGCCGTTGTTCGCCGAGCCGGGGCTGTTCCTGGTGAAACCGGACCAGACGCTTTACTGGGGGAGCACTTCCACCATGCCGTTCGCTCGGCCGCATTTCCCGGAGATCGCCGCGGCGATCGATTTCGCCGTGAGCAAGAACTACCCGGCGCGCGGCGAGGCCTGATTCGGCGAGAATGCGCCGATGGCGCGCCTGTTCTCCAATCGTGACCGCTCGTTCGACCTGGGAACCCTGCCGACCGAACTGCTGCCACGCGACGCGGCCGCCCCGACCATCACAGCGCGCCAGCCGGGAAACGCCTCCGCTGCGGGCCCGCAGTCCATCCTTGCGGCGCTCCCCGAGTACCGCGATCTGTTCGCCAAGTACCTCGACGGTGCGGTGGCAGCGGCGCGCGCGCCGGTGCCGGATGATCTGCTCGCGCGCACGCGCAATCTGAAAGCCTCGGCCTATTTCCTCGACGTGACGCTCGCCGGCGCCTGCCGCATCGCGCCCGAGGATTGGACTGCGAAGGAGCATCCCGCGCACACCCATGCCTTCGTCTTCCTCATCGAGTTCGGCCGGGAAACGCGGCGGGACGAAGCAGGGGACGAGTGGATGCGCGGCACCAATGCCGAGCGCACCGATCTCAGGTGCGCCGAAGTCGCGGTGGTGATGGCGGGCTACGTCCGCGCGCTTGGCTGGAGCGCGCGCGGCCACGTCGCCGACGACAGCCTGGTGTCGATCGAGCGACTCGCGCAGCGCGCGGGCGTGGCGAAGGCTGTCGACGGCACGCTCGCCGCACCGTTCATCAAGCGGGGGTTCCGCCTCGGGGTGGTCACCTCCGACTATGCGCTGCAGGCCGACAAGCCGCTCGCCGGCCTCGACTGGCCGAGCGCGGATGCCTACATGGGCCGCATGGGCACGCGCCCGGGCTGGACCGAGGCGGAGGAAGACAAGCGTCCCTTGTATCTCGGCAAGTACGAAATGGAACGCATCAAGCGCGTGGACGAGCCAACCACGCTGGTGCTGCGCGACGAGATCAAGCGCGTGCCGAAACGCGCGGACCTCTTTTCCCGCGCGCTCGCCGGCGACCTGGGCGAGAAGCCGGCGCAGGAGCGGCGGCGCTTCGCGGTGAAGCACCCACTCGCCTTCGCCATGACGCCGCTGATCCGCAACATGGTGCCGCTGCAGGGCGGGCGCGAGCCGCTCGCGGGCTCGCCGCTCACGGATGCAAAGCGCAACGCCGAAGCGATCAAGGCGCTGGGCTACTTCATGGGCGCCGACCTGGTGGGCATCTGCCGCGCCGAGCCGTGGATGTACTACTCGCACGGCGACGAGGCGGGGGAGCCGATCGCGCCCTATCACCCCTACGCGGTGGTGATGCTGATCGACCAGGGTTTCGAGACCATGGAAGGAAGCTCGGGCGACGACTGGGTATCGGGCGCGCAGTCCATGCGCGCCTACATGCGCGGTGCGCTCATGGCGGGCGTGATGGCCGCGCACCTGCGCCGGCTCGGCCACTCCTCGCGCGTGCATTCGAACGCGTACTCGGAGTTGTTGCACCTGCCGGCGATGCTGATGGCGGGCCTGGGCGAAATGTCGCGCATCGGCGAGCTGGTGCTCAACCCGTTCATCGGCCCGCGCTCGAAGTCGGTGGTGTTCACCACCGATCTGCCGCTCGAAGCGGACAAGCCGATCGACTTCGGGCTGCAGGCCACCTGTGAGATGTGCAGGAAGTGCGCGCGCGAGTGCCCGTGCAATGCGATTCCCTTCGGGCCGAAAGTGATGTTCAACGGCTACGAGATCTGGAAGCCCGACGTGGAGAAGTGCGGCCGCTACCGGCTGACCAATGCGAAGGGTTCGGCCTGCGGCCGCTGCATGAAGACCTGCCCCTACAACCGCGAGGACCTCGCCGAATCGGAGAGGCTGCTTTGGCTTTCGGTCGAGGTGCCGGAATCGCGCCGCGCGCTGATCGACTACGACGACGCGGTGGGTGGCGGGCAGCGCAACCCGGTGAAGCGCTGGTGGTTCGACCTGGAGATCGTGGATGGCGTGGCGGTGAGGCCCGCGGCGGCGAACGAGCGCGACCTGGATTTCGGGCGCGCGGAGAAGCTGGCGAAGGCGCAGAAGCTTGCGTTCTTCCCGCCCCACCTGCAGCCGAAAGGCGGCACCACGCTCAAGGAGGTGGTGCCGATCGACCGCGAGGCAGGGCTCGCGGCCTACGCGGCAGCGGAATCGCCACTGGCGGCGCGCAAGCGCAGGAAGTGAGAGTTCTGCGTGTCATCTTCCTGAAATGACGGCAAAGATGGGACCAACCCCTGCGGCATAGGGCGAGCCTCGCGCTGGGGCGAGCGCGCCAGTCGTCGCGTGCATCTCGTAAGCGGAGACATCGTTCGAGCCCCCGTTCGCCACGTAGACAAAACGGCCCGTCCGATCTACAGCAATGGAACGAGGACTCTTGCCCGCTATGAAGGGTGAGCCTGGTACAGCCTTGAGCGCTCCTGTGCTGGCATCAATGGCATAGGCCGATACTGTGCCGGAGTCCGTGTTCGCCACGTACACGTACCTTCCCTTGGGTTCGACCGTGACCCCGCGAGGGTTCTTTGCCGCCGCATAGGGCGAACCGGGAACGGCCGAGAGCGACCCCGTGCGCGCGCTGATGGCGTAGGCCGAGATGGTATTGGAGCTCGCGTTCGCGACGTAGAGGAACCTGCCGGCAGGCGCAATGGCGATGCCGCGAGGATTCTGTCCCGCCGCAAAGGGCGAACCGGCCACCGGCTTCAGGGTGCCTGTCTGTTCGTCAATTGCATACGCCGAGACGTTGTGGGAAACCAGATTGCCGACGTAAAGGAATCCCCCGGTTGGATGAACGGCGGCGGGCGAGGGGCGCCCCCCCGCAGAAAAAGAAGAACCGGAGAGCGCGCGCAGTGCCGCAGCACCACCGCCAATGGCGTACGCGGCAACCGCGTCGTCGGTCATGTTGGTCACGTAGAGGAAGCGGCCTGTTGGATGAACCGCCGCGGTAACCGGATAATTCCCGGTGTCGAAAGGCGTGCCGCTGAGGGGCCTCAACTCTCCGTTGGTGGCGTTGATGCGGTAGGCGGTGATCGTCCCTGGGGTCGAGTTGGTGACAAAGAGGGTCGTACCCTTTGGGTCGGCAGCAGCGGAGTAAGGAGCTTCCCCTGTGGCGGAGGGCGAACCTGTTAAGAGTGCCAGTGCGCCGTTTCTTGGATCTATGCGGAAGGCTGAAATGTCGGCCGAGCCATTGTTGATGACATAGAGGAACGCGCCCCGAACATCCATCGGAGAAGGGACGTCGGAGGCGCAGCCGCCAGCCGCAACTGCCATACAGCCCGCAAAAACCATCGCCAGTAACTTTTTCATGTCATCTCCATTGTGACGTGTTGCGCTGAAAATCCGTCGTCATCCTTTTGTGCCGATGCGCTATTTCGACGTTGCGCCGTAGAGCTCCGTGGTCGGAAAGAACGCGAACCAGCCGAACCAGTAAGCGAGTTCCCCGGGCAGGCGGGCGAGGCGCTCGTCGCCTGGTCCGAGCAAGGCCTCCTCGGTGACTTTCCACGGCCGGCCCCTGTCGTCCAGGAGCGCATCGCGCGTCGCGCCCTTGAAACGATGCGCGCCGCGCTCGTAGGCGCGTGTCTCACCGATGAGCCCCCGGCTCGCGACTTCGTTTCGCAGTCCGGCGTCGATGCTGTATTCGGGCGTGATCGGGCCGCTCCGGTCGTCCAGCGTGAACTCCTCGAGCAGCGTGAGCCGCGTCACAGTGGGCATGGCGAGGAGCATCTCCGCGGTCAATTGCCTCAGCAGCTTCGGGTGTCCGTGGATCGCGGCGCGCGCGGCCTCGAGCGTGAGGTCGTTGGCGAACTCCGTGCCCCAGGGCGCGCCCAGGGGCACGCGACCGACCGCGTCGCGAAAGTGCACGACGATGGCGCGCCCGGCGAAGGTGTCGTTCAGCACGCCGCCGGCACGATCGAGCGCTTCGAGCGCGTAGGCTTTCGGCTGGCCGCCGACGAGCAGGGTGAAGACGCGGGCTTTGTCGTGCAGCGCGCGGCTTTTCTGCCACACGGGAAACATGGTTCCCTGGCTGGCGAAGTACGCGCCGTAGGCGGCACCGGCGTTGTAGGGGCGCTGGTGCCCTGTCTCCAGGGACAGCACCTTGCTGTGCGGGTGCTGCGTGCGCCAGAGTTTCCAGGAGGTCACCACCAGCGGCAGCCGGCGCAGCTGCACGCCGCTACCCGCGAGCTCGCCGATCACCGGCTCGCCGGTCAGGTGGTTCCATAGCGTGTTCGTCTGCCGGTCGTACATCAGCTTGTTGGAGCGGAAGAGAAAACCCGACGAGCCGAACTCGAACCTGCGTGCTCCGGCGCGCGCGTCGTAGAGCACGCCGGAGCCGCACAGCGTGCAGTAGGCGAGCGCCACCGGCACCCCGCCCACCACGTCGTTCGCCATCTCGTGCCAGTCGAGGATGCGCAAAGGATAGGCGCGGGCATCGCCGCCGACGCTCACGCCGAATACTGCATCCCCGTCCTGGAGCCAGCTCGCGTCCGCCGCTGCGGTCATGCGCGGGTTGACGAGGGCTGGAATTCCGTCCACCACCACACCGCCCCACTGCACCTCCTCGATGCGCACCGTTGCCTTCGCGCCGTCGCGAAAGAAGTCGGCGAGGCGCGGATCGATGGGGCTGTGCAGCACCCCTTTCCACGCGAGATAGCCCGGCGGCGGCGGCAATGTCTTGCGCACGCCGATCCAGGCCACCATCTCCGCCCAGTCGTGCGCCGGTGCCTGCGGGCCGGCGAGTGCCTGCAGTGTTTCGATGACGCGCGCGAGCTCGCCGCCCCCGCGCGCGAAACGCATCAGGTCCACCAGCGGCGCGATGAAGCGCTTGTCGTCCTCGCGCGCGATCTCGGCCAGCGCCGGCCCGCGCGCCGCGCTGTCGCCGTTGGGCGAGAGCGCATGCAGCGTGCGCTTGACCGCAACGTCGGAAAGCGGCGCGGCGGCGGCCCCGAGCGCCACGGCCAGGAGGAGCGCCGCGATTGGCGCGCGCGGGACCATCAGTTGCCGCCATAGCAGCAGAACACGCAGAAATCCCCGGGCTTCGGGCGCAGCTTGGCGCCGCAGCCCGGTCACGTCAGGATCTCAACTGGCGCGGTGGAAAGCGGAGCCACAGGTCGATGGCGCTTGCCGCCACGAGCGCGGCCAGCCCGCCGTACGCGACGAGCTCCGAGCCCGCCACGTACAGCCCGGCAAAGAACGCGATCGCGCCAGCGAGCGCAAGTCCGAGCAGCCATCTGCTGCGGTGAGCGATCACGTGTCCCGCGGCAGCGAGGACCACCAGTGCCTGCGCGGCGATGATGAACTGCGACTCGTAGGCGGCGAGGCCGCCCAAGCCGAAGAAAGCCCCAAGCAGCGCGAGCTTCGGGAAGCATATCGGACAGGCGGCCGCGGCAATCACCGCCCCAGAGCTTCCCAATTTGTCCAGGTACGCCTTCATTTCACCAACCTGGTGGAAGGATACGCCGCGTGCCAGCCGAACCAGAATGCCCGGTGCGCGGAAAGCCGCGCGAGTGTCCTGCCGCCAGGCCCGGCGAGCTTGTCCTCTGCCACCTTCCAGGCGCCGCCGGAGCGGTCGCGGGCCGTGGCTTCCCCGTCCCAGCTGGCGAAGCGCACACCGGCAGTCTCATAAACGCGGTTCGCGCCGCTCGCGTCGGTGAGAACGACGAATTCCTGCCCGCCCAGCCGGTCATGGTGCACGGGGTTCTTGCGCAGGAAATCCGCTGCAATTGCCAGCGGCTCGGCCCCCGGAAAGCGAAGCGCGAGCACCTCGGCCTTGTTCGACAGCCGGGAATCGAGCTTCGGCACGCCGAACATCAGCTGGTCGGTGGCGAAATACTCGCGGTAGGCCGCGCCTTCGCTGTAGTCGCGCTGATGGCCGGTGTCGAGGGACAGCACCAGCGTCTGCGGGTGACGCTTCCTCCATTCCTTCCACGTCGTGGTGACGACGTGAAGCAGCTTGAGCTCGATGCCCTTGTCCGCCAGCGGGCCCACCACCGGCGTGCCGGTGAGCGTGGACCACAGCGACTTCGTCGCGTGGTCGTACATCAGCTTGTTCGAACGGTAAAGAAAGCCGCTGGTGCCGAGCTCGTGGTGCACGCCGTTGATGGTGACGTCGTATAGGAGCATCGCGCCGCAGAGCGTGCAGTACACGCCGTTCAGCGGCCGACCCCCGATCGTGTCCTTGACCATCTCGTGCCAGGCGAGGATGCGTTTTGGGTAGGCGCGCACGTCACCGTCGATGGCCACGCCGAAGACGATATTGTCGTCGGCGAGATAGCGTGCCTCGCGCGCCCGGATCATCTTCGGGTTGACGAGGGGCGGGATGCCGTCGCGCCAGACCCCGCCCCAGCGGATCTCATCCAGGCGGATCAGCGTTTTTGGCCGGCCGGCGAAGTATTCGCGAAAGCGCGGGTCGACCTGCTCGTAGAGCGCGGCCTTGAATTCGGCGTAGTCGGGATGCGCCGCGGGCTCCATCGACCACAACCACCGGTACCACTCGTCGAGGTCGCCACTGCCGGGCCTGCCTGAAACCTGCGCCAGCAGGGTCAGAATGCCGATCTGCACGTCCCGCGAACGCGCAAAGCCAATGGACTCCAGCAGCATGGCGGCGTATTCGTGCCGCCAGCCTTCGCGCATGCGCTTGAGGGAGCCCTGCGCCGCCGCGGCGTTCTCGTTCAGCAACCCGTAGAACGCCTCCAGCGGCAACAACTGCTGGGCGCGCGCCTGGATGCTCGCGATGCCGAGCGCAAAGGCCACTACGGCCAATGCAATGGCTTTCACTATTTCCTCATCCGCCAGATCCAGTGGTCGAGAGAGAGCTTGCCCGGCCCATGGCACAGCGTGACGAGCAGCAGCAAGCCCCAGTAAAAGTGCGACATGCGCGCGGCCTCGTTTTCTCCCAATACGTGCCAGAAGGCGATCACCGCGACGACGTTCACCACCGACAGCGACAGCGCGGCGAAGCGCGCCGCGAGGCCCAGCGCGAGCAGCGGCGGGAAGAGCAGTTCGCCGAAAGTGCCGAGCCAGGCGGCCAGTTCGGGCGGCAGCAGCGGCACCCGGTACTCGTTCTCGAACAGGTAAAGCGTGCCGTCCCAGTTGCGGATCTTGACCAGCCCGGAGCGGAAGAAGACGTCCGCCATGTAAACCCGGATCGCCAGATCGAGCGGATGGCCGGCGGCCTGCAGCCAGCCGCTGAGGCGCTCGACGAATGCGGCAAGCTGATTCATTGCGTGAGGACTCCAGCCTGGACCCAGGCCGCGAGGGCGACCTGCGGGAGGAAACCCGGATCGCATATTCCAGCCGCTTCGAGCGCTGCGCCAAGTGCCTCGCCTGCCTGTAATAGCTCGAGAAAGCGGTAATCGCCGGGCCGCAAGGCGCTCACTTCCACGCGCCAGCCCAGCCGGTGGACCAGGACCCTGTCCGGCCCCGCATTGAGGTCCACTGTTTCCGGCTCGCCGCCTTCCTGGTGCTCTCGCCAGATGCGCGCCAGCGGCCAGTCGGATTCGAGCAGGGCGCAGGCAGGCGCCAGCCGCACTTCAGTTGGTCGAGAGAAGTCAAACGGCCGCGGGTCCGCGGCGTAATACGCGCGGTGCGCCAGCCACTCCAGGCGCGCCACGTCCGGCAGGTAAGGCAGGTCCTGCGTATGCGGGTATGCCTCGAGGAACTCGGCCAGCCGCGCGCCGTACTCGTGCAGGTCTCCGCTCTGAGACGGATGCGTGCGGGCGAAGTCGCGCGCCATCGCGTCGAAGAACTCGGCCCCGACAATCCTGCGCACCACGGGATAGGCTGCCGCCAGCGCCGCGCTCCAGTTGCCGAACACGTTGCCGCGGTACACGGCCATGCGCGGCGGGCCGCCGCCGTCGAGCAGCGCCGCGGCAAAGCCCGCCTGCAGCTCAGGCAGCGAGGGCATGCAAAGCGTCCATGCGCGCCTGCGCCTCGGCGGCCTCGCCGAGCAGCACTTGCAGCGGGGGAATATCAGTGTCCCACTCGATCAGCGTGGGAACGGGTCCGAAAAGCCGCAGCGCGGCCTCATACAGGCGCCACACCGGCTCGGCGACGCGCGCGCCATGCGTATCGACGAGGCAATGCTCGCCCTCGAAATACCCAGCGAGGTGGATTTCCTCCACGCTTTCCGGGTCGAGGGCGCGCATCTGCGCCAGCGCATCGCGCCCGAGGTTCATCTGGTTCACATAGAGATTGTTGACGTCGAGCAGCAACCCGCAGCCGCTGCGCTTCGCGAGCGCGGCGAGGAGCTCGCCTTCGCCCATCTCGCCGGGCGCGAGTTCGAGGTAGCTGGAGACGTTCTCCACCAGGATGCGGCGCCCGAGCAGGTCCTGCAGCCGGGCCACGCGGTTCGCCACGAGGGCCAGGGCTTCTTGCGTATAGGGGAGGGGAAGCAGGTCGTTGAAATGGCGGCCCGCCGCCGCGCCCCAGCACAGGTGCTCGGACACGAAGGCGGGCTCCACCCACGCGGCGAGCGCGCGCAGCTTGTGCGCGTGCTCCTCGCGATAGCCGTCCGCCGAGCCGAGGCCCAGCCCGACGCCGTGCAGGCTGACGGGATAATCGCGCCGCACCTGCTCCAGCACGTGGCGGTCGCGGCCGCCGGCGCCGAAGTAGTTCTCGCTATGCACTTCTACCCAGCCGGCAGTGGGCCGCGCGCCCATGAATTCCGCGTAATGCGGGGCGCGCAGACCGATGCCTGCACCGAGGGCCTGCAAGGCGCTCAGCCTTTCTTCATCTTGGCCAGCTTGCCCGCCTCGCCCTGCTTGAGGCTGCCGCCCATTTCCACGCAGGTCCCGCCCTTCACCATCTTGAAGTCGTTCACGTCGTACTCGGCCTTCGAATGCCCGGCGCAGGAATGCGCGGTCGCGTTGCTGCCGCAGTCGTTCTGGCCGGCTTTCGACACGCCCCAGCACTTGTCCTGCTTCATCTTGTCCTGCGCCATGGCACTGGCGCTGGCGCCAAGCGCAAACAGCCCGGCCACCGCGGCCGCCACGAGAGTCTTTTGGTCCATGCTCAGTCTCCTTGAAGGGTCAGGGCCCCGCAACATGGGGCCGTATGGCTTGGTCCCGAGGCGGGCCCGCGCAATTACAGCGTGGACGATATCTTTTCGGGCATGTAAGGTTTGCCAGCCGGCGCGGGTCTCCTGGAGGATGGCAACAACAAGAACCGAGGAACTGGCGCGCTGGCGGCCGCAGCTCATGGCATTCGCCCTGCGGCGCATGCGCAACCGGGAGCAGGCCGAGGACGCGGTGCAGGAGGCGCTGGTGGCGGCGTTGGAAGGGCTGAACCGTTATTCGGGCGAATCCTCGCTCAGCACCTGGCTCTTCGGTATCCTGAAGCACAAGATCGTGGACGGATTCCGCCGTGCACCGCGGGAGGAGCCCCTGGAACCGAACGAGGAACAGCTGCTGCACGAAGGCCCCGGCCCGGAGCAGGTTTGCGCCAGTCGCAGCGCGCTGGGCGTGATCGAGCGTAGCCTGGGCAAGCTGCCCAGGAAAACCGCGCATGCCTTCGTCCTGCGCGAAGTCCTCGGCATGGATACGCCCGAAGTGTGCCGCACGCTGCAGGTGACGCCGACGCACTGCTGGGTGCTGGTGCACCGGGCGCGGGAACGCCTGCGCCGCTGCCCCGACATCGGACTGCTCGCCGCCGAGGCCGGATAGTGGGCTTTGAGGACCTGGTCCGCACCCATGCCGCCGATCTCTTTCGCTACGCCTATTGGCTGGCACGCGACCGCGCGCAGGCCGAGGACGTGGTGCAGGAAGCGCTGCTGCGCGGCTGGCGCGCCTTCCCGCGCCTGCGCGAGCGCGCCGCGGCGAAAGCCTGGCTGTTTTCCATCGTGCGCAACGAATACCTGCGCGCCCTCGGTGCGAAACCGCCGGCGGCCGAGAGCCTTGACGGCATGGAGATTGCCGACGAGCGCCAGGACCAGTTCGGCCTGGAGATGCGCGACGCGATCCGCGCGCTCCCGGCGTCCTACGCCGAGCCGCTCGCGCTGCAGGTGCTGGGCGGCTTCAGCTGTGCCGAGATCGCGCAGATGCTCGGCACCACAGAGGGTGCCGCAATGACGCGGCTCACGCGCGCGCGGCAGGCGCTCAGGCGCTTGGTGGCGCCGAGGGAACGCGCGGGAGGCCGCACTTGAACTGCCTCGACTATCGCCGGCAGCTGCTCGCGGGCGCGGGCGAGACCGACGCCATGCGCGTGCACCGCTTGCAGTGCGTGGGCTGCGCCGCCGAATGGCAAGAGCACGCCGCCTTCGAGGGCGAACTGCGGAATGCGCTGGAAATTCCCGTGCCGCAAGGATTCGCCGAGCGCATGGCGACGGCGCAGGCCACGCAGCGCCGCAGATTCCTCGCCGCGGCGGCTAGCGCGCTGGTCGCGGCCGGCGCCGGCGGCTACGCCTGGCTCGCGCGCCAGGATCCGCTCGCGCTCGCCTGCATCGACTGGGTAATGAAGGAAGAAGCCAAGTCGATCATGATGGGTGCCATGCCGCGGGCTGAAGCCGAGGTCGCGATCGCCTCGACGGTTCCGCTTGGGCGCCTGGAGAGCCTGGGGCAAGTGAAGCACATCGGCCCGTGCCCGTTCAACGGCGCGACCGCTTACCACGTGGTGCTGGCGGTGCCGCAGGGCAAAGTCACGCTGCTGGTGATGCCATCTTCGCCGATGCCGAGCGATCGCCGCGCGGCGAAGGAAGGCATGCACTCGGCCGTGGTGGCGATGAACCACGGCAGCATCGGCATCGTCGGCGCCGATGCCGCGGTCGTGGACAGCGTCGCCGGCGCCTTGCGCAGCTAGAGCTACATCACCCCGAGCAGTCGCGCGGGGTTCTTGCGCATCATGATGTCGATGTCGGCGTCAGAGATGCCTTCGCGCTTCATCGCCCCGATGGCGGTTTCGATGCCGTCCGGATGCACCATGTTCGCGCTCTGGCCGAGGTCCGAGGAAACCACCAGCCCCTTCGCGCCGAACTCCTTCACCGCCTGCGCCACGTGCTTGGCGTTGATCTGCGTCCAGTGCACGAGGAACGCGAGCGGCGCGTTCGGGCCGGCCTGGAACTGCAGAAAGCAGACCTCGATCACCGCACCCATCTCCACCACCTGCTTCGCCTGCGCCATGGTGAGGCCCGGCACGTTGGTGAGGCCGTGCGTGATGATGATGTTCTTCACGCCGAGCTCGCGCCCGCGTTTGACGACGGCAAGGATTTCCTCGGGGTGCACGTGCCCGGTGGCGAGCAGCAGGTTTTCGCGCGCGATGATCTTGAGGATCGCCTCCATCTCCGGCGTGACCACGCCGTTCGGCGCCACCACCAGGCCCTTGGCGTCGGGCTTGCCGAAGGTCTTCACGTGCTTGTCGGACTCGAAGGTCGGCAGCCAGACCACCTTGCCGCGGCTGCCGTAGAAGCGGTGCATCCACTCCACCGCGTTCGGGTTGATGCCGCCGACCGCGTTGTTCAGCACGATGCCGCCCCACACCTCGATGCCCGGCACCGCCTTCATGGTGAGTGCGGCGCGGCTCGCGGTCTCGCTGATGTGGTTCTTGAGCACGACGCCGCGCATGCCGCGCGCCTTGGCGAGCGTGGCGAGGTCGATGTCGTCCATGTTGCGGCCGAACACGTCCGGGTGCGAGTGCGCATGCATGTCGATCACGCCTGCGGCCGGGCTGACCTTCGGCGGGGGCGGGGGGAAGGCGCCTTGCGAGAAGGCTTGCGTGGTGGCGAACAGCCCTGCGGCGAACAACAGCGTCTTTTTCACTTTTTCTGGTCTCCCTGGTGGATTGCGGGGGGAATGCTACCCCGGCGATCGCCGGGAGTCTTTCTGCAGTGCGGCAATCACGCGCCAAGCGCGGAGCTTGCGCTCAAAGGACATGGAGGCGTATGCCGGACTCGTGGAAGGGAGGCGCTCGTAGGCAATCGGACCAGTGCTGATCCTCCCCGAACCATGCATCTTGAAACAAGCCTCTGCCTTGGCGCCATTGAAGAACACATGCCTGATCTTCCTGTGCTGCCGAAAAAAGGTCCGGAAGTCGTTCGCAATTTGCGTATCGCGCTCGATCATCGCATCCAGGCTCCCCTCCCGCGTACAGGACTTGAGCACGTCCCAAAGCGCGATGCGAGCCGACTTCAGCGCTGCAATCCTGGCCGGGTAGGGGGACGCGGGATCGCACTGCAGGAGTTCAGCCATGATGCGCCAGAACGCATTTTGCGCATGCGCGTAGTACTGACCTGCCGCCAAAGATGCCAGTCCTGGCATGCTGCCAAGGATCAGGACCTGGGAGTTCCGATCCTCGATCGGCTCGAAACCATGGGCACGCGCCAATTTCACATTGCTACATCGCGCGGAACAGTTCCGCGAACACGCGGCTCACCGGGAGGGTCTCCTTGCGCCGGCGCAGCCGTAATGTCAGGCGGCCCGCGTCGTCGCGCATCGCCGCTGCGACTTCCGCCAGGTTGACGATGGTGCCGCGATGGATCTGCTGGAAGCGGTTCGGCGGCAACTGCGCGAGCAGTTCCTTCAACGGCGTGCGGATCAACGACTCCCCCTCGGGCGTGACGACGCTGGTGTACTTGTCGCTCGCCTGGAAGTAGCACACCTCTTCCAGCGGGATCATTTTCACGCTGTTACCGGCGCCGGCGCGGATCTCGCGCAAGGTCTCAGCCGCAGGTGGCACGGCGAGCAACTGGCGCAGCTGCGCGGCGAGGTCCGGCGCGGCGCCAGCAGGCGCCTGCAGCCGCGCCACAGTCTTCGCCAGCCTTTCCACGCTCACGGGCTTGAGGACGTAGTCCGCCGCTGCGAGCTCGAAAGCCTTGGTGGCGTACTGGTCGTAGGCGGTGACGAACACGATCGAGGGCGCGGCGTCTCCCATGCGGTCGGCGATTTCCGCCGCTGCCTCCAGCCCGGTCATGCCCGGCATCTGGATGTCGAGAAACGCGAGTTCCGGCTTCAGTCGCTCCGCGGCCACGACTGCCTCGAGGCCATTGGGCAGGACCGCGACGATCTCGAGTTCCGGCCAGGTTTCTGCCAACGCTGATTTCAGGTTCAGCGAAAGCAGCGGCTCGTCGTCGGCGAGGATGGCCTTCATCGCGGAATGCTGAGCGTCACGGTGTAGCCGCCGGCGGCGTTGGTGCCGGCATCGACTCTCGCCCCTTCGTAAGCGGCAGCCAGCCGCTCGCGCACGTTTGCAAGGCCCACTCCGGTGCCGCCGGTCGAGCCGTTGGCCTTGCCCAGGCCGGTGTCCGCCACTTCCAGTACCAGCATGCCGCCTTCCGTACGTGCGCTCACCTTGACTTCGCCTCCTTCCACCTTGGGCTCCAGCCCATGCTTGAGCGAATTCTCCACCAGCGGCTGCAAGAGCATCGGCGGCAGTTCCGCCCCGCCGAGTGCCTCGGGCAGCTCAAGTGTGAAGCGCAGCCGCTCGCCCATGCGCATGCCCTGCACCTCGAGGTAACCGCGCAGCAGTGCGAATTCGTCGGCCAGCGTGCTGCGCTCGCGCCGCGTGGCGGCCAGCGTGGCGCGCAGGTAGTCGTTCAGGTGCCCGAGCATGGCGCGCGCGCGCTTCGGATCGGTCTGGATCAGCGCGTCCAGGTTGGCGAGCGTGTTGAACAGGAAATGCGGCTCGATCTGCGCCTGCAACATCTTCAACTGCGCCTCGATGCGCTGGCGCTCCATCTCGGCGGCGCGGTGCCGGCTCCAGAAGAACCAGGTGCCGATGAACCCGGCGGTGACGGTGATGGCGAGCGCAGCCCAGCTGCTGCGCCCGGCGGTCCACGGCAGGCCGAGGAACAGCGAGGCGAGGGCGCTGCCACCGAGCCAACCTGCGAACACCGCTACCGCGATCAGGCCAAGGAACGGCAGGCGCGGCGGTTTCCGTTCCGGCCACAACGTCCGCCAGCCCAGGTGGACGACGAGCAGCACCGTGAGGCCGATGCACTGCGAAAACACCAGGTTCCCGCCGAAGCCACCGCCGTAGCCGACCAGCGACAGCAGCACCGCGATGACGGTGTTGAAGGCGACGACGGCGAGGAGGGCGAAGGGAAAGCCTTGCATCAGGCGCGCAGCTTAACGCGAGGTTCCGGCTGCCGCAGGACAAACCACCATACCCATAGCACGATCGCCGCCTGCAGCGGCGCGCGGATCAGGAGGTACACGGGGCCCCAGGCGTGCCCGCCCATCGGCACCTGGGCGAAGGCGGCGTAGATGTTCGCCGGGAAGAAAAGCACCAGCACCGCGGCGGCAACCCAGCCGGCGAGCCGGCGTGTCGCCGGGAAGAAGAACCCGGCGGCGATGGCGAACTCGAGGATTCCGGTGAGGTAGACGAGCGGCACGCGGAACGGAACGAAGGCCGGCAGCATCTGCGCCATGGCCTGGGTCTCGATGAAGTGGCCCACCCCAGTGAACACGAACAGTATGCCGAGGCCGATCGCGCCGGCGGCGTGGCTGCGAATGACGAGCCAGGGTGCCGTCATCAGCGCGAGCATGACTAGAGGCGTGATCATTGCAGTTTCCTCAGTTCGTTCGCCTCCATCCGCTCGCGCATGCCGGAACTGGCGAGCAGCACCACCGCGGCATGGATGGCGAGGCCGAGGCCCCAGCCGGCCGCGGGCCACAGCGCCCAGTGGTAGCTGGGCGTGGTCTGACTCTGCACCAGGGCGAGGAAGGTGTTCACCGCTACGTACACCGTGGCGTGGATGTAGAGCCCGATCTTCGCTTTCACGCGTCGGCGGGCGATGCGTTTCAGGTCTTCATTCATGGCATGGCTCCTTGTGTTGAAAAACTAAATGAGTCCGAGGCTGCCCCACACCAGCCTGCCGAGCAGGCGGTGGGGCAACAGGGTGAACAGGCCGGTGATCACCAGCGCGCCGGCGTAGAGCCCGATCGCCAGCTTGCGATGGGCGCTGATGCGGCGCGTGATGGCGAGGAACACCAGGAGAGCGAGCAGCACGAGGACGCTCACGGACAGGCCGTGGATCCAGGAGAAATTTCCGCTCGACTTGATCCAGAAGCTGGAGATCGCTACCGCCAGCATCAGCGCGACCCAGCTGCGGCCCGCGACGCGGTGCAGGAAAGTGCCCTTACGCGCAAGCAACATCGCGGCGCCGAGGCCGAAGGCGGCGAGCGCCGCGAAGGTGTGGAGCAGGATGATCGGTGTGAAGGCCGGTTGCATGGCGCCAGTCTGCGCATCCGACCGGGGCGCCTCCACCGGTTTGCGACGAATTGCGGCCGGCAGCGACGGACCGCTACACTTCAGGGATGAACGGCTAGGCCTTGTCCGGCTTGAAAGCGGCCGGATCCAGTTCGTGCCGCGCGAGCAGCGCGTGGAAGTCGCCGCGATTCCTCTTGGCGAGCTTGGCCGCCTGGGCCACGTTGCCATCGGTGATTCTCAGGATGCGCGTGAGGTACTCGCACTCGAAGCGGCGGCGCGCGCCGTCGAAGGCCGCAAAATCGTCGCCGCGCGCGGCGAGCGCGCGCTCCACCAGCGCCGCCGTCAGCAGCGTTCCGCTGCACGCCGCCACGCACCGCTCGATCACGTCGTGGAGTTGCCGCACGTTGCCGGGCCAGGGTGCGGTCATCAGCAGCTGCACCGCCTGCGGCGCGCAGCCGGTGACCGGCTTGTTGTAGCGCTGGGCGAGCCTCGACAGGAAGCATGCCGTGAGCAGCGGGATGTCTTCGCGCCGCTGCGCCAGCGTGGGCAGCTGCAGCGCCACGACGCTCAGGCGATAGTACAGATCCTCGCGAAAACGCCCAGCGGCGATCTCCGCCCTGAGGTCGCGGTGCGTTGCCGACACCACGCGCACGTCCATGTCGAATGTCTGCGTCGCGCCTACGGGGTGCACCTTGCGCTCCTGCAGAGCGCGCAGCAGTTTTGCCTGCAGCGCGAGCGGCATGTCGCCGATCTCGTCGAGGAACAGCGTGCCGCCCTGCGCCGATCGGAACAGTCCCATGTGCTCGCGCACGGCGCCGGGGAATGCGCCCTTGACGTGGCCGAAGAATTCGGATTCGAGCAGCTGCTCGGGCAGCGCGGCGCAATTGATCGTCACCAGCGGCCGGCCGTAGCGGCTGCTGGCAGCATGGATCGCGTGCGCCAGCAATGCCTTGCCAGTGCCGCTTTCCCCCTGGATGAGGACGCTCGCCTCGCTCCCTGCCACCAGGCGAGCGTCCGACAGCACGCTCTCCATCGCCGGGCTGCGCGTCACGATCTCGCGCCGCCACCCGGCTTGCGGTCCCGGCTCGCGCGCCTCGGATGTGCTAGCGCGTGCGGGCAGGTGGGCGGACATGCCGTGCACTATACTCGCCGCATCCGCCTCTTCCTCGCCCTCTACGCGCGCCACGCCCGCCAGCGCGCGCGCACGCTGCTCTCGGTGCTGGGCGTGGCACTGGGCGTCGCGCTCGGCTACGGCGTGCACCTGGTCAACCTTGCCGCGGTGGAGGACCTTGCCGCCGGCGTGCGCGCCATCGCCGGCGACGCGGATCTCGAAGTGCGCGGCGGTCGCGGCGGCTTTCAGGAATCGGTCTACGTCGCGCTGGCGAAGCTGCCCGGTGTCGCGCTCTCCAGCCCTGTGCTGGAACTCGAGGCGGGGCTTGCCGCGAGCGAGGACGGCAGTTCGGGCACGCTGCGCGTGATCGGCCTCGACCCGCTGCGGGCATCCCTGCTGCAGCCGCAGCTGTTTGCCGCGCAACCGCAGCAGATGGCGGAGTTGCTCCGGCCGGACACGGTCCTGCTGTCCGCCGCGGCCGCGCAGGCGCTGCGCCTCGGCAAAGGCGGCAAGCTGCAGATCCTGGTCGGCCTGGCGCCGGTGGAACTGGAGGTGGCGGGCACGCTGCCGCCTGCCAGCCTGCACGGCATGGCAGCGCTCGCGGATATCTCCACCGCGCAATGGCGGCTGGGGCGGCTGGGCGAGCTCAACCGCATTGGCATCCGCCTTGCGCCTGGTGCGCAGCGCGCGCAAGTGCAGCAGGAGATCGCAGCGCTGCTCCCGCCGGGGGTGCACGTGTCGGCGGTGGAGACCGTGGAGCGTAGCGGTGCGGCGTTGTCGCGCGCCTACCGCGTGAACCTCAACGTGCTGGCGCTGGTGGCCCTGTTCACCGGTGGATTTCTCGTGTTCTCGGCGCAGGCGCTGGAACTCGCGCGCCGGCGCGGCGAGCACGCGCTGCTGCGCGTGCTCGGACTGGAGCGTGCGGGGCTCGCGCGCCTGGTGCTGGCGGAGGCCGCGACCATTGGCGCGATCGGCGCCTTGCTCGGCCTGGTGCTGGGCTATGCGTTCGCGACGATTGCGGTGCGCTATTCGGGCGGCGATTTTGGCGCCGGGCTGTTGCGTGGCCTCGCGCCGCAGGTATCGTTCGCGCCCGGCGTGGCGCTGCTGTATCTCGGGGCCGGCATCGGCGTGGCCGTGGCGGGCGCGCTGCTGCCTGCACTGGAAGCGGCGCGCACGGCGCCCGCCCAGGCGCTGAAGGCGGGCGACGAGCAGCGCCTGTTCGCGCGCGTCCTGTCGCTCAAGCCTGGCGCGATCCTTCTCGCGGCCGCACTGGTGCTCTCGTTCCTGCCGGCGGTGGACGGCTTGCCGCTCGCCGGTTACGCGGCGATCGCCTGTCTGCTGGTGGGCGGGATCCTGCTGATGCCGATGCTGTCGCAGAAAGTCTTCCATTCCCTGCCGCTCGTCAGGCGCCCGTCCACCGCACTCGCCTTGTCGCAGTTGCGCGGCGCTCCGGGGCAGGCGATGGTGAGCCTCGCGGCAATCGTCGCGAGCTTTTCCCTGCTGGTGGCGATGGCGATCATGGTGGCGTCGTTCCGCAGCTCGGTGAACCACTGGCTGGACGCGATGCTGCCGGCCGACCTGTACCTGCGCACCACGCACGCGGGCGAGACCGCATTCCTCGAGCCCAGGCTCGAGGAGCGCGTGCGCCGCCTGCCGCAGGTCGCGCGGGCCGAGTTCCTGCGAAGCGCCCGCGTGACGCTCGACCCGGCGCGCCCGCCGGTGGCGCTGATCGCCCGCGACCTGCCCGAAGCGGGCTTCGCGCGCGCGCTGCCGCTGGTCGGCGCTCGCTACCAGAGGCAGGCGGGCGATCCGCCTTCATTGTGGGCAAGCGAGGCGGTGGCGCAGCTCTACGGCTACGAGCCGGGCAAGCGCGTGCAGTTGCCGCTCGCGGGCACGGAGCACGAGTTCGTCGTCGCCGGTGTGTGGCGCGACTACGCGCGCCAGCACGGCGCAATCCTCGTCGACAGGCGCTTGTACGCAAAGCTGACGGGCGACGCGCGCGCCAACGACGCGGCGCTGTGGCTCGCGCCGGGCGCGCGCGCTGCCGACGCGATGCGCGCGATCCGCCGGCTGCGCGGCAGCGAACAGTTCGAGCTGGCGCAGCCCGGCGAGATCCGCGAATTGTCGATGGCCATCTTCGACCGCAGCTTCGCTGTGACTTATGCGCTGGAGGCGGTCGCGGTGCTGGTGGGCCTCGCCGGCCTTTCCTCCGCGCTGGGCGCGCTCGTGCTCGCGCGCCGGCGCGAGTTCGGCGTGCTGCGCCACCTCGGCATGACGCGGCGCGAGGTCGGCGCCATGCTCGCCACGGAGGGCGGGCTGCTTGCGCTGCTGGGTGCGGCGGCGGGCCTGGCGCTCGGCGCGCTGATCAGCCTGGTGCTGATCTACGTCGTCAACCGCCAGTCTTTCAACTGGAGCATGGACCTGCACCCGCCGTGGTTCGCGCTGTTCGGGCTCACGGTGGTGCTGGTCGGGCTGGCGGCGCTGACCGCCTGGTTCTCCGGCCGCGAAGCGATGAGCATGGCTCCGGTGCGCGCGGTAAAGGAGGACTGGTGAGGCGGCGCAATTTCCTCCTCGCGCTGCTCGCGGCGCCGCTGGCGCACGGCGGCGAGGTGAAATATCCGAAAGTCGTGCGCGGCGCGCGCCTGCGCTTTCCGCGCGATCACGGTGCGCACCCCGAGTACCGCAGCGAGTGGTGGTACGCCACCGGCTGGCTCGAGCGCGGCAAGGAGCCGCTCGGCTTCCAGATCACCTTCTTTCGCGCGAGGCCGCGCTGGGACAGCGAC
>CAZVZV010000090.1:0-1495 GCA_964631735.1 uncultured Enterobacteriaceae bacterium
TCATCCTGATGCTCGTTTCCCTGGCCTTCTTCATCATCGGTTTCACCATGGGCGGTTTGAACTATGTGGTGACGGTGTTGCAGGCGCGCACGCGAGGCATGACGCTGATGCGGATGCCCTTGACGATATGGGGCATTTTCATGGCCACGGTTCTGGCGCTGTTGGCCTTTCCCGCCTTGTTCGTCAGCGCCATCATGATGTTGTTCGACCTGCTGCTGGGCACGAGTTTCTTCATGCCCGCCCTGGTTTCAATGGGACGACAGGGTGAACACACGGGCGGCAATCCGTTGTTGTTTCAGCACCTGTTCTGGTTTTTCGGTCATCCCGAGGTCTACATCGTCGCCCTGCCGGCATTCGGCATCGTCTCCGACCTGCTCAGCGTCCACGCGAGAAAAAACATCTTCGGCTACCGCATGATGGTCTGGGCGATTGTGGCCATCGGGGGCTTGAGTTTCGTGGTCTGGGCTCACCACATGTACGTCAGCGGCATGAACCCGTACTTCGGCTTCTTTTTCGCCACCACCACGCTGATCATCGCGGTCCCCACGGCCCTCAAGGTCTACAACTGGGTGCTGACGCTGTGGCACGGCAACATCCAGCTCACCGTTCCCATGCTGTTTGCCATCGGCTTCATCTTCGCGTTCATCCATGGCGGCTTGACCGGCCTGTTCCTCGGCAATGTGACCGTCAGCGTACCGCTTTCGGACACCATGTTCGTGGTCGCCCACTTCCATATGGTGATGGCGGTGGCGCCGATCATGGTGGTGTTCGGGGCGATCTACCACTGGTATCCGAAGATCACCGGCCGCATGCTCGACGACACGATGGGCAAGATTCACTTCTGGGCCACCTTCCTCGGCACCTATGCCATCTACCTGCCGATGCATTACCTTGGGTTTTTGGGCGTGCCGCGCCGGTATTACTCGGTAGGCGGCACGGATTTCATCCCCGAATCGGCGCATTCGCTGAACGTCGGCATCACGCTTGCCGCGTTGGTTGTGGGCGCCTTCCAAGTCGTGTTCCTGTACAACCTGGTCTGGAGTTATTTCAAGGGCAGACCATCGGGCGGCAACCCGTGGAACGCCACCACGCTGGAGTGGCAAACCCCCGATACCCCTCCGAAACACGGCAATTTTGGCGCAGAGCTGCCGGTGGTCTATCGCTGGGCTTACGATTACAGCGTGCCGGGCGCCGACCAGGACTTCATACCGCAAAACGTGCCGGCGCAAGCGGTCGCCCGTAAAAGCAATAAGACCTAGGCGATCCGGAGTCCGACGACGTGAATATTTTTCATGAAATGATGGCCAAGCCCTGGGCCACGGACCAGGGCAGGCTCGACGACCTCTACGGTGGCGACGCATCTTCCGGGCTCGCGAAGAAACTCGCTCTGAGGGTATTTCTTGCGGTGGTCGCGGTCCTGTTCATGCTTCTGGTTACCGCCTACGGCGGCCGGATGGCGTATGAGGACTGGCGTCCCGCCCCTCAAGTAAGCCTG
>CAZVZV010000091.1:0-1853 GCA_964631735.1 uncultured Enterobacteriaceae bacterium
TCGCGGTACGCCGCAAGGGAGGCGACGTAGCCGAACAGCGACGCGTCGTGCACCGTCGCGTGATGGTCCGCGGAGAACGCGCGGCGCAGCGCGGCGTCCTCGATGATCGCCCAGGCGCAGCCCGCGCCGGGGAAATTGAAAGTCTTGTTGGGCGAGGCGAGCGTCACCGTGCGGCGCGAAATTTCGGGCGAGAGGCTCGCGATCGGGACATGCGGCTTGCTGGCGTCGAGCAGCAAGTCGGCGTGGATCTCGTCCGAGCAGATCACGAGCCCGTGCTGATCGGCGAGCCCGGCGAGCCGCTCGAGCTCGCCGCGCGTGAAGATCGTGCCGCCCGGGTTCTGCGGGTTGCACAGGAACAGCAGTCGCGTATCCGGCCGCACGGCTGCAGCGAGCCTCTCCTCGTCGAATATCCAACGGCCCCCCTGCAGCGTGAGGGGAACGTCGGTATGCGCGCGCGGCGCAAGCTCCAGCGCGCGTTTGAAGTGGTGGTAGAGGGGCGTCGGTACCAGGGCGTGGCCATCTGCAGGGACCAGGTGCCGCGCGGCCAGATGCAGCCCCGGCACCACCCCCGGCAGGAACACGATCCAATCGGACTCGATGCGCCATCGGTACAGGCGCTGCATGCGCGCCACGATCGCTTCGCGCAATTCCTGCGGCGATGTGGTGTAGCCGAATACGCCGTGCCGCAGGCGCGTCGCCAGCGCCTCCAGCACGCAGGGCGGCGCGCGGAAATCGGTGTCGGCGACCCACAGCGGGATCACGTCGCGGCCGGCGTAGCGCTCCCAGCGCGAGGACCAGGTGCCGGCGCGATCCACGGGCGCGTCGAAATCGAACGACATGCCGCCTTGTAGCACAAACAAAAACGCCGGGCATTGCCCGGCGTTCAAATGCTGCTGGCACGAAACTACTTCTCCTTCGCCTTCGCCTCGTCTTTTTCGCCTGCGTCTCTGCCCTTCTCGTCCTCCTCCGCTTCATCTTTCAGCACCTTGGACGGGTCTTCCTCGAGGCGGTTCATGCTGTCGTCCACTTCCTCGGTCTTGATCGCCGCAGACTCCTCGCGCAACTGCTCGGGGAAAGTGGTCACGATCTTGGGGAAAACGATGATCAGCGCGATGCAGATCAACTGCAGCACCATGAACTGGCCCATGCCCTGGTAGATCGTCGCCAGCGACCACTCGCGCACCACCTGCCGGAGGTAGTAGGCCGACATCGCCACCGGCGGCGAGAGAAACGCCGTCTGCAAGACCACGGCGACCACCGCGCCGAACCAGACCATCACCATGTCGAGCGGGATGCCGAGCGCTTCCCCGATCGCCGGCTTCAACGCGTCCACCACCGGATAGAAGATCGGCAGGAAGACGAGGATGATCGCCGGCCACTCGAACGGCCAGCCGAGCAGGAAGATGAGGGCCAGCACCAGGATCAGCATGACCACCGGCGACAACGGCAGCGCCAGCATGGTTTCGGTGATCCAGCCGGCGGTGCCCAGGCGCGCGAACACTGCGCCGAAGACGTTCGAGGTCGTCGCCAGCAGCAGCACCATGCTCGAAGTCGCGGTGGTGCTCAGTACCGCGCGCTTCAGACCCGCCCAGGTGAACTTGCCGTAGGCGAGGGTCAGCAGGGCAGCGCCGAAAGCGCCGATCGCGCTCGCCTCGGTCGGCGTGGCGAGGCCCGCCAGCATCGATCCGAGCACCGCGCCGATCAGCAGGAATAGCGGCACCACGCCGATGAGGACCTCCACGACGAGCTGCACCGGCGAGCCGACCCTCTCCTCCTTCGGCACCGGCGGGCCGAGCTTCGGATTGAGGTTCGAGCGGATAATCAGGTAGGCGAGGTAGATGCCGGCCAGCAGG
>CAZVZV010000092.1:0-1092 GCA_964631735.1 uncultured Enterobacteriaceae bacterium
TGGCGCGCCCGGCAGGATTTGAACCCACGACCCCTTGGTTCGTAGCCAAGTACTCTATCCAACTGAGCTACGGGCGCGAGGGTCGGCATTATACCGGAAGCACCCTAGAACCCCCAGTAGTCCAGGCCCTCGGGCAGCGGCTCGCCGTGCGCCAACGAGGCGAGCTTGGAATACTGTCCTTCCGCGTAGAGCAGCGGACGGCCCTTCTTGCCGAACAGCACCTGCTCCACCCGGCCGAGGAGAATCGAGTGCGTGCCGTGCGCCAGCGTCTTGATCACGCGGCAGTCGAAGGACACCAGCGCATCGAGCAGGACCGGCGAGCCGGTCGCGAGCTTGGACCACTCGCGCGACTTGAAACGCCCCTCGCCCGACAGCGCGCCGCTGAACAGGTTGGACAGGTCCGAATCCTCAGCGCGCAGCACGTTGACGCAGAAGGACTTGCTCTTCGCCACGCTGCCGCAGGTGGCGGAAGACTTGTTGAGGCAGATCAATATGGTGGGCGGCTCCGCGGTCGCCGAGCACACCGCCGTCGCGGTCATGCCGTAACGGTGCCCGCCGTGCGCGGCGGTGATGATGTTCACCGCATGCGCGAGGCTGCGCATGCCGAGCTTGAACTGCTCAACGTTGACCGGTTTGTCCACCCGCGCGATTATTGCACGCTGTCCCCTTGCGTCTTTTCACGGAGTTCTGCATGCCCGACCACGGCTTCCTGCACCAGGCACTCGTCTACCTTGCCGCCGGCGTCATCGCGGTGCCGGTGTTCAAACGTCTGGGCCTGGGCTCGGTGCTCGGCTTCCTCGCCGCCGGCATGATCATCGGCCCCTGGGGATTCAAGCTGGTATCGGAACCCGAGGCCATTCGCGGCTTTGCGGAGCTCGGCGTGGTGCTGCTCCTGTTTCTCGTCGGACTGGAATTGAACCCGCAGCGCCTTTGGCAGATGCGCCGGCCGATATTCGGCAT
Source organism: uncultured Enterobacteriaceae bacterium (assembly GCA_964631735.1). Classification (GTDB taxonomy): domain Bacteria; phylum Pseudomonadota; class Gammaproteobacteria; order Burkholderiales; family SG8-39; genus JAABQT01. The sequence continues at coordinate 961 of CAZVZV010000092.1, forward strand.
GGGCTCGGTGCAGGTGGCGGGCACGCTCGCCGCCGTGGCGGCGATCGGCTGGGCGCTCGGCCTGCCATTCAAGGTGGCGGTGGTTGCCGGCATGGGCTTCGCCATGTCCTCCACGGCGATCGCGCTCGCCGC
>CAZVZV010000093.1:0-23985 GCA_964631735.1 uncultured Enterobacteriaceae bacterium
CTGCAGCGAGATCGTCGCGTCGGCTCCCTGGGGATGGCTCCAGACCATCGCACCCGGGTCGCGCACGAAGCCGCCGAGGTCTACCGCGGCGCACGCGTAGGCCTGGCTCAGATCGTGCCAGGTGCAGCCATTTTTCCAGGCCGCGACAGTGCGACCGATGGCCGCCTGGTTGAGCTGCGTGGCACGCTCCAGCAGCCGAAGTTCGGCTTCGGTCTTGACGGCGCGTGCGTACATCATCGCGTCATAGCCGTCGGCGATCTCGATCGCATCGAGCCCCAGGCGCATGCCGAAGCCCGGATCGTCGAAGGCGACGCGGCCCTGATCGAGCTTGAGGTCCTTCATCGCGCCGCGCAGCGCCGTGTGCATGTCAAAAGCATAGTTCTGGCGGGAACGCTCAAGCCACGCGACCCCGCTCCCGGACGGCGGGATGAAACGGTCGATATCGCCGCGGCTGGGCGGCAGATCGAGCGGCATCATCACGGCGCGGAACGGGCGAACATCCTCGATCCAGGTCGGCTGCGTGAGGAACGTCGCGAGGTAGTAATCGGCCACGACCATCACCGGATGCTCGGGCGCGTGGCGCGACAGCATGACGGCATAAGGCCGCGGCTCGTCGGATTTGTGTGCGATCCCATTGAAGCCGGAGAGGTAGAAGACGTTCTGCGGCGTGGTGGCGACGATTCCGTCCAGGCCGCGGGCCGCCATGGCGTGGAGCAGCCGGTCGAGATTGCAGAAACGCGTCGGCAGCGGCTCGGGGAGCGGGGTGCGATATGCAGGCGTAACGCTCATTGGCTCAGTTTACGATACAGGGATGAGCGCGCAGTTTCCGATCGTCGACGCGCACCAGCATTTCTGGGACCCGCGCGCCAATTACCACCCGTGGCTTCGCGACCAGCCGCCGGTCCCGTTCCGCTACGGCGATTACTCGGCGCTGCGCAGGCCTTACCTCCCCGCCGATTACTTCGCGGATGCGGGTCAGCACGAGGTGGTGAAGACGGTCTACGTGGAAACCGAATGGGACCCGCGCGATCCGCTCGGCGAGACCGCGTGGCTCGAGCGGCTGCGCCGCGAGTCCGGATTCCCGACGGTGGCGGTCGCGCAGGCCTGGCTCGACCGCGAAGATGCCGCAAGCGTGCTCGAGCGCCAGGCGGCGGTCCCGTTCGTGCGCGGCATCCGCCACAAACCGCCCCCCGGCAAGATGGGTGAGGCGAAGTGGCGCGCGGGCTACGCGCTGCTCGCGCGCTTCGGGTTGCGCTTCGACCTGCAGGCGCCGTGGACGCAACTGGACGAGGCAGCCGCGCTGTGCCGGGCGTTTCCCGACACGCAGCTGGTGCTGAACCACGCGGGCCTCCCCGCCGATCGCAGTGCCGCAGGCATTGCCGGTTGGAAGCGCGCGCTAGGCCTGCTCGCCGCGTGCCCCAATGCCGCGATCAAGATCTCCGGCATCGGCGTGCCCGGAGTGCGCTGGACGCCGGAGCGTAACCGGGAGGTCGTGCTTTCGGCGATCGAGATCTTTGGCGTGCAGCGCGCGATGTTCGCCAGCAACTATCCGGTGGACGGGCTGTGCGCCAGTTTCGACGAGATCTATGCCGGCTTCCGGCAAATCGTGAACGGGTTCGCCCCGCTGGAGCAGCGCGCGCTGTTCCACGATAACGCCGTTCGCATCTACGCCATGGAGTGACGCATGTCCGCAAAACTTCGCATTGGCTATGTCGGCGTTGGCCTGATGGGGTTGCCGATGGTCAAGCGCCTCGTCTCCCTCGGCTATCCGGTCACGGCCTGCGACCTGGCCCCCGGGAAGACTGCCGCGGCCGCCGCCGCCGGGGCGAGTCCGGCCGCGACGCCCGCCGCTGTGGCTAAAGGCGCGGATCTGGTGCTGCTGAACCTGCCAACCACCGACGCGGTGGAACAGGCGGTTTTCGGCGAAGGGGGCGTCGCCAGCGCATTGCGATCGCCGCAGCTGGTGATCGACTTTTCCACCATCAAGGTCGACAAGTGCAAGGCCTTCGCGAAACAACTGCGCGCGGCGACGGGCTGCGGCTGGATCGACGCGCCGGTCTCGGGCGGGCCGCCCGCCTCGGGCGCGGGCACGCTCACCATCATGGCGGGTGGCGAGCCCGGTGACATCGAGCGCGCGCGGCCGCTGTTTGCCGACATCTCCGGACGCTTCACCCCTATGGGGCCCTCTGGCGCCGGGATGGTCGCAAAGATGCTGAACCAGCTCATCGTGGGCTGCGGCCATGCGGTGATGGCCGAGGCGGTGGTGCTGGCGGAGTCCGCCGGCATCGACGCGGCGCGCCTGCCCGAGTGCCTCAGCGGGGGCCATGCCGACGGCTCGCTCCTGCAAAACCTCTATCCGCGCATGCAGCGGCGGGATTTCGCGCCGCTGGGCTATGCGCGCCAGTTGCTGAAGGACCTGGAAATGGTGCATGAGTATGCGGCCGGCCTGAAAGCGCCGACGCCGATGATGGGCGAGGCGCTCTCGCTGTACCGCATCCTGGTGCACCTGGGGCACGCCGAATTGGACACCGGCGCGATCCTCAAGATCTACGATCGCACGGGGTCTGGTACAGCCGGCCAATGACTGCTGCAAAGCAGCGGAGAAAAAACGGTAAAGCAGCTTGACGATTTTCGAGTATGTCGCGATGATCGTCGCCTCAAAGGGAGGAGTGCCAAATGTCCATTCGTCTGTTCAAGCTAGGGGTCTTGGGTGCATCGGCCTTGACCTTCACGTTGCTGACCCCGCAAGCCGGTGCCCAGGAGAAGGTCCGCTGGAAGATGCAGAGCACCTTCCCCAGCTCGCTCACGCACCTTGGCCCTGCCGGTGTGCGCTTCACCAAGGACCTCGAGCGCATGTCCGGAGGCAATTTCGACGTCAAGTTCTTCGAGCCCGGTGCGCTCGTTCCCCCGCTCGAGTGCTTCGATGCGGTCTCCAAAGGAACGATCGAGTCGTGCTGGGCGCCGGCCGGCTATTTCACCGGCAAATATCCCGCGCTCGCATTCTTCACCGCGGTGCCCTTCGGCCCGGGTATTGGCGAGTTCATGGCCTGGAAGTGGTTCGGCGACGGCAACAAGCTTCAGGCGGAGATCTACGCCAAGCACAACCTGGTTTCCTTCGATGCCTTGGCCATCGGCCCCGAGACCTCCGGCTGGTTCCGCAAGGAGGTCAAGTCACTTGCTGAGTTGAAGGGCATGAAAATGCGCTTTTTTGGCCTCGGCGCCCAGGTGATGAACAAGCTCGGCGTTTCCACGCAGCTGCTGGCCGCGGCCGACATCTATCCGGCGCTCGAGCGCGGCGTGATCGATGCCACCGAATTCTCGATGCCGGCGATGGACGTCAAGCTCGGCTTCCACCAGATCGCCAAGTTCAACTACTTCCCGGGCTGGCACCAGCAGACCTCGGTCACCGATTTCATCGCAAACAAGACGGCTTTCGATAAGCTGCCCGCCGCCTACAAGGCGATGGTCGAGGTTGCTGCCAAGGCTCAGGTGATTTACACCTTTGCCGAAACCGAGGCCATGCAGTTCGACGTGATGGCCGAGATGCGCGACAAGCACAAGGTTCAGGTCAAGCGCTGGAGTGACGCCGACCTGGCCGCCTTCGAGAAAGCGTGGCACGAGGTGCTTACAGAAGAGTCGGCCAAGGACCCGGTGTTCAAGAAGATTGCCGACAACTATCTTGACTTTCGCAAGAGATACGCCATCTGGGGCGATTCGCAGCTCATTAAGGGGACCTACCAGCCGGCGGCCAAGAAGTGAGCGTAAGCCGGCGCAGCTCCGTGCTGCGCCGGCCAACGCCGGCGCGAATTCGTCGCACCGGCGGACCGGACTGCCAGCCAGAGCGGAATCGATGAACGCCTTGTTGAGCGTGGCGGAGGGTCTGCGCCGGCTGCTCGAACGGATCGCTCTGATGTCCGGGTGGCTGCTGGTGATCATGGCCTGCGTGACCACCTTCGATGTCGTCGCGCGCAAGTTCGGCATGCAGCTGCCGTTCACCAAGCTGCAAGAGCTGGAGTGGCACTTCCACGCCGCGATCTTCTCGCTGTGGATGGGGTACTGCTACACCATCAACGCGCATCCGCGGGTCGATTCCTTCACCGAGCGGATGACACATCGCGGCAGGGCCTGGATCGAGCTCGCCGGCTGCCTCGTGCTGGCGCTGCCCTACATCGCGCTGATCTCGTACTACAGCCTGGAATTCGTGGCGAAATCCTACGCGCTGAACGAACAGTCCGACAGTACCGTCGGCCTGACCCACCGCTGGGTCATCAAGGGCGTTTACGCCGCCGGGCTCTGGCTGGTGGTGCTCGGCATCCTCAGCGTGCTGCTGCGCGTGATCGTTTTCCTGTTCGGCGGCAGGACGGAAGAAGAAGTCAATCTGCAGATCGGCCATGTGGAATCGGATGTCTAGTGCGAACCGGGGGTAGTCAGCGTGCTTAATTTTCTGGCCGACAACCTCGCGCTGATCATGTTCGTGTCGATGTTTTTCTTCATCTTCGTGGGCTACCCGGTGGCCTTCATCATGGGCGGGCTGTCGTTCGTCTTTGCGCTCGTGGGCGCGTGGCTCGGCGTGTTCAATCTGATCGGCCTGTCCGATATCGTGCTGCGCATGTGGGGCGGCGTCGCCAACGACCCGGTGCTGGCCTCCATCCCGATGTTCATCTTCATGGGCGCGATCCTGGAACGATCCGGCTCGGCCAAGGACATGCTGGACGCGACCGTGGTCCTGCTGAAGCGCTGCCCGGGCGCGCTGGCGGTCTCCGTAATGGTGATGGGCACCATCCTGGCCGCGCCGATCGGCGTGGTCGGCGCGGCAGTGATTACGCTGTCGGTGATCGCTTTGCCGCAGATGCTGGCGGCGGGCTACGACAAGAGGCTTGCCATCGGCACCATCGCCTCGGCCGGAACGCTCGGCATTCTCATTCCGCCGGCCATCATGCTGGTGGTGATGGCGGAGATGCTGGCGACTTCGGCAGGCAACCTGTTCCTCGCCGCCATCATGCCGGGATTCCTTCTGTCCGGCCTCTATCTTGTCTACATCATCGCCGTCGCGATCTTGAAGCCCGGGGCGACGCCCAAGCTGCCGCCGGACTACGGGCCGCAGACCCGCAAGGCGTTCTGGTACGCCCTCTGGCGCGGCCTGTTCCCCATGACCACGCTGCTGGTAGTCGTGCTCGGCTCGATTTTCGCCGGCTGGGCGACGCCCACCGAGAGCGGCGCCGTGGGCGTGCTTGGCTCCATGTTCATCGCCGCGCTCAACAATCGCCTAAAGCTCAAGATGATGACCGAGGCGATCTTTTCGACTTGCCGTGCCAACGGGCTGGTGTTCATGATCTTCCTCGGCGCGACCGGTTTCTCCTACGTGTTTCGCGTGCTGGGCGGAGACGACCTCATGATCTCGACGCTGGCGTATATGGGCGTCGATACCAAGTGGGAGATGCTCGCCTTCATCATGGTGTTGATCTTCCTGCTCGGCTTTCCGTTCGAGTGGATCGAGATCTGCCTGATCGTCCTGCCGGTGTTCGGGCCGATCTTGATGAAGTACGATTTCTCCGACCACATCGGCAACAACGCCGCCCTGATGACGTGGTTCGGCACGCTGGTGGCGGTCAATCTGCAGACCGCGTTCATGACCCCGCCATTCGGCGCGACGCTGTTCTACATGAAGGGCACCGTGCCGCCGGGCGTGACCATGAAGGACGTGTTCAGCGCCATGTATCCGTTCGTCGCGCTGCAGGTGCTGGGCCTGATGCTGTGCATCTACTTCCCGAGCATCAGTCTCTGGCTGCCGAGATTGGCCGGTTTCCTCGAGTAGGTCAGTAGGCGACGCGGATGAAGATCGTCCGCGTCGAGGCGGTTCCGCTTTCCATTCCCTGCCGCTATGGCGCCGAAGGCTGGTCGCTCGGCGCGGGCGGCTGGAAGGCGCTCGATTTCTGCCTCGTGCGCGTCGATACCGACGCCGGCATCACCGGCTGGGGCGAAGCGTTCTCGTATTCGTGCCGCCGCGCGGTCGCCGCGGCGGTCAACGACATGATCGCGCCGCTCGCCGTAGGGCGCGACGCCGCGGACATCGCGGGGCTGCATGCTGAAATCCAGAAGCGACTGCACATCTTCGGGCGCTTCGGCATCACCGCGTTCGCTCTCTCCGGCCTCGACATCGCGCTCTGGGACATTGCGGGCAAGGCTGCCGGCAAGCCGCTGCACGCGCTCATCGGCGGCGCGCGGCGCGAGCGGCTTGCTTGCTACGCGAGCCTGTTGCGTTATGCCGACCCGGCGCTGGTTGCACGCTATTGCGAGCGTGCCCTGGGCGAGGGCTTCCGCGCGATCAAGCTGCACGAGGTGAGCGAGCCGGTGATCGCCGCGGCGCGTGCCGCGGTGCCGCGCGATGTGGCGCTGCTGCTCGACGTCAATTGCGAATGGAGCGTCGAGGACGCGATCGCGGTCGGTCGGCGGCTCGCGCCGCTGGCACTCGAGTGGTTCGAGGAGCCGGTGTTCCCGCCCGAAGACAGCGCGGGCCTGCGCGCGGTCGGCGCGGCCTGCGGCATCCCGATTGCCGCTGGCGAGAACTGCTGTTTCACGACGCAGTTCGCAGCCTTGTTCGATGCCCGGGCGGTGCAGTACGCTCAGCCCTCGGTCACCAAGGTGGGCGGGGTCACCGAGTTCCTCAAGGTTGCGAAGCTTGCCGCTGAGCGCGGCGTGAAAGTCGCGCCGCACTCGCCGTACTTCGGCCCCGGGGCCCTCGCGACGCTGCACCTCATTGCAGCGCTGACTGGCGAGGCACGCTTCGAGTACTTTTTTCTGCAGACCGACGCCGCGTTGTACGGCGATCTGCTGGCTCCCCGGCGCGGTGAACTCGGGGTGCCGCAGGGACCGGGTTTGGGCGCAGACCCCGACCCGGAGGTAATCCGGCGCTACCACGCCGACTGAAAGCAACGAGGAGATCCGGCATGCGCGGCGCAGTGTTCCTTGGCAATCGCAACATCGAAATCCGCAATTTTCCCGACCCGACGCCGGGACCGGGCGAGGTGGTGATCCGCATGCGCGCTTCCGGCATGTGCGGCAGCGACCTGAAGTTCTACCGCCCGCCGCCCGGCGAGGCGCAAAAGGCACTCGGCCTGGGCGGCAACGCCGAGCCCTTCATCGGCGGCCACGAGCCCTGCGGCGAGATCGTCGCGCGCGGCGCGGGCGTCTCGGAGCGCGAGGCGCCCATCGGCCAGCGTGTGATGGACCACCACTACGCGGGCTGCGGCGTGTGCCGGCATTGCCGCGTCGGCTGGTCGCAGCTCTGCCGCGAAGGCATAGTGGTGTACGGCGTGACCGCGAACGGCGGGCACGCGGAGTACCTCAAGGTGCCGGCGCGCACGCTGGTGCCGCTGCCGGATGAGCTCTCGTTCGCGGAAGGCGCCGCGGTGGCCTGCGGCACCGGAACGGCCTATGGCGCGCTGCGCAGGATGAATCTCGCGGGAGGTTCGACGCTCGCGGTGTTCGGCCAGGGGCCGGTCGGCATCAGCGCGACGCTCCTCGGCGCGAAGATGGGCGCGCGCGTCATCGCCGTGGAGACCAATGCCGAGCGGCTTGCGCTCGCAAAGCAGTTCGGTGCCGATGCAGTCGTGGATTCCTCGAAGCAGGATGCCGAGAAAGTCCTGAAGGAGCTCACACGCGGCGAAGGCGTGGACCTGGCGCTCGACTGCACGGGCGTCGCGGCGGCACGGCTCGCCGCGGTGCGCTCGGCGAAGACCTGGGGCACGGTGTGCTTCGTCGGAGAGGGCGGGGAGGTGACGCTGGACGTCTCCCGCGACTTGCTGCGCAAGCAACTCACGCTGATCGGCTCTTGGACCTTCAGCGCGACGGGGATGGGGGAATGCGCGCGCTACATCGCGGACAACAAGATTCCGCTCGAGCGCATCTTCACCCACCGCTGGAAGCTCGACCGGGTGCAGGAGGCCTACCGCGTGTTCGACGCGCAGTCCTCGGGCAAGGGGGTAATAGAGTTCTAGAAGTGGGGCAGTCCCTGCGTATTCACGTAAAGCGCATAAAGCGAGGTGCTCGCCGCCATGAACAGGCGGTTGCGGTGCAGGCCGCCGAAGCAGACGTTGGCGCAGCGCTCGGGTAGGTCGATGCGGCCGATGAGCTTGCCGGCCGGATCGAACACGTGCACGCCGTCGAGGCCCGCCTCGCCCATGCCCCAGCCGCACCAGAGGTTGCCGTCCATGTCCACGCGGAAGCCGTCGGGCGTTCCCTTCGGGCCCGCGTCGATCAGCACGCGGCGGTTGGCGAGCGATTTCCCTCCGACGACGTCGTAAGCGAGGAGCCTGCGCGGCACCGAGCGCGACTCGACGACGTAGAGCAGCGACTCATCCGGCGAGAAGGCGAGGCCGTTCGGCTGGTTGACGCCCACGGCGACGACGGAGAGCGCGCCGGCAGGATCGATGCGGTAGACGTTTGTCGGCAGCTCCGCTTCGGCCTTCGCGCCTTCGTACCAGCCCAGGATGCCAAAGGTGGGATCGGTGAACCAGATCGAGCCGTCGGACTTGCACACCACGTCATTCGGCGAGTTGAGCCGCTTGCCCTCGAAACGCTCGGCGAGCGTCACGATCCGGCCATCGAACTCGGTGCGCGACACGCGCCGCCCGCCGTGCTCGCAGGTGACGAGCCGCCCCTGCCGGTCGCGCGTGTTGCCGTTGGCGTAGCCGGACGGCCTGCGCCAGGCGCTCACGGCGCCGCTCACTTCGTCCCAGCGCCACATGCAGTCGCCGGGGACGTCGCTCCACAGCAGGCACCTCGCGTCGCCGAACCACACCGGTCCCTCGGCCCAGCGCGTCCCTCCGGTGGCGAGGCGTTCGACTTTGGCGAGCGGCAGGCGGTAGCGGTGGAAGGACTCGTCCACGGCCACCACGGCCGGGTCGGGATAGCGCGGGCTGGGCTGCCATTCGTTCGTCATGATCGGGCTACTATACCGCTCGTCCGTGCCTCGCATCCTGCCGACCTATAGGCGCAAGGAGCCGCCGACAACATGAAGACCATCCTCATCACCGGCGCCGCCGGCGACGTCGGCACCCACCTACGCCGCGAGCTGGCGGGGAAGTACCACATCCGCGCTTCCGACCTGCGCGACCTGAAGGAGAAATTCAAAGGCCAGAAGTTCATGCGCGCCGACATCTCGAGGATGCCCGACGCGCTGCGCATCACCAAGGGGGTGGATGCGGTGGTGCACCTTGGCGGCTACTCGGTGGAGGGGCCCTGGACGGGGATACTCAGCGCCAACATCGTCGGCTGCTATAACGTGTTCGAGGCGGCGCGCAGGAACGGCGTCAAGCGCATCCTGTTCCCGACCTCGAATCACGCCACGGGCTTCTACCGGCGCGACCACACCATCGACCACCGCGTCTATCCCAAACCCGACAGCCGCTACGGCGTGTCCAAAGTCTTCGGCGAAGCGCTGGGCAGCCTGTACGCCGACAAGTACGGCATGGAAGTCTTCTGCATGCGCATCGGCAACGTCAACCCGGTGCCGATCGACAAGCGGCGGCTCGCGATCTGGTTTTCGCCAAGGGATCTGGCGCAGCTGGTCACCATCGGCATCGAGCACCCGGAGATCCGCTTCGAGATCGTCTACGGGGTCTCGGGCAATACGCGCAGCTGGTACGACAACTCCAACGCGATCCGCCTCGGCTACAAGCCCAGGGACAACTCGGAAGCCCATGCGCCGCAGGTGTTGGCGCGCGAAAGGCCGGGCGGCGACCCTACGGCGGAGAAATTCCAGGGCGGAGTCTTCTGCGTCGCGGAAGAAGTGCCGAATCCCGCACCGCTGCCGAAGAAAAGAAAAAATAGGGTCTGACCCTATTTTCAGTCGCGCGGCTAGCGGCGGGCCCTGGCGCGGCCGACGAAGAAGCCGGCGAGGAAGGGCAGTCCTAGCAGCAGCAACACGAGCACGATCACCAGCAGCAGCGCTTCCATAATCACCGCGCCCAGCTTGGCCAGCAGATGCGAGCCGAGCTCCTTGCCGATGCGCTCGGCATCGGCAGCGAGGGCCGCGCGTTCTACGCTGACGGCGGCATACAGCGCCTTGCGCTCGCGCTCGATGGTGGCATCCATGCCAACGCGCATTGCGTCGAGATCTTTCGCCAGCGCTGCCCGTTCGGCTTGCAGCATCACGAGAGTCTGGCCCCAGCGCCGATCGAAATTTTCGGACACCCGTGCCATTTCGTCCTGCAGCGCGGCCAGCCGCACCATGGCGAGCTCGGGCTGCGTCTGGGCGAGGACACCCAGCTTCGTCAGTTCCTCGTCGAACCGCTTGAGCGCATGGGACAGGTCGGCCGGCTGGATTCCGGATTCCACGAAGGCGAGTTCGGCGCGCCAGCGCAGCTCATCGGGAATGCGCCGTCCGTAGATATCCATCTGGTCCGAAGCAGCGGATTGCGCCTCCGGGGCCACGCTGGCAGATTTCGCGATTTGGCGCGCTACCACGTCGCGCCATTGCGGGGCGATGGGGGAGCGCTCAAAGGACAGGTCGCTCAGGCGCTCTGCTGCCGTGTAATCGCTCACCAGCTTGCGAAGATCGGCCAACACGCCCGGGTCCAGCCGGCGCGCACCGAGTGCGTCGGCTTCGCGCGCGAGCGCCCGGGCCGTATCCAGCGCCGTCTGCTGCTGACTGCCGAACAACGCGCGCCCCGCGCCTTCGCCGAAGAAATATTCCATCTGCAGCGCGAGCGCCCAGGTATCGACCAACGCCAGCTGCGGCTCGTGCCGGAAGGCCGCGCGGCGGCTGGCTGTTGATGCCCCAATCTTCCAGCGCAGCGTGTTTGCGCGCACACCTGCGTCCTGCGTGCCCGCCGCGATGATGTCGGCGGCGCGAGTGACGCGCTCGGTGAAGTCGGTCGCATACTGGCGGGTCTCGATCCGCGCGCGCAGTAGATCCGGGGGAAGCGGATCGCCCTGCAGGTCCAGGGAGAACGATATGCAGCCCGCAAGCGCCAGCGCGGCAATTGCTCCCAGCGCGGCGGCGAACACGCGCGGCACGCACGGGATGATGGCCGGACTCATTTCGACGCCGGCTGCCTCAGCATGCCCCGCACCAGATGAATGTGCGCGAGCAGGGCAAAGAATTCACCGGAGTAGGCATGCGGCACGCGCAGCCTGTTCACTTTTTCCTCAAGCTGCTCCAGGTGCGCGCTGTGCATTGCCGATTCGCCGGTGTGGCGACGCACGGCGTCTTCGATGAACCTCAATTCGCCATACCAGCGGTAGATCCTGCGCCGCGCGCGCCAGCGATAGAGCACCGGAATGTTGCGGAAGAACGGGATCGCGATGATCAGCAACGGAATGCCGATGACGAGGAAGCGATTGACCCACACGACCATCCAGAAGGGAAGGTAACGCCGCAGTATGGACGGGCTGCCCTTGTAGAAACGCTCGGCGTCCGACGACAGGGGAAGGTCGAGGTCGCGCGGCGCGGGAAACTCGCCGACGCGCTGCAATAGTCCGCCGCCGCCGTGCACTTTCCTCGCCGCCTCCAGCAGCAGATCGACGACGACCGGGTGGATCTCCTCCGCGGCGACCAGATTGGCCATGACGGCCAGCAGCGTGATGTCCGAGGGAGGAATGTTCCGCGCAAGGTCGGCCGCGCCTTCGGGCAATGTGAGCTTGTGCAGATACGGCATGCGCCGCGCATAAGCTTCGGCGCGCCTCGTGCCGAGGAGCCGCACGCCGGGCGCAGCCAGCAGGCGCTGGACGCCTAGCGAATCGGGGGCGGCTACATAAAACACCGCGTCGACCTCGCCAGCCTCCAGGGCCTTGGCCGCCGCCAGGCCGCCGAGTTCGCTCAGCACGGTCGGCGGCTCCGCCAATCCGGTCTCGCGCAGAACCTGCAGGCCTATCGCCCTCGTGCCGCTTCCGGGCGCGCCAATAGCGATACGTTTGCCGCGCAGTTGATTGCCCAGGTCGATGTTCTTCCCGCTGCGATAGAACAGCCAACTCGGTTCGTAGAACATGCTGCCGAGCGTTACCAGCCCCGGCGCATTCTCGGCATTTGCCAGCCCGCCCTGGAGCAGCGCCAATGAAACGCCGTCCTTGCGCGTCTTCAGGCGTTCAAGGTTCTCGACCGAGCCGGCCGAGGTCCTGAGGTCGAGTGTGACGCCGTATTCGGCGAGGATGGTCTTGTAGCGCAGCGCAAACGCATGGTATGCGCCGTCGAGCGGCCCGGTGCTCATCACTACGACCTTGGGCGGCGCGGGCTCGGCAAAGCGTGCGATACCCCAACCCGTAAGCGCCAGCAGCGCGGCGAGCGGAAGAACGATCAGCGCGAGGTCGCGACCAGACGATTCCCGGAACAGGCGCATAAGAAAAAAAGGGGTCTGACCCTATTTTCAGTCGTCCGCGTGCGCGGCGGGCTTGTGCACCGAGACGAGCTTTTGCTGCAGCTGCGGCGGCGCGGGCTCGTAGTGGCTGAATTCCAGCGTGTAGGAACCGTGCCCGGCGGTGATGGATTTCAGACGCGCCGGGAAACCTTCCAGCTCCGCCAGCGGCGCCTGCGCCGAGATCTGCACGGTGCCGGGGCGCGGCGCATCCGATCCCCGGATGTGGCCGCGATGGCCGGAGAGCTCGCCGGTGATGTCGCCCATCTTCTGCTCCGGCGCGACGATGCTCACGTTGACGATCGGCTCGAGCACGATGGCGCGCGCCTTGGCGAGCGCATCGAGGAACGCCTTGCGCCCTGCGGACACGAACGCCACTTCCTTCGAATCCACCGGGTGGCTCTTGCCGTCGTAGACGATGACGCGCAGATCCTGGATCGGGTAGCCGGCGAGGAAGCCCGTGCCGAGCACGCCGCGCACGCCTTTTTCCACCGCCGGGATGAACTGGTTCGGGATCGAGCCGCCTTTCACCTGGTCGACGAACTCAAAGCCCTTGCCGCGCGCCAGCGGCTCGACCTTGAGGAACACTTCGCCGAACTGCCCGGCGCCGCCGGTCTGCTTCTTGTGCCGGCTGTGCCCTTCGGCGCGCGCCGCGATGGTCTCGCGGTAAGGAATCGAAGGCGGCCGCGTGTCGAGCTCGACCTTGTACTGCGTGGAAATCTTCTCCAGCGTGGTCCTCAGGTGCATCTCGCCCAGGCCGCGCATCACCGTTTCATTGGCCTGCGCATTGTGCTCGATGCGGAAGCACGGGTCTTCCGCGATCAGCTTGTGCAGCACGTCGGACACCTTCTGCTCGTCGCCGCGCTTCCTCGGCTGCACCGCCAGGCCGAACACCGAAGTCGGCAGCTCGAGGGGCCTGGCGCGGATGTGCGCGTCCTCCGCCGAGTCGTGCAGGATGTGGTCGAACTGGATCTCGTCCGCCTTGGCGATGGCGCAGATGTCGCCGGGGACCGCCTCGGAGACCTCGACCTGGGTCTTGCCGCGCAGCATGTACAGGTGCCCGGGCTTGATCGGCTTGCGCCCTTCGCCGACGTAGAGCTGCATGCCGGGCGTGAGGCGCCCCTGGTGCACGCGGAACACCGCCAGGCGCCCGATGTAGGGATCGATCTCGATTTTGAACACGTGCGCGAGCGCATGCTTGCCCGGATCGGGCACGGCCTGCATCTGGCCTGGCGCGCCGCCGTCCACCGGCACGTTGAGGTAGGTCGGCGGATTACCCTCGCTCGGGTTCGGCATCAGCCTGACGATCACGTCGAGCAATTCCCGCACCCCCGCGCCGCTCTTCGCCGAGCAGAACACCACGGGGATCAGGTGCCCCTCGCGCATCGCGCGCTCGAGCGGCTCGTGCAGCTCTTCGGGCGACACCTCGCCCTTGTCCAGGTAAGTCGCCATCAGCGTCTCGTCCACCTCGACCACCTGCTCGACCAGGCGCCGGTGCGCGTCCTCCACCGAGGAGAAGTCCGACTCGCCCGACGGAGCGAAGAAGCAGTCCGATACTTTCGTTGCCTTCGCCGCGGGCAGGTTGAGCGGCAGGCACTCCTTGCCGAAGGCCTGCTGGATGCGCTCCAGCAGCCGCTCCAGGTCCACGTTGTCCGCGTCGATCTTGTTGACGACGATGAGGCGATCGAGGCCGCGCATCGCGGCCCACTGCATGAAGCGGCCGGTCATCATCTCGATGCCGTTCTGCGCGTTGATCACGATTGCCGCGGTCTCCACCGCGGCGAGCGCGGGCAGCGAGTGGCCGAGGAAATCCGGGTAGCCGGGCGTGTCGAGGAGGTGAATGCACGTGGGGCTCTCCCCCCCGTTCACTTCGAAGCTCGCCACCGCGAGCTTGAGGGAGTGCTGCAGCAGCTTTTCCTGCGGGGTGTAGTCGCACACGGTAGTGCCGCGCTCGACGCTGCCGGCCGCGGGGATCGCACCGGCGCGCGCGAGCAGAGCCTCGGCCAGGCTGGTCTTGCCGCCACCCGCCTGGCCGACGAGCGCAATCGTCCTGAGGTGCTTGATGTAATGCTTTCCCACGCGGAACCTCCCCCTTTGCCTCGCCGCTGCCGACTTATGCTACTTCGGGACGCGGCAGCTGCGCTACTTCCTGCCGGGGTCCTTTTTCTCCAGCAGATCGGCGCGCTTCCTGAGGATGTCCTCGAACTTCGACTTGGCGATCAGCAGGGTGTGGCCGGCGAGCGCGCGCTCGCGTGGCAGCCGCTCGGCAAGTTTCTTTGCGCGTTCGGCGGCGTCCGGCCCGCTCGCCTTCGCCTCGCCGGCGATGGCAAGCGTCGCGTGATAGTTGTCGCCCGCGAGCTTGCCCAGCTTCACCGTGTAGGTCAGGCCGTCGAAGGTGCTGGCGACGATGGTGACTGGCTTGTCCAGGCCGGAGTCCGCGGGCTTCGCGCCCGGGGCCGCGACATCCGCAAGCTCCACGTTGTTCAGCGAATAGGAGGCGGAATTGGCGCGGATCACATCGAGCTTCTCTCCGGCATGCAGCGGGCTGAGCTTCCACTTGGCGTTGTCGCCCGGACGCTCGATCTTCCAGCGTTCGCCGCCTGCCAGCGCGACTTCCATCGCCTTCACCTTCTCCGCCGCGAAGCCGCTGCGGCTGATCCAGTCGGCGCTCTTCGCGCTCGCCAGGGTCAGCGGGTCGGCGACCACGAACACCATCGTCGCGTCCTCGGGCAGCATGACGTAGCGGCCGTCACCGATCGCGCGCGCCGGGTTCTCCGGCTCGCGCTTGAAGAATTTGGCGCCGACGATCAGGCGCGCGAGGGGCTTGCCGTCGGCGTCGCGGAACTCAAGTTGGGTGCCCGAGTCGTCGAGCTTCAACCGCGCGCGGTCTTTCTCGCCGATCGGCTCGCTCTGGCCCACTTTGAGCTCGTGCGCCTTCAGCACGAGATCCCTCACCTTGTCGAGCTCGGCCGGGAGGCCGGCGCGCTCGGCGATGGTCCACTCGCCTGACTTGCGCTGCAGCGTGATGGCGCTGCCGGGCTCGCGGATCGAAATCGCGGCGATGTCGGCCGCCTTGAAATTCTTGAGCAGCGGATGGCCGAGCGCGGCGGCGCCCACCGGGCGCTGCAATTGTCCCTGCTGCTGCAGGAGCAGCGCGCCGCCGCCCAGCGCGAGCAGCAGCACCACCAGCACTGCCGCGATGCGCGCGCTCATGCGGCAGTGGCGCGGGCCTGCTGCCGGCGGCGCAGCAGCGCGATGGCGATGCCGAGCAGCGCCACCAGCAAGGGCATCAGCGCGATATTGGCGACCTTGGTGAGGAACACCATGCGCTCGGAGTCCTGGCGCAGATTCTTGCGCAGGTCCTTGAGCGTCTTCCTCGTCTCCGCCACCTTCTTGCGGAAGTTCTCCAGTTCGGCCTGCTGCTCGGGGGAGAGGATTTGCCCGCCCTTCGCGCCGGCGCCCGAGCCCTTCTGCAGCTTCTGCAGATTGTCGGTGGTCTTCTGCAGCTCGTCTTCCAGTTCCTTGATCTTGCCGAAGTACTGCGTCTGCGCCTGGGCCTCCATCTCGCGCACCACGGTGAGCGGGCGCAAGGCCGAAGCGCGGCTCTTCAGCGAAAGCAGACTACCGTCGGCGGCGAGCTGCTCGACCAGGCCCTGCGCGAAGGCGAGGTTGCCGTTCGAGGGCACCACCACGCGGCGCCCGAACACTTCCTGCACGTCCACCGCGGCGCCGTCCTGCAGCATGTCCACGTCGGCCACCAGCACCACGGCGTTCTCTTTCACGGACTCCCTGAGATGCGGCTCGGCCTCGGTCACGTTTGCCGCCGCCGCAGGTTTGGGTTTCCTTCCCTGATCCACAGGCCTGCCATCCGGGAACGCGGTGTTGAACTTCCCGGACAGGCGCAGCGCGAGCGGCAGGGCCTTGCCGCCGGGCTGGAAGCCCTTGGTGGCGGCGTCCCCCGCGGCAGTGGCCGTCATGCTGTCCACCAGCATCGAGTTGGGCGAGCTCTTCACCAGCTCGTTCGCAGTCAGCCCTTCCGCCGGCTTGAGGCTGAACGCGCCGCCGAACGCATAGAGCAGCGTCTCGATCTGGCTGGTGACCACGTCGTCGCGGGCAAAAGCCGTGCGATTGAGCGACAGCACCGTGGGCGTGTAGCGCTGCCCGCCGCCCGAGGCGAACACCACATCCGAAACGACCTTGCCCGGATCCATCTCCACGCCCCAGGCCTTGAACAGCAGCGGCAAGGTCGAGCTGGAGGCCATGCCCGGCATGCCGGGCATCGGCCCGGGCTGCTGGTCGAAGTAAGCGTAGGGGTCGACGAAGGCGATCAGCTTGCCGCCGCGCAGCACGAACTGGTCGAGCGCGTACTCGGCCTGCGGCCCGATATCCCTCGGATGAATCAGCAGCAGGACGTTGATGTCCCTGGCGATCGACTCCGCGGTCATGTTGACCTGCACGACGTCGAAATCGCGCTTCAGCTCGTTGGCGAGCACCCAGGGCTCGGAGCTCTGCCGCGTCATCGGGTTGAAGCGCTCGCCCATCACCGGCAGGCCGCTCATCAGGCCGATTTTCGGGCGCTCGGCGCTGCCGGCGCGCGCGACGGCGCGGATCAGGTCGTATTCGAGCAGGCGCTCGCGCGCGGGCGCGAGTACCGGAATGGACTGCTTGCGCTCGAGCTGGTTGACCGACACGCCGAGGTAGAACTGCTCGCCCGACATCAGCTGCTGGGGCTCGATACCGTCGAGCTGCGCGGCGTCCTCCTCGTCGGAGTCCGGGCGCGGGTTGTACTTCTCGACTAACAGGTTCGCGCCGGCGACGGATTTGAACTCGCGCACCAGGTCCTCGACGCGCTGCGCGAAGCTCCTCAGCGGCACCGGCATCGCCTCGCCGGAGGTGATGTAGAGCTTCACCTTCACCGGCGACTGCAAGCCTTTGAGGATCTTGCGCGTGCCGTCGGACAGCGTGTAGAGCTTGCCCTCGGTGAGGTCGGCGCGCAACGGCGCGGTGGCGGCGAGGTAGTTGAAGGCCACCAGCAGGAGGAACAGGGCCGCGAGGCCCACCGCCGAGTAGACCAGCGCTTCGTGTTTTTTCAGGAACTGTTTCATCGGTTGCGCAGGATCACGCCGGTGGCGAACAGCGCAAAGCCGATCACCGACAGGAAGAAGAACAGGTCCCTGGTGTCGATGACCCCCTTCTGGAAGCCGTCGAAATGCGTCACCACCGAGAAGGCGGCCACCGTGTCGACGAACGCCGGGCTCGCCCAGCGCACCAGCAGGTCGGTCACCGGGTTGAAGCCGGCGAGGATCAGGAACAGACACAGAACCACCGACAGGATGAAGGCGACGACCTGGTTGCGCGTCATCGCGGAGGTCATGCAGGAAATCGCCAGGTACGCGCCGGCGAGGAGGAGGCTCCCCAGGTACCCCGCGAAGATCATGCCGTTGTCCGGGTTGCCGAGCACGTTCGCCGTCACCAGCACGGGAAAGGTGAGTGCCAGCGCAATGGCGAGGAAAGCCCAGGAAGCGAGGAATTTGCCGAGGATCGCCTGCCATGCCGTGACCGGCATGGTGAGCAGTAGTTCGAGCGTGCCCGAGCGCCGCTCCTCGGACCACAGCCGCATGCCGGCCGCGGGCACCAGGACCAGGTACACCCATGGGTGCCAGCCGAAGAACGCGCCCAGGCTCGCTTCGCCGCGCTCGAAAAATGCGCCGGCGGTGAAAGTGAGGAAACCGGTGAGCAACAGGAAGATCACCAGGAACACGTAGGCCACCGGCGAGGTGAAGTAGGACACCAGCTCGCGCTTGGCGATGGTGCGGATGGCGTGCCAGGCGCTCATTTGTTTTTCACCGTGTCGGGAAGCGTGATGCGGCGGAACACCTCGTCGAGCGGCCTTCCCAGCTCGTCGGGCGTGCCCTGCGCGACGATCCTGCCGCGGTCGATGATGATCACGCGCGTGCAGGCGGCGTCCACTTCCTCGAGGATGTGGGTGGAGAACACCACGGCCTTGGTTTTCCCCAGTTCACGGATCAGGTTCCTCACCTCGTGCTTCTGGTTCGGGTCCAGGCCGTCGGTGGGCTCATCGAGGATCAGCACCTCGGGATCGTGGATCAGCGCCTGCGCGAGGCAGGTGCGGTGCTTGTAGCCTTTGGACAGCGTTTCGATCGTCTGGTGCAGCACGGAAGAAAGAAAGCACCGCTCGACCGCGCGGCCGATCGCTTTCTTGCGCGCGTCGCCGTCCAGGCCGCGCAATTCGGCGGCGAAGGAAAGAAAGCCCTGCACCGTCATCTCGGGGTAGGAGGGCGCCGCCTCGGGCAGGTAGCCGATCAGGCGCTTGGCTTGCAGCGGCGCCTCGGCGACATCGTGCCCGCCCACCGATACCCTGCCGCTGGTCGGCGGGAAGAAACCGGTGATCATGCGCATGGTGGTGGACTTGCCGGCGCCGTTGGGGCCGAGGAAGCCCAGCACCTCGCCGCGCTCGACGGCGAAGGACACGCCGTCCACCGCGCGCTTGGCGCCAAACGCCTTTACCAGGTTTTCAATGCGGATCATTTGAGCTTGCAGCAGGCTTTCGCGGGGGCGCATTATCGCAAAGAATCGGTCATGTACTAGAATCAATTCGAGCTAACCCGGAGGCTGACCATGTTCCAGTTCGTGAAGTTCCTCGCTTTGCTGCTGTTTGCCGGCGCCGCCGCCGCCCAGCCCAGCCTGAAAATGATGATCCCGGCCAATCCGGGGGGCGGCTGGGACCAGACCGGCCGCAATCTCGCCGCGGCGATGCAGAGTGCCAAGCTGGTTTCCAGCGTGCAGTTCGAGAACAAGGGGGGCGCCGCCGGCGCCATCGGCCTGGCGCAGTTCGTCAATGCCAAGGGCGATCCCAACGCGGTGATGATCGGCGGCATGGTGATGGTGGGCGGCACTTACCTGCAGAAGTCCCCGGTGACCCTCGCGCAGGTGACGCCGATCGCGCGCCTCACCAGCGAATGGGAAGTGATCGTCGTGCCGGCAAACTCGCCGCACAAGACGATGGCCGACCTGCTGCAGGCGTTCAAGGCCGACCCGGGCAAGGTGTCCTGGGGCGGCGGCTCGGCGGGCGGCACCGACCATATCCTGGCGGGCCTGATCGCCCAGGCGGTGGGCGTGGATGCCAAGCGCGTCAACTACGTGCCGTTCAAGGGTGGCGGCGAGGCGGTGTCGGCGATCATCGGCGGGCACGTGACGGCCGGAGTGTCGGGCATCGGCGAATTCGCCGAGCATGTGAAAAGCGGAAAGATGCGCGCGCTCGCCGTATCCGCGCCGTCGAAAACCGACGGCATCCCGAGCCTGAAGGAGCAGGGCATCGACGTGGTGCTGGGCAACTGGCGCGGCATCTTCGCCGCGCCCGGCATCAGCCCCGCGCAACGCGACGCGCTGGTGAAGCTGGTGCAGGACGCGACCAACACGCCGGCCTGGAAAGGCACGCTGGAGAAGATGGGCTGGTCGGGCGAGTTCCTCGCCGGCGACCCGTTCAAGACGTTCCTCGACGAGGACACCCGGCGCATTGCCGGCATCATCGACTCGCTCGGCATCCGGAAATAGCGCGCGTGCGCCGCCCGGCGGCGGAAATCGCGCTGTCGGCCGGCGTGCTCGGCCTCGGCGCATTCGCGGCCGTCGTCACCGCGCGCCTGTCCGGCGAAGGCGGGTATGCCGGGATTGGGCCGAACTTCATTCCTGCGGTGGTGGCCGGCGGCCTGCTGGTGGTCGGTGCCTGGCTGCTGTGGGAGTCGCTCGCCGGCGGCTGGCGCAACCGCGGCGCGCCGGACGCAGGCGCCGAGCACGCGTTCCACGCTCCGGCCTTCTGCTGGATCTCCGCGGGGCTCTTCGGCCACATGGCGCTGATCGGCTGGGCGGGCTTCGTCATCTCGGGCGCGTTGCTGTTCACTTGCGTGGCGCGCGGCTTCGGCAGCAAGCGCGTGATGCGCGATGCTGCGTCGGGTTTCGCACTCTCGCTCGCGGTGTTCGTTTTTTTCGTCAAGCTCCTGAACGTCAATCTGCCGGCGGGCTGGTTGCAGCCGCTGCTGGGCAGCGCGGGCATCTAGCGTGGAGACCTTCAACGCACTGCTGCACGGCTTTGCCGTCGCTCTTACGCCGATGAACCTGATGTGGGGCTTCATCGGCGTGACCGTGGGCACGGCGGTGGGCGTGCTGCCCGGCGTCGGCCCGGCGCTCACCGTGGCGATGCTCCTGCCGCTCACCGTGAAGCTCGACCCCACCGGCGCGCTCATCATGTTCGCCGGCATCTACTACGGCGCCATGTTCGGCGGCTCGACCAGCACGATCCTGCTCAATACGCCGGGCGAGTCGGCCTCCATCGCGACTGCACTGGAGGGTAACAAGATGGCCAGGCGCGGCCGCGCCGGGCCCGCGCTGGCCACCGCGGCCATCGGCTCCTTCGTTGCCGGGAGCATCGCCACTGTCCTGCTTACGCTGCTCGCGCCGCTGGTGGTGGAAGTCGCGCTGAAATTCGGCCCGGCCGAGTATTTCGCGCTGATGGTGTTTGCCTTCACCACCGTCGCCGCGGTGCTCGGCAGCTCGACTTCGCGCGGCCTCGCGAGCCTTTTCCTCGGGCTGTTGTTTGGTCTCGTCGGCATCGACAGCCAGACCGGCGCGCCGCGCTTCTCCTTCGGCGTGCCGGAGTTGCTCGATGGCATCGACGTGGTGGTGCTCGCGGTGGGCCTGTTCGCCGTGGGCGAGGCGCTCTACATGGCCGCCTACAGCAGCCGGCTGCCCGAAACCATGGAGAAGATCTCCGGCTCGCTCATGATGTCGAAGGAGGACTGGAAGCGCTCCTGGCCCGCGTGGCTGCGCGCTACCGCCATCGGTTTCCCCTTCGGCACCATCCCTGCGGGCGGCGCCGAGATTCCGACGTTTCTCTCCTATTCGGTGGAAAAGAAGTTGAGCAAGCACCCCGAGGAGTTCGGCAACGGCGCGATCGAGGGCGTGGCCGGGCCGGAAGCTGCGAACAATGCTTCGGCCACCGGCGTGCTGGTGCCGCTGCTCACGCTCGGCATCCCGACTTCGGCCACCGCGGCGATCCTGCTCGGCGCGTTCCAGAACTACGGCATCCAGCCCGGGCCGCTGCTGTTTCAATCGCAGGCAGACCTGGTGTGGGGCCTGATCGCGAGCCTGTACGTCGGCAACGTGCTGCTGCTGATCCTCAACTTGCCGCTGGTGGGGATCTGGGTGAAGGTGCTGCAGATCCCGCGGCCGATGCTCTACGGCGGAATCCTGGTCTTCGCCACGCTCGGCGCCTACAGCCTGCACCAGTCCTGGATCGATCTGCTCACGCTGTATGTCTTTGGCCTGCTCGGCTTCGTCATGCGCCGCTTCGACATTCCGGTGGCGCCGGCGGTCATTGGTCTCATCCTCGGGCCGCTGGCCGAGACCCAGTTCCGCCGCGCGCTGTCCATCAGCCAGGGCGATCCGATGGTGTTCCTCACGCAGCCGATCTCGGCTTCGTTCCTCGCTGTCACGGCGCTGCTGCTGGTCGTGCCCTGGGTGGTGCGGCGGACGCGGCGCAGGACCCCATGATCGTGGGAGTCGCAGCATGGCGTTGATCGGGCACAATCTGGATACCTATAAGGAGGACCTATGGACAACCGTCTGACGCGCAATCTCACCTTCGCGCTCGCCGCGCTCGCCTTGTTCATCTCCGGATGCGCGGGAACCGTCCGGAATATGCAGGAGGTTTCCGCGGCGGCGCCGGCAGTCGTGCCCGAGCCGGGCAAGGCGGTGTTGGTGTTCATGCGTCCTTCCGGCATCGGCTTCGGGGTTCAATCCAGCGTTTTCGCGATCAACGACAATTACCCGGCGGTGGTCGGCATCGTTGCAGCCAAAACCAAAGTCGCCTACCGCGTGAATCCGGGTAAACACCTGTTCATGGCGGTGGGCGAGAGCGCGGAATTCCTCAGCGCGGAGATCCTCCCCGACAGGACCTACTTCGTGCGGGTCGAGCCCAGGATGGGGATGTGGAAGGCGCGGTTCGCGCTCGAGCCGATCCGGCAGAAAGATCTCGGCAGCGCCGCGTTCGCCGCGGAGCTGAGCGACTGCAAGTGGGTGGAAAAGACCGCCGCGACGGACGCTTGGGCCTCCGGCAACATAGCCAGTGTCCAATCCAAGCGCGCCGAGTACTACCCTGGGTGGATCAAGCAAGCGGAGGCCGACAGGCCGCACCTGCGTCCCGAGGACGGCAAATAGCTGCGCTCCTTGGACGGACTTGGCACGCGCAAGAAATGACTGAAGGCGGGTCTGGGGCGCTAAAATTGCGCCCCAGTCATCCCGCATCCCCTCCCGAAAGGCCGCTCCGCATGGACCAGCAACTCCTATCCAAGACCGCGGCGGCGATGGTCGCGCGCGGCAAAGGCGTCCTCGCCGCCGACGAATCGAGCGGCACCTGCGAGAAGCGCTTCAAGTCGATCGGCGTGGAATGCACCGAGGAGAGCCGCCGTACCTATCGCGGGCTGCTCTTCACCACGCCGGGCGCCGAGCAGTACATCTCCGGCGTGATCCTGTTCGACGAGACGCTGCGCCAGAAGACCAATGACGGCGTGTTGTTTCCCGAGTACCTGGCGAAGAAGGGGATCCTGCCCGGCATCAAGGTGGACAAGGGCGCGATGGATCTCGCCCTTTGCCCCGGCGAGAAGGTGACCGAGGGGCTCGATGGCCTGCGGCCACGGCTGGCGGAATACTTCAAGCTCGGCGCGCGCTTCGCCAAATGGCGCGCGGTGATCACCATCGGCGAGGGGGTTTCCACGTTGCCTTCGCACGCCTGCCTCTATGCCAATGCGCATGCGCTGGCGCGCTACGCGGCGCTGTGCCAGGAGGCCTCGATCGTGCCGATGATCGAGCCCGAGGTGCTGCTCGACGGCAGCCATACGGTGGAGCGCGCCGAGGAGGTGACCGAAGCCGCGCTGTGCGCCACCTATGCCGCGATGGCCGCGCACCAAGTCTCCCTCGAACACCTGATCCTCAAGACCAGCATGGTGGTGTCGGGCAAGGAATGTTCGCGCCAGGCGCCGGTGGACGAAGTGGCCGAGCGCACGATTCGCGTCCTCAAGCGCACCGTGCCTGCGGCGCAGCCGGGCATCGTGTTTCTCTCCGGCGGCCAGTCGGACGAAGCCGCCACGGCCCACTTGAACGCCATGGCGGCAATGAAGGGACTGCCCTGGCCGCTCACCTTTTCCTACTCTCGCGCGCTGCAGAATCCCGCGCTCAAGGCCTGGCGCGGGCAGGCGTCGAACGCCGGCGCAGCACAAAAGGCCTTCCACCACCGCGCCCACATGAACGGCCTCGCGGCGCAGGGTAAATGGCGAGCCGAGCTGGAAAAATAGGGTCAGACCCCATTTTTAACGCCCTTTACGAATCTGACTTGAAGAGCCTGCCGCGTCTCGGGCGCGGCAAGGTACGCGACATCTACGCCGTGGGCGAGGACAAGATGCTGATCGTGGTGAGCGATCGGCTCTCGGCCTTCGACGTGGTGCTGCCCGACCCGATCCCGCAGAAGGGGCGGGTGCTGAACGAAATGGCGAACTTCTGGTTCGGCAAGCTTGGCCACATCGTCCCCAACCAGCTCACCGGCATCGATCCGGAGGAAGTC
>CAZVZV010000094.1:0-6091 GCA_964631735.1 uncultured Enterobacteriaceae bacterium
GTTCATGCGAAAGCGCATTTCCCACACCAGGAACAGTCCGCCCGCGTCGCCCGCCCATTCGCTGATGACGAATCGGGGATCGGCGACCTGCCGGAACATCCTGGCGAATATCTCTCGGATATCCTCAAGGCGATTCACCTCATTGAAAGGATCCTTGAAGTAGGCGTTTTCCGCATAGTAGAAACCAAAATCCTCGACCCGGTCCGGCGTAAGCGTTTCATAGAAACGCAGCAGGGCATCGATCCTGCTCTGGTCCATGACAGTCACAGCCCCGTCAATTTGTGGATCAGCGGGAAATAGATGCGATAGGGAAGAAAGCGCACCAATTTCAACCAGAAGGTGAAACGCTTCGGGAAATGGATCTCGAATTTACCGCTTTCGAAGCCTTTGATCATTTCCTCCGCAGCCTCTTCTGTGGAAATCAGCGCCGGCATCTTGAATTCGTTCTTGTCGGTAAGAGGTGTTTTGACAAAGCCCGGATTAACCAGATAAACGCCTATTCCACGCGGTGCGAGATCAAGATACAGGGTTTCCGCGAAATTGATCAGCGCCGCCTTCGTGGCACCATAAACCAAGCTGTCGGGCAGGCCGCCATAGCCGGCGACGCTCGAGACAATGGCGATTGCTCCGCTGGCGCTGCGGCAGAATGCCGGCGCCAAGGCCGCACTCGCGTTCAGCACGCCGATCAGGTTGGTCTCTACCAGCGCGCGCGCCTGCGCGGCGTCCAGGTCCCAGGCGCGAACCGGCTGATGTCTGCCTGCCAGCAGCACGGCAAGATCCAGGCCGGACCAGGTTGAATTTATCCGGGCAAATGCCGCCGCGATTTCTTCCGCACGTGTCACGTCCAGTGGCAAAAGCAGCGTCTGCTGCGCAGCGCCGCCTGCCGCTATCAGCGCCAGAGCTTGCGCGTTGCGCGCAGACAGCGCGACGCGCGCGCCTCTTGCGATCAAGGCTCGGGCGAGTGCCGCCCCGATGCCGCTGCTGGCCCCGACGACCCACACTCTGCGGCCGTTCCAGCTTGCGATCGGCTTGTTCAACGCCATGCGCTATCTCCTGTTGGCTTCGTCAGAGACTTCTTTTACGGATCGACAGCACGACTTCACCGAGTCCGACGCCGAATTTGCTCATGTCGGATTTGTTCAGCATGACTTCATCATCTACCAGATACATCCAGTCGTCGAAGTTGACGTTGTAGGTCTTGCCGTCGACAGGCACTGCCAGCACGTATCGCCATTGCAATGCATTTCCCTGCGCTTCACCGATCGCCTCGCCGATAACGTCGGCGGCTGTCCCGCGATAATGATTCGCGTCGATCTTGGTGATGGTCCAGACCCTGCGGCTCTTGCTGCCGTCGGAATAAGTGAAATCCTCTTCGAGGATCCCTCTGCTGCTCTGCCATTTTCCGATCATCTCGACCCGAAAGCGCTTCACGACCTTGCCGGAGCGATTGCGCACAATACCCCACGCATCCAGATTACCGTTGAAATAGCTAGCCAGATCGAGCGCCGGCTTCTCGCTGCGATACTCGTCCACCTTTGGACCGGCGCAACCCGCCAGCAGGAACAATGCGAATCCTATCCATGCCAATGCCAACCTCATGCTCCCGCCTCCTTGTTCAGATTACGACCGATTCCAACTGAATGATCGAGTGGCGCCACCCACAACAGGGCCGCGGCAGCAAGCTTGACTGCGCAGGGCAGCAGCGCATACACCGCGGCGAGCGAGCCGGCATGATGCTGAACAGCACCCGGTTCATATCCAAACCACGCGAGCAGAGGCAGTGCAATGCCGGCTGCAGCCGCAAGGTTGAATTTCTCGATCATCTGCCAGAGTCCGAAGTAGACACCGTCGGGCCGCTGCCGTTCTCGTTGTGCCTGTGCATCCACCATGTCTGCCAGCATCGAAGGGGGTATTGCAAGCTCCGCACCGTAAGCAATTCCCGACAGTGCGCACACGACTGCAAATGGAACAACGTCGCCGGCTCGCAGAAAGTAGGCCCAGACAAATGCCACTACGGCCAGAAACATGCCGCTGATCCACGCGTTTCTCTTCCCGAGTCGCCGCGATGCGCCTATCCATATCGGCATGCCCAGCGCGCCGAACACAAAATACAGCGCGAGAAACACACCGGCGAGATCGGATCGTTGGACGATATCCTCTACGAAGAACAGGATCAGCGTTCCAGGGATCGCGCCGGCGATGCCGCTCAGGACGAACACGCCCATCAGCCAGCGAAACTTCGCGTCTCTTAGCGGCAGCAGAATCGTACGCAATGTGGCACTCGGCACTGCCATGATCACCGGCCGCGGCGTGTGACGCAGCGTGACGAATGCCGCCACGATCAAGGTCGGCACGAAGAGCAGAGAGAGCAATGCCAGTCCACTCGCCTCGTCGCTGCCGAGCAATCCGGGCGCCGCTGCGGCAAACAGCACGCCCAGCAAACCGAATGCGCTGCGGGTCGCGGTAACGCGGGTGCGCTCGTGATAATCGTCCGACAGGTCCGCACCCATTGCGAAATAGCTGATGCTGGCAGCGCTGAAGCCAATGTAGACGATCAACAGATTGACGATGAGCCAGATCGCCAGGCCGAGCTGATTGGCTTGCGGCGGATGGAACAAGCCGACGAACCCGCATGCAAGCAAAGGCAGGCCAAGAACGATGGGTAGGCCGCGTCCCAGCGGCAGCCGGGTGCAGCGATCACTCAGATAGCCGAGCAGCGGATCCTGCAAAGCATCGAGCAGTCGCGCGGCCAGCAGTATGCCGCCAATCAGCGCCAGCGGCATGCCGAGTTCGCCGGCATATAACTTGGGAAGGTGAACGTACACCGGCAATGCCGCCATTGCCAGCGGCACGGAAAACACCGAATAGGCGGCCAGCCGCGAGCGCGATAACGCGGTCGCGATCACTTGCTGCCGATCAGCGATTTACGCAGGCCAGGCTCGCGTGTGCGGGTATCCAGCCAGATGGCGAAGAAGGCTTGCGCGAATGCAGGGTCCGTGATCGTGCCGACAATTCTTCCCTGGTAGTAGAACTCGGCGCCAACGCCAGGCCGGTTAACGCCGGTAAGGTGCTCGCCTTTTTTGACATCGGGCAATACACGGGTCATCTCTTTCTCCCATATTGCAAGCCGTTGTTCGTCGCCGAACCCCAGCCTGCGCATTTCGTCCAGGCTGGTCTGGACAAGCCGGCGGGACTTGATGTCGCGCGCATAACGGATGTCGAGCGCGAACTCGCGTTCTTCGTTCCATTGCGCACCGTTGATCCAGAGGGAGGCATCGTAAACATGCAGTCCGAACCAGCGCAGGCGGCCTTCACCGACCAGCGTAAGATTCGGAAAATCCCTTGCCACCTGCTCCGGCAACGAAAGCGCCATGACGCCCATCGGCATGAGGAGCGCAGCCACCAAGAACAGCGCGGACTTATTCACGATGCAACTCCACCTGCATGACATCGGTACTGCCGGCCCGGAAGCCGACTTCGCAATAGATCAGATAGAAATTCCACAGACGCTCGAAGCGCCCGTCAAATCCCAGCAGGCGCAGTTCGTCACCCACTTTCCGATACCGAGTGCGCCAATATTTGAGCGTCTCCGCGTAGTCGATACCAAAGCAATGCTCGTCGCGTATTGTAAGCCCCGCACGCCCCGCAAGTTTTCGGAAGATGCTCGGGCTGGGCAGCATGCCACCGGGAAAGATGTATTGCTGGATGAAGTCCGTCGATTTTCGGTATTGCGCAAATAATTCATCCGCGATGGTAATGGTCTGGACCAGTGCGCTGCCGCCGCGTTTCAGGCGGTCGCGAACCACCGCAAAATACGCCGGCCAGAAACGCTCGCCTACTGCCTCGAACATTTCAATGGATACGACGTAGTCGAAACTGCCCTGAACATCGCGATAGTCGGTCAGGGAAAACTCAACGAGTCTCGACAGGCCGGCGTCGCGAATCCTCTGGCGCGCGAATTCCAGCTGCGCCGCCGACAGAGTGATGCCGCGTACACGGCAACCGCGGGTCCGTGCCGCATATTCCGCAAATCCGCCCCAGCCGCAGCCGATCTCGAGAATATGGTCGTTGGCGCGCACATCGAGTCGTCGCAGGATGCGCTCGTACTTCGCGATCTGGGCCTGCTCTAGCGTGCGGTCCGACTGGCCTTCGAACAGGGCGGCCGAGTAAGTCATGGTCTCATCCAGCCACGACTGATAGAACACGTTGCCCAGATCGTAGTGCGCGTGGATGTTCTTCTTTGCGCCTTCGCGGGTATTGGCGCGCCGCAGATGCCGCAGACGGTAGAACAGCCTGCCCCACCATTTGCCATACAGCAGTCGTTCGAGGACGGCGCGATTGATCGCGATTAGTTCAAGCACGGCGCGCAAGTCCGGGGTCTTCCAGCGTCCGTCCAGATACGCCTCCGCGAACCCGACGTCGCCGGAGCGCCTTACCTCGTCGAAAACCTGCCAGTCCCCGAGGTAAATCGTCGCGTCCGGACCGGGAAATGCGCCGGCAAAACTGAACACCTGACCGCCGGGAACTACCAGGTCCAACCGGCCATGACGCAACCGCGCAAGCAGCGACAGCAACAAACGGCCGGTTCTGGGTGCGCGAACGGAAAACCGGTGCGAGGTGGCTTCGCCCGGATTCATCGCGTCAGTTCCTGGGACGGAGGCAGGGGCTTGGCGAACCAGGGCACGCCCTTGATCCACAACCTGAGCGCCTGCAGATGAATGCGGGCGATGATGCCGAGCGTCATCCATGGATACAGCACGAAAGCGCGCATCAGGGACGCCGCGTCAAACGCCGAGCTCTTGCCCGATATCGCGGTCAGCAGCAGACCCCCTTCAGGATCATCGTAGTCGATTCGAATAAGGGTCGCCGCTTCGTCGACTTTGAACTGGAAGCGGTACTCACCGGCCACGTCGCAAAACGGTGACACGTGGAATTCTTTGTGCACCCTCATGGTGTCGCTATCGAGAATCGGTCGCCGATCGGGGTGCGCCAGCAGATAGTGGTGATGTTCTCCGAACGTATTGTTGACTTCGCAAAGAACCGCTCGCAGCGCGCCGCTCTTGTCATGGCACAACCAGAAACTCACCGGGTTGAACACGTAGCCGAGCATGCGCGGAAAGGCTTGCAGCCAGATCTCGCCGTCGACCTCGCTCAGTCCTTCCTGCGCGAGCAACCCGCGTATCCAGCTCTCGGGATGAGAGCCGTCACGCGCGCCGTGGTCCTGATAGTGAAAGCTGAACAGATTCCAGCGATTGATTGAAAACAAGGCATTGCCGAGACATGGCAGTTCGCTCAACGCAAAGCGCAGGAAGAAGACCCGGTAGCGAAACGTGTTGCGCCGCGGTCTGAGCCGGGCGTGTAGCACTGCACCGTGGAAAAGTTGTGGCCTCATGCCGCCAGCTCTCTGGACTGCCAGGGCGCCTGCACCCCCAGTGCATTCGCGACCGACAGCGCGGATTTCAGCCCGTCCTCGTGGAAGCCATAGCCGGTCCAGGCACCGCAATACCAGGTATGGCGCTTTCCCTGGATCGCGGGCAATTCTCGCTGCGCATCAATGGCCGCGCGGTCGAAGATGGGATGTGCATAGTCGAAATGATCGATTACCAAGTCTGCGCGCGGTGCGTGCGTTGGATTCAAAGTAACGATGACGGGACGCGCGAATGGCAGCGGTTGCAGCTTGTTGATGAGGTAACTGACACTGACCGGACGCGAGTCCGGCTCGCCGGTGCCCGTAGTGTAATTCCACGCCGACCATGCATCACGACTTCTGGGCAGCAGCGATATGTCCGTATGCAAGACCGCGCGATTGGGCTGGTAGCTGAAGCGGGACAGTACTTTTTTCTCGACTTCCGCGGCATCGGCGAGCAATGCCAGCGTCTGATCGCTGTGACAGGCGAACACGATTTGTGAGAAATTCTCTGTCCTGCCGCCCTCGAAACTGACCCGTACGCCGGCGGCATCGCGCACGACCGATTCAACCGGACAAGCGAGCCTGATTTTGTCGATCGATGCGGCGAGTCGCCGCACATATTCCCGCCCGCCGCCAGCGACGGATTTCCACAGTGGCCTGCCGGTGAGCTGCAGCAGCCCA
>CAZVZV010000095.1:0-1256 GCA_964631735.1 uncultured Enterobacteriaceae bacterium
GACCCTGAGCGGTGCCCCAGAAGAATGTGGCAGCGAGAGTCGGAGTCAGCCAGACAAGCAAGTCCGCGTTCAAGGATTCAGATCCAGACCCGCGCCTTCCACCACGATCCTGCCGTCGCTGATCACCAGCCTCGGCTCGAAAAACACCCTGCTGTCTTCCAGCGGATCGCCGTCATAAACGGCGAGGTCAGCCTCCATGCCCGGGCGAACCATCCCGGTGCGGGAGTCGATGCCCAGGACGCGTGCTCCGTTCAGCGTCGCAGCGGTGATCGACTCAAGCGGCGTGTACCCGATCTGTTCGCGCAGCATTGCGATCTCATGCGCGATGCGGATGCGGCCGGTATCGTCCCCATCGGCATAACTGCCGTCAGTCGCCGCCGCCGCCACGATGCCGAGCGCGTGCGCCTTTCGCACGGCTGCGCGCAGCGGGCCCATCATCGACTGCGTGCGCAGCTGCAGCGCCACCGCGTCAGCGGAATTTCCCTGTGGATCGCCGAGCGGACTCATGACCGCAAGCGTCGGCACGAAGCACGTGCCGCGGCGTTTCATTTCGGCGAGCGTCGCATCGTCAACCCAGGTGCCGTGCTCGACGCTGCGCACCCCGGCGTTCACCGCCGCCGCCACGCCTTCACGCGCATGCGCGTGGGCCGCCACGTACAGGCCCTTCTTCGAAGCCTCCGTCACCGCGGCCCGGATCTCGTCTTCCGTGAGTTCGGGTTTTCGCGGATCGGTACTCACGAGCCCGGCACGCTCGCTGGCGCCGACCTTGATGACGTCCGCACCTTGCGCGATCAAGGCACGAGTGGCTTCCGCAATGCGCTCGGGACCGCGGAGTTCACTGTCGATGGCGTCACCAAACTGCGGGTACACCATGAAGAACGCGAGTCCCGGCCGTGGGCGGATGTGGCCTGGCGACACCAGGAGTTCGGGTCCCGGTACGTATCCCGCCCGGATCAGGTTCCGCGTGCCCATGGCCTGCAAGTAGGTGTCGCCGAGCACGCGCGCTGTCGTCACGCCCGACTGCAGCGCGCGCAAGGCGGCGGCGGGGGATTCGATATGGGAATGCGCATCGATCAGCCCGGGCAGGAGGTAGCGACCCCCAAGGTCGATCCTGGGCACGCCGACGGTCGGCGATGGCGCGCGTTCGTCGAGTGCCAATATCTTGCCGCCGCGTACGCTGACCGTGACACTCTTGCGCGGCGCCGCACCCGTGCCGTCGATGAGCGTTGCGTTGACCAGGTCGAGGTCCTGCGCGG
>CAZVZV010000096.1:0-1948 GCA_964631735.1 uncultured Enterobacteriaceae bacterium
AACGGCTCCATCAAGGGCTCCGCGCGCCGGCCTTCCTTGAAGTCCTTCAGCTGCAGGTACAGGTAGCGAGCCGTCTGCCCCGCGAGGATGGGAAACTGGGGCGCGACCGAGTTGCCGCTGGGGCCGTGGCAGGCGACGCAGGCCTCGGCCTTTCTGCGACCCGCCTCGACGTCCTGCGCTTGCGCCGTGAAGGCGGTGGCACAAATCACTGCGCATGCAGCGGTGCGGAGGTGCAAACGCATTGGTCCGGTCCTAAAAAAAAGAGGCCGCCCCGCGGGCGGCCTCGGCTTACCGTGTGCTCAGGCTCAGTCGCCGAGCGCGAACACGAACACGCTGTTGCCGCGCTTGAAATCGAGCTGCGTGTTGCCGCCGCAGCCCATGGCGATGTACTGCTTCTTGCCGGTCGTATAGGACACGGGCATCGCGTTCGCGCCTGCGCCGCACTGGAAGCTCCACAGCTTCTTGCCGGTGGCCGAATCGAGCGCGTTGAAATTGCCGTTGCCCTCGCCGAAGAAGAACAGGCCGCCCGCGGTCGCCAGTCCGCCGCCGATCAAGGGCTGCGCGGTATCGTGCCGCCAGGCGATCTTGCCGGTGTCGATGTTGACCGCCGCGACGCGGCCCCACTGCTTCTCGCTCGCGATGGCCTTGAACGCGCCGCCGAGCCAGAGCTTGGAGCCGCCCGGGTACTTCGCTGCTTCGACGTGGTAGGTCATCGGCTGGTGCAAGTTGAGCGCGATCGCGAGGCGCGACTCCGCGTCGTAGGCCATGGGCGACCACTCGACGCCGCCATTCGCCCCCGGCAGCATGCGTGCGCCCGCCGCGGTCGGCAGCACCCACATGTTTTCCTGCGGGATCATTGCCTGCGAGAAACGGATCAGCGAGCAATCCTTGCGCTGGTGGACGTAGACGTGGCCGGTCTTGCCGCCGTGGATCACGCCCGGAACCATCTTGCCGGCCTTGTCCTTCACCTCGACCAGGATCGGCGGGCTGACGGCGTCGAGGTCCCACACGTCGTGGGCGATGTACTGCGAGTGGCACTTGTAGGTGCCCTTGTCCAGGTCGATCGCCACGAGCGAGTTGGTATAGAGGTTGTCGCCGGGCCGCTCCGCGCCGTACAGGTCAGGCGAAGGGTTGCCGGCCACGAACCACACCGTGCGCGCCTTGAGGTCGACCGACGGGTTCATCCACACGCCGCCGCCGAGCGTCTGATAGAACGAGCTGTCCTTCGCCAGCGCTGCCTTCTCGGCCGCGATGTCGCGTTTCATGTTGCGGCCCGTGGCATCGTTGACCGCCCACACGCCCTCGTGGCCCTTCTCCGGGATGGTGTAGAAGGTCCACAGGAGCTTGCCGTCGTCGGCATTGAACGCCTTGACGAATCCGCGCACGCCGTACTCGCCGCCATTGGTGCCGATCAGGACCTTGTTGTCGACGACGGTCGGCGCCATCGTTTCGCTATAGCCCTTCTCGGGATCGGCGATCTGCGTTTCCCAGACCAGCTTGCCGGTCTTGGCATCGAGGGCCACCAGCTTCGCGTCGAGCGTACCCATGAACACCTTGCCGCCGGAAATCGCCACGCCGCGGTTGTTCGGGCCGCAGCAAAAGGTGGTCACCGGTCCCATCTTGTGCTTGTAGTGCCAGAACTGCTTGCCGCTGGCGGCGTCGATCGCGTAGACATGGTTGAACGAGGTCGTCAGGTACATCACGCCGTTGATGACGATCGGCGCGGTCTCCATCGACTCCACGACCTCGGTCTGGAACACGTACGCCACTTTGAGCTTGCCTATATTCCCCGTGTTGATGTCCTTGCCCGGGTAATAGCGCGTCTGGGCGTAACTGCCGTTCGTGTGCAGCCAGTTCGACGCCTGCCCGCCGGCGCCGTTGAGCTGCTGCTGGGTCACGTTGATAGTCTTAGGCACGCCGGCGGCCGCGGCCGCGGGCGCTGGCTTGG
>CAZVZV010000097.1:0-1550 GCA_964631735.1 uncultured Enterobacteriaceae bacterium
ATGCAGCGAAGGCGCGCGGTATCGCCGTCTTCAGCACCCCGGAAGCCCCGGCCGACAGCGTGAGCGAGCTGACGCTGGCGTTGATGCTGGCCTGCCTGCGGCAGATTCCCGAGGCCGACCGTATCGTCCGTGCCGGCGGATGGACACGGCCGTCGGGCGCGCTGCTGTCAGGAAAGCGGGTCGGCCTGCTGGGACTGGGCCGGATCGGTCGCCGGGTGGCGGCACTTTGCCGCGCCTTCGGCGCCACGGTGCTCGCCCATGACCCGCAGGTCGAGCACGCAGAAGGCGTCGAGCTGGTTGCGCTGGATGCGCTGCTGGCGCGCAGCCAGATCCTCAGCCTGCACGCCCCGGTCACGCTCGAGACCCGACACCTGCTCAACGCCGAGGCGCTGGCGCGTATGCCGCGCGGCGCGCTATTGATTAACACCGCCCGCGGCGAGCTGGTCGACAGCGAGGCCCTGCACGACGCCCTCGTGTCCGGGCAGCTCGCGGGCGCCGGCATTGACGTCTACGAGCACGAACCCTACGCCGGTCCGCTGACCGCACTGCCACAGGTGGTGCTGACCCCGCACATGGGCTCGGCGGCCCGCGAAACGCGGGCCCGCATGGAACTCGAAGCCGCCGAGAACCTGCTGGCCGGGCTGCGCGCCGGCATGCAGAAAGTGCAACATGCCTGACGCCAACAAACCGCAGAAGGTTGTCGTCTACGGCGGCAGCGGCTTTCTCGGTAGCTACGTCGCCGATGCGCTGTCCGACGCCGGCTACGCGGTGACGATTTACGACCTCACTGCCTCGCCCTATCTGCGGCCCGACCAGACCATGCAGGTCGGTGACGTGCTGGACTTCGACCGCGTGCGAGAGGTCGCCAAAGGTGCCTGTGCCGTCTACAACCTGGCGGCCATCGCCGACCTCGACCTGGCCCGCAGCCAGCCGCGACAGACCGCCATGGTCAACGTGCAGGGCAACATGAACACGCTCGAGGCCGCACGCCTGGCCGGCGTCAAACGCTTCGTGTTCGCTTCGACCGTCTATGTGTTCTCCAACTCAGGTTCGTTTTACCGGGCCAGCAAGCAGGCCGCCGAACGCTTTGTCGAGGTCTACCAGAGCGAGTACGGGCTGGACTTCACCATTCTCCGATTTGGCTCGCTGTACGGTCGCCGGGCCGACACCCATAACGGTGTCTACCGGATGCTGCGGGGCGCGCTCAGCGACCACACCATCCGCTACGCCGGCAACGCCGACGCGCTGCGCGAGTACATCCACGTCACGGATGCGGCGCGGATGAGCGCCAACATCCTCGATCCGGAGTTCGCCAACCGGCACCTGGTGCTGACCGGCAAGGAACGGCTGCGGGTGCGCGAGCTGATGCAGATGATCGCCGAGATGATGCCCTGGGAGATCAGGATCGAAGAGGTGCGCCCGGTCGATCCGGCGCACTACGTGCTCACGCCCTACGCGTTCCAGCCGAGCATCGGCCACAAGCTGGTGCTCAACGATTACGTTGACCTGGGCCAGGGCTTGCTTGACTGCATCCACGAGATCGCCGGTGA
>CAZVZV010000098.1:0-27748 GCA_964631735.1 uncultured Enterobacteriaceae bacterium
TGCGCCAAACGCCTTGCCCGGCGTCTGGAAACCGGGCGAATGGATGCCGGCGAGCACTTTCTTCACCGCGGCCAATGCCGCACGCGTCGTCCAGACCAGGCCAGCTTCCGGCCCGTGCAGGCGTGACACCGCGCTGCGCCCTTGCTCGTCGGCGACCTCGCCCCAGACGTGCGTGACGGTCTTCGCGCGCGCTTCGGCCGTCGGGCCGGGTCGCACGCCGCGCTTGAGCAACTCGCGCAGCGGCGCGAAACTGAACAGCGGGCGCAGGGTCTTGAGCAGCGCCATCTGCTTGCGCATCGCCGCCGGCAACACCGCATACACCTCGATGTCGGGAATGCCGGTGCTGTAGTACGCGGTGTAGACGTCGCCCCAGGTGAAGCGCGTCGCCGCGACCGGGCCTTGGCCGAAGTCGATGTCCCGCGACTTCAATGCACGTTCCGGCACCACCAGCTTGCCGCCGCGGCGCACACGATCACCGAACGGAATCAATTCGATCATGGTGCGCTGCGTTCCCGGCGGCAGCCCAGCGCGCCCGACGCTGTGGAACGCCAGCGCGAGGCGCGTCGCCGAAGGCAAGCGGCGCTTCAGGTGCACGGCCAGGCAATCCGTCGGCACCACGTCGAAACCCACCGCCGGCAGCAGCATCACTTTGCGCGCCTTCGCCTCAGCATCGCGCGCGGCGAGCGCTTCGAACACCGGGATTTCGCCGGTCAGGTCGAGATAGTGGACGCCCGCGCGCAGGCAGGCGTCAACCATCGGCTGCGAGGTGAACTTGTACGGTCCCGCGCAGTGCAGAACCACGGGAACCTCGCGCAGCACGCGCTCAAGTGCGGCCGTGTTGTCGAGCGCGCAGGCGCGGAATTCGACGCCCAACTGTTTCGCCAAGGGCTCGAGTTTCGAGGCATCCCGCCCGGCGAGGATCGGCCGCAGGCCCTGCTCCACCGCAAGCCGCGCCGCTGCCTCGCCGACGTAGCCATTTGCACCGTAGAGCAGGAAACTGATCGTCATGCCGCGCTGCTAGTAGGATTTCGGCAGGCCGAGCACGCGCTCGGCGATGAAGCACAAGATCATCTGCGGGCTCACCGGCGCGATGCGCCCCACCAGCGACTCTCTCAAGTAGCGCTCGACGTGGTACTCCTTGGCGTAGCCGTAGCCGCCGTGCGTCATCACCGCCTGCTGGCAGGCATCGAAGCAGGCTTCGGCTGCCAGATACTTCGACGCGTTCGCCTCGGCCGCACAAGGCTTGCCCTGGTCGTATAGCCAGGCCGCCTTGAACGCCATCAGATTCGCCGCCTCGAGCGCCATCCAGTTCGCGGCGAGTGGGTGCTGGATGCCCTGGTTCTTGCCGATCGGCCGGTCGAACACGATGCGCTCCTTGGCGTACTTCGCTGCGCGCTGCAGCGCGCAGCGCCCGAGGCCAACGCACTCGGCGGCGATGAGGATGCGCTCCGGGTTCATGCCGTGCAGGATGTACTCGAAGCCCTTGCCCTCTTCGCCGATGCGGTCGGCCTCTGGCACCTGCAGGCCGTCGAAGAACACCTGGTTGGAGTCCACCGCCTTGCGGCCCATCTTCTCGATCTCGCGCACCTCGATGTACTTGCGGTCGAAGTCCGTATAGAAGAGCGTGAGGCCGGCCGCGGCCTGCGTGAGCAGCAACACCTTCTCGGCCACCTGCGCGGTGGAAATCCAGACCTTCTGTCCGGAGACGATGTAGCGATCGCCCTTTTTCTGGGCCATGGTCTTGATCTTGCGCGTGTTGAGCCCCGTGTTGGGCTCGGTGACGGCGAAGCAGGCGCGCTCCTTGCCGCCGATCAGCCCGGGCAGCATGCGCTTCTTCTGCTCGTCGTTGCCGAACACCACCACCGGGTTCAGGCCGAAGATGTTCATGTGCACGGCGGAAGCGCCCGAGAACCCGGCGCCCGACTCGGCGATCGCCTGCATCATCACCGCGGCCTCGGTTATGCCCAGGCCCGAGCCACCGTAGGCTTCCGGCATGGCGACGCCGAGCCAGCCGTCCCGGGCGAGCGCCTGGTGCAGCTCCTGCGGGAAGCCGCCCTCCTTGTCCTTCTTAAGCCAGTAGTCGTCGCCGAAGCGCGCGCAGATCTTGGCGATCGCTTCACGGATCGCTTCCTGCTCGGGGGTGAATGCAAAGTCCATGGTGTCGTTCCGGTACGGTGGGCCCTTGGCCCACCCTACGGCTTGCGCCGCGCCGGGTTCTCCTCGTACGGCGGCGCGTAGATCACCATCACCTTCGCGCGCTCGCTGGTGGCGAACAGCAGGTGCGGCTGGTCGGCGGGAAAAAAGCACGCTTCGCCCGGCACCAACTCGAATTTCTCGCCGCCCACCTCGACGTGCGCACCGCCTTCGAGCAGGTAGCAGACCTGCTCGATGCCCGGATGCAGGTGCGGCAGCGCGCCCTTGCCGCGCTCCACTTCGCCGATCAGCATTTCCACTTGCGTCGCGCCCACGGTTTCCTTGCCGATCATGCGGTAATTCTTCGTCCCCGTGTGGTTGGCCGGCGAATAGGGCGTGACCTCCGACTGCCGGACCAGGTAACGTGATTTCATGGCTTGTATTGTAGGGTGGGCCAATGGCCCACCCTACCCCGCTGCATCGAGCCAGTTGTAGAGGGCGATGCCGCCATCCACCACCACCGTGGTCCCGGTCATGTAGGCGCCGTACTTCTCCGACAAGATCGCCACCGCCATGGGCGCGATGTCCGCCGGCGTGCCGACGCGCCCGAGGGCGATCTTGTCGACGAGACCGGGCGAGCCCTTGAAGCCCGCCCCCGGCACCGCGCCCGGCGCGATGGCGTTGACGCGGATGCCGTCGGGCCCCAGCGCCCGCGCCAGTTCCTTCATCACCATGGTCTGCCCCGCCTTCGAGGCGGAGTAGTGCGGCAGGTTGCGCGGCGAATCCGCGTGCAGCGAGGTGACAAACAGCATGCGGCCGCGGATTCTCCGCTCGCGCATGTGGCGGCCAAGCGCCTGGGCGATGAGGAACCCCGAGTTCAGGTTCACCTCCAGCATGGCGCGCCATTCGGCCTCGGTGACCGCAAGCGCAGTTTGCGCCTCCCGGCGCGGCGGGCTGGCGGCATGGACGAATATCGAGACCTGGCCCAGGGACCGGATCGCGTCCCCGGCCAGCCTGGCCGCGGCGCCCGGCTGCGACAGGTCGGCATCGCCGACATCGGCGCGCAGCACCTTCGCGCCCTCTGCGACAAGAGCCTGCGCGATGGCGAGGCCGATACCCCCGCCGGTTCCCGTCACCAGCGCGGTGTCATTCTGCAGCAGCAATCTGCGCTTCCATCCTGGTCGCGCGCCCGCGTCCCGCGAGCAGCAGGTACGCGGTAGGAATCACATAAAGCGTGAACAGCGTCCCCACCAACAGGCCGCCCACTATCACCCAGCCGATCGGCTGGCGCGCTTCGGACCCGGCGCCAGCGGCGAGCGCGAGCGGCAGCGCGCCGAGCACCATGGCCCCCGTGGTCATCAGGATCGGGCGCAATCGCAATGTCGCCGCCTCCACCACCGCGTCCGCGGCCGCCATGCCGCGCCCGCGCAGCTGGTTGGCGAATTCGACGATCAGGATGCCGTGCTTGGTGATCAGGCCGATCAGCATCACCAGCCCGATCTGCGAATACACGTTCAGCGTGCCGCCGGTGAGCTTGAGCGCCGCGAGCGCCCCGGTCATGGCGAGCGGCACCGTGAGCATGATGACGAACGGCGACACGAAGCTCTCGAACTGCGCGGCGAGCACCAGGTAGATGAAGGCGAGCGCCAGCACGAAGGTCAGCGCCAGCGTCGCGCCCGACTCGCGGAATTCGCGCGAGGGGCCGTCGAGCTGCACGCGCGCGCTCGGCTCGAGGGTCTCCTTCGCCGCCGTGTCGAGGAAATCGAGCGCCTCGCCCAGCGTGTAGCCGGGCGCGACGTTGGCCGAGAGCACGGTGGCGCGCAGCCGGTTGAAGTGGTTGAGCTCCTTCGCGCCTACCGTCTCGCGCACCTTCACCAGGTTGGCGAGCTGCACCAGCTTGCCGTCCCGTGCGCGCACGAAAATCGAGGTCAGGTCGGCGGGAGTGTTGCGGTCCTTCGCCTCGAGCTGCACGATCACGTCGTACTGCTTGCCCTCGCGCTTGAAGCGCGTCACCTGGCGGCCGCCGAGCAGCGTTTCGAGCGTGCGGCCGATGGTCTCCACGTCGATGCCGAGCGCCGCCGCCTTGTCGCGGTCGATGTCCACCGCGAGCTGCGGCTTGTTCAGCCGCAGGTCGGTGTCCGGGTTGGCGATCGCCTTGGACTCGCGCGCTTTCGCCAGCAACCGGTTGCTCATGCGCTCCAGGTCCTCGTAGGAATTGGCCTGCACCACGAACTGGACCGGCGGGTTGCGGAAGCTCTGGCCGAGCGAAGGCGGGTTGACCGGGAAGGCGAATACGCCCGGCAGCCCCATGAACATCTTGGGCCCGAGCTCGTCGGTGATCTGCCGCGCGCTGCGCTTGCGCCCGTCCCAGGGCGCGAGCTGGGTGAAGCCGATGCCGAAGTTGACCGGATTGGGGCGCTCCAGGCCCGGCGCCACCGCGGTGAAGTAGGTTCTGATCTCGGGCACCTCGGTGAACATCTTCTCCACCTGGCGCATGTAGCCGTCGGTGTAGTCCATCGTGGCGCCTTCCGGTGCGAGCACCAGGGTGATGAAGAAGCCGCGGTCCTCCATCGGCGAGAGCTCGGACTTGAGCGAGCGGTAGAGCAGCGTCGCCGCGCCGATCACCAGCACGAACACCAGCAGCACCGCCCACCACCAGGTCAGCACGTACGCGAGCGAGCGGCGGTAGCCCTGCGTCATGCCGACGAAAAAGCGCTCCATCAGCTGGTAGGCACGGCCGTGCGCTTCGTGCGCCTTCAGGATGCGCGAGCACATCATCGGCGTCAGGGTGAGCGCGACGATGCCCGACACCACCACCGCCGCGGCCACCGTGAGCGCGAACTCGGTGAACAGGCGCCCGGTGTTGCCGGTCATGAAGCCCAGGGGCGCGAATACCGCGGCGAGGGTGAGCGACATCGCCACCACTGCGAAGGCGATCTCCTTGGAGCCGTCGATCGACGCCTGCCGCGGCGCCTTGCCCATCTCCACGTGCCGGTGGCAGTTCTCCAACACCACGATGGCATCGTCCACCACCAGGCCGATGGCCAGCACCAGGCCGAGGAGCGTCAGCACGTTGACCGTGAAGCCCATCAGCCAGAGGAAGAAGAACGCGCCGATGAGCGACACTGGAATGGTGACGAAGGGAATCAGGGTCGAGCGCACCGAGCGCAGGAACACGAAGATCACCAGCACCACCAGCGCCACCGCCTCGAACATGGTGCGGTACACCGCCTCGATCGAGCGCTCGATGAACACCGAGGAGTAGAAGGCCACCGCCAGCGTCATGCCCTCGG
This sequence comes from uncultured Enterobacteriaceae bacterium, assembly GCA_964631735.1. Taxonomy (GTDB): domain Bacteria; phylum Pseudomonadota; class Gammaproteobacteria; order Burkholderiales; family SG8-39; genus JAABQT01. Next base: position 5,427 of record CAZVZV010000098.1, read on the forward strand.
GCAGCGTATGCTGCAGGCGCGCCATCTCCGCTTTCACCGCGCTTGCCACCGACAGCGTGTTGGCGGTGGATTGCTTCACCACGCCCAGGCCCACCGCCGGATTGCCGTTCACGCGCACGATGTTGCGCTCGTCCAGCGCGCCGAGGCGCGCGTGGCCCACGTCGCGCAGGCGCACCGGGTAGCCGCGGCTTTCGGTGAGGATCATATCGTTGAACTGTGCGTCGGTCTTCAGGTCGGCTTCGGTCAGCACGGTGAACTCGCGCTGCGCGGACTCGATGCGGCCCGAGGGAATCTCCACGTTCTGCCGCCTGAGCGCGTTCTCCACGTCCTGCGGCGTGAGGCCGTAGGCGGCGACGCGATCGCGATCGAGCCACAGCCGCATCGCGTAGCGCCGCTCGCCGCCGATGATCACCGAGGCCACCCCGGCCAGGGTCTTCAGCCGGTCGGCCACGTAGCGGTCGGCGTAGTCCGAGATGGCGAGCGCGGGGTGGCGCTCGGACGACAGGCGCAGCCAGATGATGGCCTGCGCGTCGGCTTCGATCTTCGACACCACCGACTCGTCCGCGGCGTCGGGCAGGAAGGCGCGCACCCGCGCCACCCTGTCGCGCACGTCGTTGGCAGCAGAGTCGACGTTCCTCTCCAGCAGAAACTCGACCGTGATGCTGCTCACCTCCTCGCGCGAGACGGACTTGATCGAGCGCACCCCCTCGATGCCGGAGAGCGAATCCTCCAGCGGCTGCGTGATCTGCGATTCGATCACCTGCGGGCTGGCGCCCTTGTAAACGGTGCGCACCGAGACCACGGGCGTGTCGATCTTGGGGTACTCGCGCACCGTCAGGCGCTGGAAGGAAATCACGCCGAGCAGCACGATCATCAGGCTCATCACCGTCGCCAGGACGGGACGCTTGATGCAGATTTCAGGCAGCTGCATTTGACTTTGATTTTGACCTTCTACGATCTCGCCTTTTTCCGCGCTCTTTCAGTTCGCGGAAAAAGGTGAGACAGCTCTTTCGGGGTGCAGGCGCGATGACCGTGAAGACTTGGGGCGATGCTTGTCTCGCCTTTTCCGGCAAATGCAAATGCGCCGGAAAAGGCGAGATCGGATAAGGTCAAAAGCAGCATCACCCCTTCTTGTCGGGTACTGCCGCCGCGGGCTTGGGCGCACCTTCCATCACCATCACCGGCGAGCCCGGACCGATGCGCTGGTTGCCTTCGGTGACCACCAGTTCGCCGGCGGCGAGCCCCGTGACGATCTCCACCTCGCCCACCTTGCGCAGGCCGGTCTGCACCTTTACCAGGTCGGCGCGGCCATCCAGGATGCGGAACAGGAAGCTGTCCTGGCCGCGCGGCACGATCGCTGCCTCCGGCACCCACACCGCCTTTTCGCGCACGCCGAGCTGCACCTGCACGCGCGCGAACATGCCGGGGCGCAGTTTCAGGTCCGGGTTGGCAACGCGTGCGCGTACCAGCACCGTGCGCGTGGCCTCGTCCACCGCCGGCTCGAGCGCGTAGACGCTGCCGGCGAAGCCGCGCGCACCGTAAGCGTCGAGCTGTACGCGCACGCCTTGGCCGGGCTTCAACTTGCCGACGTAGCTCTCCGGCACGCGGAAATCCAGCTTCAGCTGGTCGATCTTCTCCAGCCGCACGACATCCGTTCCGGCGGCGACGAAGGCACCCTCGCTCACCTGGCGCAATCCCATCACGCCGGGGAACGCGGCGCGGATCTCGGTCTTGTCGAGCCTGGCCTCGTCCTCGCGCTGCTTGGCGAGCGAGCGCTGGTAGTTGGCGCGCTGCTCGTCGATCGCCTGCTGCGAGATGAAGCCCTTCTTGTGCGTGTCCTCGGCGCGCTCAAGGCGCTGCCGCTCAAGGCCGGCCTGCGCCTTGCTCGAGGCAAGCACCGCCGCCAACTCGCTCTGGTCCAGGCGCAGCAGCACGGCGCCGCGCGCCACGTTCTGGCCCTCGTTGAAGCGGATCTCGGCGATGCGCCCGGCGATCTCCGGCCGGATGGTGACCGCCTCGTCGGCGCGCAGCGTACCTACGGCGCTGGCTTCCTCGACCGCGGGCGCGAGCTTTGCCGCAACGGCTTTGACCGGCGTCGGCGGCGGGGCCTTCTGCTGGGACATGGCGACCGCGGGCGCCAGCGCGAGCAGCGCGACGAGGACAGAACGCATGCGCGCAGTTTACTCGATCCGCATCACCGCCATCATGCCCGCCTCCTGGTGCTGCAGGATGTGGCAGTGGATCATCCAGTCGCCCGGGTTGTCGGCAGCGAAAGCGAATTGGGCGCGCGCGCCGGGGTCGACCAGCGCGGTGTCGCGCCACGGCTGGTGCGGCGCGGATAGCGCGCGGAACGCAACACCGTGCAGGTGGAACGGGTGGTGCCAGGCGGTGTCGTTGTGCACCTCGAACACGTAGCTGCGCCCGCGCTTGAGATGGAACATCGGCTGGTGCGCGTGGCCGCTGGGCGAGCGCCCGTTGATCGACCACAGGCCCTGCGGCTGGCGCGGGCGCATCGCACCGCCGGCCAGCACGAGCTGCAGCCGCTCGGCGCGCGCGAGGTCCGGTTCGGCGAGCGGGTTGGGCGGCAGCTGCGGCGCAGGGAGCACCCGCTCCGATGCGCGCCGATCCGAATACGCCAGTTCGAGCAAGCGGTAGGCGCGGGGGAAGAATTCGTCGGAGACGAGATAGCGGCGGCCAGGTTCGCCCGACGCCTCGAGCTGGAGGTCCGCGCGCATGCCCGGGCCGAGCGTAAGTCCGCCGGACACCAGGTGCGGCGCCGTCGGGTGGCCGTCGAGCGCGATCACTCGCGGCGAGTGGCCTTCGAAGTTCAGCCGGAATATGCGCGCGCTGGCTGCGTTGACGAGGCGCAGCCGGATGCGCTCGCCCGCGTCGAGCGCGAAGGACTCAGGTAGCCGGCCGTTCACCAGCACCGTGTTGCCCAGGCGCCCGGCGTGGCTTGCGTCGAACGGCGCGTTGAAGTCCGGCGCGACCTGCGCTTCCCGGTCGAGGCGCAAGTCCGAGAGGACCCAGACCACGTCCCGGTCGAAGGCGGGCGGCGTGCGCTCCTCCACGATCAACGCGCCGAACAGACCGCGGCCGACCTGCTCCGCGCTGGAGGAATGCGGGTGATACCAGAAGGTGCCGGCGTCGGGCAGCTCGAAGTCGTAGACAAATTCGCCGCCGGGCGGCACCGGCGCCTGCGTGAGGTGCGGCACGCCGTCCATGGCGTTGGGCAGGCGGATGCCATGCCAGTGGATGGTGGTTTCCTGCGCCAGCCGGTTGACGAGCCGCGCGCGCAGGCGATCTCCCTGGCGCAGGCGGATCTCGGGGCCGGGAAAGTTCCCGTTGTAGCTCCACAGTCCGGTCTCCGGATGCGGCGCTCCGACCACCGGAAGGCGTGCGGGTCCCGCTTCGAGCCGGATTTCGCGCTGTGCGGCTCGCGCCTGCGGCAGCACTGCGAGCGCGGCGCAGGCGCCGAGGAAGCGCCGGCGCGCGCGGCGCATCAGCCCTTGCCCGCCTGCGCGCGCTTGTTTGCCAGGCGCTGCCTGGTCTGCGCCACATCCACCACGAAACGCAGGTGCGCGCCGGCGCCGCACTCCTCCATCTCATCGCGTACGTGAAAGGCGCAACGCACTCTGCGCCCGTCCACCGCGGTGACCGTGTACTCGATGGTGATGCGCATGCCAAGTGGCGTGGCCGCGAGGTGGTCGATGGTGACATGCGTACCCACCGTGTCCTCGCCGGGATCGAGGTAGCCGAGCAGGAAATCGCGAATGGCGTACTCCACGTCGCTCACCATCTGCGGCGTGGCGTAGACCGCGTTCTCCGGCCCCATGAAGGCGATGCAGCGCCCGGCGTCTACGGTGAGCACCTTCTTGCCGGCGATGCCGGGGACCAGAGTGGCTTTCATGCGGCCGTATTGTAGGCTAAGATTCCATTGACCAGAATTCTGGTCAATGCGGAGAAACCCAGGATGGCCAAGACCCTGCCGATTTCAGAAGTAAAAGCACGGCTGCCGGAGCTGGTCACCGGGGTGCAGGATCGCGAGGAGGAAGTCGTGGTGACCCGCAACGGCAAGCCGGCAGCGATGCTGGTGAACTACCTGGAGTACGAGCGGCTGAAGGAGACGCTAGACGTGCTCGCCGATCCCGGTCTGCTGCGCCAGATCGAGCAGAGCCGCGCCTTTTACGCCGCAGGCGGCAGGGGACTTTCCTTCGAAGACGCTTTCGGCGAGCCCTTGCGCCCTCTGCGCAAGCGCCGCCGCTGATGGCCGGCTACCGGCCGGACATCCCGCCGCACGTCGCCGAGGTTCTCCAGCATCTTCCGCCGGACGTGAAGCGGGGCGTGAAAGCTGCGATTCGGGCCTTGAGCGACGACCCCACCGGAGGCGAGTCACTGCAGGGTCAGCTCGAGGGGCTCATGAAGTACCGCGTCAAGCGGTATCGCATCGTGTACGAGCTCGACCGTTCGCGCAGAATCTTACGCATCGTCGCGGTCGGGCACCGCAGGGCGGTGTACGAAGAGCTGGCCGACGCGGTACGTCGCCGGTAGCGGGCAGCGGCTCAGCGATAAACCAGCGTCGGGATCTTCGAGTGGGTCAGGACCCCCTGCGCCTGGCTGCCGTACACCAGCGCGCGGATGCCGCGCCGGCCGTGCGAGGCCATGAAGATCAGGTCGCAGTGATGGCTGTCGGCCGCCTGGATGATGGCCTCGTACGGTCGATCGCTCAGCGCGTGACAGGTGTCGCATGCGACCCCGGAGTTGGCGGCGCGCTCGCGCACGGGCCCGAGGATCGCCTCGGCCGTCTGCTTCGCTTCCGCGGCGTGCTGATCGGGCCGCTTGGCGCGGTGCGCCATCAGTTCGACCTCGCTCGGCACGTGGTACTCCTCGAGCGCCGTGAATGCGGTGACCCTGGCGTTGACAGACTTGGCGAAAGCAATGCCGGCAGCCACGGCGCGCTCCGCCAATTCCGAGCCGTCGGTGGGAATGAGAATGTGCTTGTACATGACCGATAGTCTGCTCGCCCGGGAAAATCGCCGTTTGACCTGCGTCAAACTTTTCACAGTGCCTTTGCGTACGGCCTCCCACGCTCCGCGGGTAAGATCGAGCTCGACGCGACCGCCGTGATTCCGGAGGAGGCTAGATGAAGGGACTGAAAGGCAAGACCGCCATTGTCACCGGGGGCGCCGCCGGCATCGGTGCGGCGATCGTCGAGCGCTTCAGGGGCGAAGGCACCAAGGTGGTGGTGTTCGACCTCAACGGCGAGAGGAAGGTCGACATCACGGATTACGAGGCGGTAAAGGCGGCTGTGGCCGAAGCCGGGGCGTTTGACATCCTGGTCAACAACGCGGGCTGGGACATGTTCAAGCCGTTTCTACAGACCGACCCGGCGTTCTGGCAAAAGATCATTTCCATCAACCTGGTCGGTGCGATGAACCTGCTGCACTGCGTGCTGCCCGGCATGGTCGCGCGCGGCGGCGGGAAGGTGGTGAGCATCGCTTCCGACGCCGGGCGCGTAGGCTCCTCGGGCGAGGCGCCCTACTCCGCCTGCAAGGGCGGCATCATCGCCCTCACCAAGACGCTGGCGCGCGAACTGGCGACCAAGGGCATCCGCCTGAATACCGTGTGCCCCGGGCTGACGGAAACCGGCATGCTCGAGCAGTTCATGCTGGGCGCGGGCAATCCCGACAAACTGCGCGAGGCCTACCGCCGAGCGGTGCCCATGGGGCGCCTGGGCAAGCCCGAAGACATCGCGGGCGCGGTACTGTTCCTTGCCAGCGACGACGCCGATTTCATCACCGGCCAGACCCTCAGCGTCTCGGGCGGCCTGACGATGCACGGCTAGGGGACGACCTCGAGCACCCCTTCCATGCCTTTCTCGCGATGGCTGGCGAAGAACAGCAGCTTCTTGCCGCAGTAAATCGGGTACTGGCCCACCGCGGTGGCGGTGAATCCGACCTTTTTCGGCTCTGTAGCAAGGTCAGCTTCGACCGCGATGCCCGCCTGGGGCGCCTGGATGATGAGGTTGTGCGGCACCATGCCCGCCTCGCGGCTCGCCAGAAACTCCACCGGGACATTCACCTTCACCACGATGCGGTAGGGCTTGAAGAAATATTCGCCGCCGACGATGCGCACGCGCTGCACCCCATCCGGGTCGACCGTGGCGACGTAAACCGCCTTCTCGCCTTGCGCCACCGCCGTGGCCGCGACAGCCAACAGCAGCCAAATAAAACACATCCGGCACGAGAGCTTTCTCGTGTGAGTCGACATCATCACCTCCTGTCGATGAATTGCAGCAGCACCTCTGCCGTGCGCTCCGGCTGCTCCTGCTGCACCCAGTGGCCGGCGCCCTCGATCAGGTGCACGTCCCGCATCCGCGTGCACGCGCTGGCCTGCATTTTATCCACGGCGCCGGGTACCTGGTAGACGCCCCAGTCGCTCCTGCCCGCGATGAATACTGAGGGCACGTCGATCGTGCGGCCGGCGTAGGTCTGTAATTCGGCGACGAATTTCGCATCGGTCACGCAGCGGTACCACTGCAGGCCGCCCTGGAATCCGTTGCGGCCGTATTCCGCGCTGTACACGCGCAGCTCCTCGTCGGTCAGCCAGTTGCAGGCGGCAATCTCCGGCGGCGACGGCATTTCCGCCGCCACGGTCTGCGCCATGTCCCGGTCCCGATGCATGATGTAGTAGGTGGGCATTTTCGCCAGTTCGGCGGCGCTCCAGGAGAGGAGCCGATGGGGTTCGTTCTGTTTCCAGTCCGCGCTCTTGCAATGGTAGTAGGCGCGCAAGAAATCGTGGATGCCCTGTGCGCAATGCCACATGTCCGCGTTGGCCTCGCGCGTCGAGTAGTACCACTGGTAATGCTTGCGAGGACGGGGCAGCGCCGCGAGTTCGGCGTGGATGTCCGGGCCGGACGCCGGTGCCGACGGCGGGCCCGCGAACGGTGCGCTCATCAGCGCCACCGAGCGGAACACATCCGGCCGGGTCAGTGCGCACCACGCTGCTACTGGCGATCCGGAATCGTGGCCGACCACCGCCTGCACGGAGCGATAGCCGAGGGCCGACACCAGCCCCAGTGCGTCGCGCACCAGGTTGAGCATGCGGAAAGAACCGAGGTCGCCGTCGTAGTCGCCATCCCAGCCGCTGGTGCGCCCATAGCCGCGCTGGTCAGGCGCCACCACGTGGTAGCCCGCGTGCGCGAGCGGCAGCATGATCTTGCGCCAGCTGTAGGCGAGTTCTGGAAACCCGTGCAAAAGCAGGATGCAGGGCCGCCCCGCGATCTCGAAGCCCGCCTCGAGAAAGTGCATCGTGAGGCCGTTGATGCCCTCCACGAAACGCGAACGAATGCCGGGAAGAAGCGGGATCTGGTCGACCATCAGGCGGGTCTGCGCCCATGCGCGTGATAGATCGCGGCCATGAGCAGCAGCACGGCGCCGGCCTGGTGCGCGGCGGCGAGCGCCAGCGGCACTCCGAGCAATAGCGTGGCAATGCCGAGTGCCGCCTGCAGGAGAAAGGCCGCGAGCAGCGCGTGAGCGCTCCACAGGGAGCGCCGCGCCCACCATGCGATAGGTACGAGCAACGCCAACAGCCAGAAGAATTCGCGGTGCACGAATTGGACGGTGGCCATGTTGTAGCCGAAATTGCGCCACCAAGGCTCGAGCATCAGGATCTCGGGCGGTATCAGATGGCCATTCATCAGGGGAAAGGTGTTGTAAGCGGCACCCGCGCGAAGCCCCGCCACCATGGCGCCGCTCAAGGCCATGAGGAACACCAGTCCCGCGAGCGCCACGGCGAAGCGGCTGCGCACGCCGACCGCCGGCCGCAACAGGTCCAGCGCGATCCAGAGTTGCGCCGCGATGATGGCGAGCGCAACACCGAGGTGCGCGGTGAGGCGGAACTGGCTGACGCGCGGGTCGTCCACCAGGCCCGACTGCACCATATACCAGCCGAGCGCGCCCTGCAGCGCCCCGAGCGCAAACACCCCCCACAGCTTCCACGCGAGCGCTCCCTCGATGCGGCGGCGCACGAGGAACCACAGGAACGGCAGCAGGTAGACGAGCCCGATCACGCGGCCGAGGAGCCGGTGCAAGTACTCCCACCAGAAGATGCGCTTGAAGCCCTCGAGGTCCATGCCGAGGTTCACGAGCTTGTACTCTGGCGTCGCGCGGTACTTGGCGAACAGGATTTCCCAGTCCGCTGTCGACAGCGGCGGAATTGCGCCGATGAGCGGCTGCCACTCGACGATGGACAGGCCCGAGCGTGTCAGGCGGGTGATCCCGCCGACGACGACGATGGCGCAGACCAGCGCCGCGCACAAAAGCAGCCACACGGCTACCGCTCGGCGGTCGCGGTCGGTCATGGCACGCATGATGCCCCAGGTTCAGTGCGGCTGAACGGTTCTTGACACAGATCAAGCATTGGGCCGCATCGGTCGGCACACTGGGTACGCGATCCTCATGGAGGCCCCATGTACAAGCACATCCTGGTACCCACTGACGGCTCCAAGCTTTCCACCCGCGCGATCCGCGCGGCCTGCGCCCTGGCGCAATCCTGCAGCGCGAAGATCACCGGCGTGTACGTGATTCCGCCTTACGTGCCGCCCATGTACGCCGAGGGCATGATCTACGCCGCCGACCTCGGCCCGCGGCGCCACAAGGAGCTGATGCTGCGCGCGGCGAAGAAGGCGCTGGCCGTCGTGAGCACCGAGGCACAGCTTGCGCGCGTCGCCTGCGCGACGGCCTCGCCGCTTGCCGACCAGCCTTGGGAAGGGATCCTGCATACCGCGCGCGCGAAGCGCTGCGACCTGATCGTCATGGCCTCGCACGGCCGCCGCGGCATCGCCGCGCTACTGCTCGGCAGCGAGACCACCAAGGTGCTCACGCACTCGAAGACGCCGGTTCTGGTCGTCCGCTAGGCGCGCTTCCAGGCCTCGTTCAGGCCGATCGGCGCCGGGGCGATGCTGACGATGCGCGCGAAGAGCTTGTCGAAGTCCTGGCCGCGCAGGTCGGCGATCGGGTCCTGGTTGGCGGCGAAGGCGGCATCGATCGCCTCCCAGTCTTCTTCGATCAGTGCCGTTTCCGCCAGCGGCAGCAGCTCCAGCTCCTCGCAGCGCATATGCTTCCAGTGGAATTCGGCGTAGGCCTGCACCACGGCAGCGAAAACCTCCGCGCCGCGCGGCCAGGTCGCCTCGAAGGCAAGCACCGCGCGCTCGAGCTCACGCACCAGACGCGCCCCCTCCACGTGCTCCGCCTTGAGCTTCTCGATGAGCGGCCGCGCCGCCTCCGACCTGTCGTGGAGCCGGGCGAACAGGTAATCGTCCTCCTTCGGATGGTGCGCGCGCTCGGGAAAGACGTCGATGTAATAGATCATCGCGCGGAACACGGCGAAGTCCGGCTTGAGCGCGGGGTCCTGCGCCATGCGCGCGAGGTGCTGCAGACTCTGCAGAACTGCAGAGATTGAGCGGTGCTCGTCGCGCAGGATGCGGATGGCTTCGCGCATGGCGGGAAGTCTACGCACCAGGCCGCCGTCCCTCTTGACGCAGATCAACCAGGATTCAGAGGCAGAGGAAGGTCTGACGCAGCGCTTCAGGCAAGCCGCTCGCGCGCGCGAGGCCCCAGACGCCGAAGGCGAGCACCAGGCTCCCGGCGGCGACGCGGAAGGCGCGCTGCGACACCCAGCCGCGCAGGCGAACCGCGGCCATTCCTGCAGCAAGCAGCCAGGGTAGCGTGCCCAGGCCGAAGGCGAGCATCGCAGCCGCACCGCGCGCCGGGCTGCCTGAGGCGGCAGCGGCCGCGAGCGCGCCGTAGACGAGACCGCAGGGCAGCCAGCCCCACACGGCGCCCGCCGCGAAGGAATGCGGCCGCAAGCGAAGGGCCAGCGGCTGAAGCTGGCGCCAGAGCGGCGCGCCTAGCCGCTCGATCCAGGCAGCGGCGCCAGAGACGCCCGCCAGGTACAGCCCGATCAGCACCAGCATCAGGTTGGCTGCCGCGTAGAGCAGCGCCTGGGCCGGGGCGGCCGCGATCGCGTAGGCGCCGGAACCGACGAGCCCCGCCAGCGCGCCGGCCGCGGCGTAGCTGACAATCCGGCCGCCGTTGAATGCCAAATGGGCTCGCCAAAGCTTGCGTCTTGGCTGCAGTGGCTGCGGCGCGGCAAACGCAGTGACTATGCCCCCGCACATGCCGACGCAGTGCACGCCGGAGGCGAGCCCGAGCAGGAGCAGCGCGAGCGGGATGCCGAAGTCCAAGTCAGATCACTTTCGAGTAGCTCGCACGCTGCTCGCGCTCGCGCAGGTAGCGATCGAAGGCCATGCACACCACGCGTACCACCAGGCGCCCCTTGGGCGTGACGACGATCCAGTCCGGCTGCAGCTCGACCAGGCCGTCTTCCTCGAGCGAGCGCAGCGCGGCGAGCTCCTCGGCGAAGTAGGCGCGGAAGTCGATCAGGTGGGCAAGCTCGATCGACTCGATCGACACGCGGAACTGGCAGGAAAGCGCCTGGATCACCGCGCGCCGCACCAAGTCGTCGGGCGTCTGCTCGATGCCGCGCCACACCGGGAGGCGCCCTTCGTCCAGCGCGGCGTAGTAGTCGTCCAGCCGCTTCGCGTTCTGGTAGTAGGTCGGGCCGACGCGGCCGATGGCCGAGACGCCGAAGCCGAGCAGGTCGCTGTCGGCGTGGGTCGAGTAACCCTGGAAATTGCGGTGCAACCTCCCCTGTGCTTGCGCCAGGGCGAGTTCGTCGTCGCGCTTGGCGAAGTGGTCCATGCCGATGTACAGGTAGCCGGCGCGGCTCAGCCGGCCGATCGCCAGCGTCAGCAGCTGCAGCTTGGTCTCGGGCGCGGGCAGATCGGTTTGCGCGATGCGGCGCTGCGGCTTGAACAGGGTGGGAAGGTGCGCATAGGCGTAGAGCGCAATGCGCTCGGGATCCAGCGCGATCACCTTGTCCAGGGTGGCGTTGAAGCTGTCGAGCGTCTGCCGCGGCAAGCCGTAGATCAAGTCGAGGTTCACCGAGCGAAAGCCGCTGGCGCGCGCCTCGTCGATCGCCCGGCGCGTCAGCTCCTCGCTCTGGATGCGGTTGACAGCTTTTTGCACCGCCGGATCGAAATCCTGCACGCCGATGGACGCGCGGTTGAAGCCGAGTTCCGCGAGCAGCGCCATGGCGCCCGGCGCCAGGCTGCGCGGATCGATCTCCACCGACAGTTCGGCATCCTGCGCCAGATCGAACTGCGCGCGCAGCGCCTGCATCAGCGCGCGCATTTCCTCGGGCGCGAGGAAGTTGGGCGAGCCCCCGCCCCAGTGCAGCTGGCAGGCGCGGCGCGCGTCGCCGCCGGCTGCGCCCAGCAGCGTTCCCACTGCCGACAATTCGCGCTCTAAGTACTTGATATACTTGGCCGACTTGCCGCGGTCGCGGGTGATCACCTTGTTGCAGGCGCAGTAGTAGCAGATGGTCCCGCAAAATGGCAGGTGGACGTAGACCGAGAGCGGCTGCTGGATGCCGCCGATATTGCGCTTGCTCAGCCAATGCCTGAACGCCTCCTCGCCGAAAGCCTCCACGAAGCGGTCCGCCGTAGGGTAGGACGTGTAGCGCGGGCCGCTCACGTCGTACTTGCGGATGCAGACCGGGTCGATGACCAGTTCGGAGGCGGGATAAGGCATCTTGCGGGACTATGGATGCGCCGGGGAAACGCACTTTGATATCCGTCAAAGGCAGTGCTTTCCGCCATCCGGCAGCGATTGCCGCAGTCGCCGCCGCCCTGGGCGCTCTGCTGTTCGCCAATATGTTCGCCTTCGCGAGCGGCAGTCAGTCCCTTTTGCTGATCGGCTCGGTCCTGATCGCCGACATGCTGGCGGTCGGCGTCGGCATCGCCGTGGCAGCGCGCGAGGTGATGCTCGCGGACCGGCGTAGCAACGTCAGCCAGGCGCGGCTCGACGCCATCGTCGACTCGGCGATGGACGCCATCGTCACGGTAGACGCGAGCCAAAACGTCGTGCTGTTCAACCGCGCCGCGGAGCAGATCTTCGGTGTGCGGCGCGACGAGGCGATCGGCGCGCCGCTCGACCGCTTCATCCCGCAACGCTTCCGCAACGCGCACCACGCTCACCTCGATGACTTCGGCCGCACCGGCGTCACCAGCCGGCGCATGGGCGACACGACCACGCTGTGGGCGCTGCGCGCCGACGGCACGGAGTTCCCTATCGAAGCATCGATCTCGCAGGCGGGCGAGCCCGGGCAGCGCGTCTACACGGTGATCCTGCGCGACATCACGCTGCGCAAGAAGGCACAGGATGCGCTGCAGGCGCAGCAGCAGGAGCTGCGGCGGCTCTCGGCGCAGGTGCTCGAGGCGCGCGAGGAGGAGAAGACGCGCATCGCGCGCGAGCTGCACGACGAGCTGGGGCAGCTGCTCACCGCGCTGAAGATGGACCTCGCTTGGCTGCGCGAGCGGCTGCCGACGGGCGATGCCGACGCCGCGCAGCGCGCCGAGCAGATGGGCCGCGTGCTGGACCAGACGGTCAGCTCCACGCGCCGTATCTCGGCCGACCTGCGGCCGCTGATGCTGGACGACCTCGGCCTGGCCGAGGCGGCCAACTGGCTGGTCGGGGACTTCGCCAGCCGTTCCGGCGTGCGATGCGAAATGCGCATGCCGGGCGAGGGCGCGCTGGATGGCCTGGACAAGTCAGTGGCCACGGCGCTGTACCGCGCGCTGCAGGAATCGCTCACCAACATCGCGCGCCACGCCGGCGCGCAGAAGGCCTGGATCAAGCTGGGCGCGGAAAACGGCGAGATCTGGCTCGAAGTCGAGGACGACGGACGCGGCATTGAGCCCGCTGATATCGCCAAGACGCGCTCGCTCGGCCTCAAGGGCATGCGCGAGCGGATGCAATACCTCGGCGGCTCGATCGAAGTGGCGCGCGCGCCGCGTGGCGGCACCCGCGTGCGCGTGCGCGTGCCGGTGCAAGGGAGTCCGCAATGATCCGCGTGCTTCTCGCCGACGACCACCAGATCGTGCGCGACGGCCTGAAGCGCATCCTTGCCGCGACGGCGGATGTGCAGGTCATCGCCGAAGCAGCGAGCGGCGACGAAGCGCTGGCGCTGGTCAAGGCTGGCGAATTCGACGTCGCGCTGCTCGACTTGTCCATGCCGGGGCTTGCAGGCATCGACCTGATCAAGCGGCTGAAGGCGGAAAAACCGGGCCTCAAGCTGCTCATTCTCTCGATGCACGGGGAGCATCAGTACGCCGCGCGCGCGCTCAAGGCCGGCGCCTCCGGGTATCTCACCAAGGACAGCGCCGCGGAGCAACTGCTGGGCGCCCTGCGCAAGGTCGCGGCCGGCGGCGTGCACGTCAGCGACGCGGCGGCGGCGAGCCTGCTGTCCGTCGAACGCGCTCCGCATCAGGCGCTGTCGGACCGCGAGTTCGAGGTGCTGCGCCTGCTCGCCGGCGGGCGCAGTCCGACCGAGATCGCCGGGCAGCTGCATCTGTCGGTGAAAACGGTCAGCACGCACAAGGCGAACATCCAGGACAAGCTGGGGCTTGGCGGCACCGCGGACCTGGTGCGCTACGCCCTCGAACACAAGCTGGTTTAGGAAAATTCCCAGGGCGGAATCAGCCGCCGCCGATGGGCTGCCACGCGGCATGCCGGCAGACTGCCGTCATGCAAGGCACGGCGAAAGCCCACCCCATGGACGTGTTCCTGGTCGAAGACTCGGCGCAGGTGGTGCAGCGGCTCGAGGAATTGATTTCCGCCATCGACGGCGTGCGCACGGTCGGCAGCGCCGCGCGCGCCGACGAGGCCGTCCGCAGCGTCCTCGCGCTTCGTCCCGACGCGGTGCTGTGCGACATCAGCCTCGCGCAGGGCTCGGGCTTCGACGTGCTGCGCGCCCTGCGCGAGCAGGCGCCGGAAGTGGAGGTGTACATGCTGTCCAACTTCGCCAGCGGGCCCTACCGGCGGCTCGCCGAGCGGCTCGGCGCGCGCGACTTCTTCGACAAGAGCACCGAATTCGAGCGCATGCGCGACGCCGTCGCGGCGCGAGCAGCAAGCCCGCACTGAGAGGAAGACACCATGTACGCCGTCACCGCCACCCAGCCCGTCGTTGCGCCGAGGAAGTTCGAGGTCACCTGCGCCAGCTGCAACATGCGCGAAATGTGCCTGCCTGCCGGGCTGTCCGCCGAGGACATGCTGCGCATCGAAGGCCTGGTGTACGCGCGGCGCCGCGTGAAGCGTGGCGATGCACTGTTCAATGCGGGAGGCACATTCGGCTCGATCTACGCCATCCGTTCCGGTTTCTTCAAGACCAGCGTCCTCGACGGCGAGGGGCGCGAGCAGGTGACGGGCTTTTGCATGGGCGGGGAACTGCTCGGCATGGACGGCCTGGGCGCCGGACACTACAACGGCACCGCCATCGCGCTGGAGGACAGTGAGGTGTGCGTGCTTCCCTTCGCGCTGGTGGAAGAGCTGTCACGCGACATCCGCCCGCTGCAGCGCCAGTTGCACGCGGTGCTGGCACGCGAGATCGTGCGCGACCACGGCGTGATGATGCTGCTGGGCTCGATGCGCGCCGAGGAGCGCCTGGCCACCTTCCTGCTCAACCTGTCCAAGCGCTTCGTGCGCCGCGGCTATTCCTCGTCCGAATTCCACCTGCGCATGACGCGCGAGGAGATCGGCAGCTACCTCGGCCTCAAGCTGGAGACCGTGAGCCGGCTGTTCTCAGCCTTTCAGAAGGACAATCTGATCGAGGTGCAGCAGAAGCACGTACGCATCCGCGACAGCGCGGGCCTGGTGCGCATGCTGGCGGTCAAGCACTAACGCCGGGCATTCTATTTGCGGCTGACGGTCTTCAGTTCCGCCGGGCGCTCCATCACGCGCATGGTGAACAGCGTGAGGCCCCGCGGCGCGAGCTTGCGCTGCAGCTGCTTCTCCAGCGCCGCGAACGGTACGCGTTGCGGGTCGAACGCAACGGACAGCGATGCCGATTCCGCGGACACCCGCGCGCTGCCTCGGTCCACGCCATGGGCGGATTCCGCTGCGGCCTTGACCGCCCGCGCGCCGTCTGCGGGTGCGATGGCCCCGTCGATGCCGAAGAACGCGACATGGTGTTTGCGCTCCAGCGCCTGCACCACGACGGCGTGGTCATAGACCGCCGCGATTTTGTCCTCCACGCAATGGCCGCAGGCCAGCGCCGGCAGTACGAACGCGATTCCAAAGACGGCAAATGCCGTGCGTGCGCTCAATGCTTCCCCGCCGGCTGTGCGTCGATCCAGTGGAAGTACTTGAGGTACTGCCGGATCTCCGCGTCGCCCAGGCTCTGGTTGGGCATCGGCAGGTTGTTGTACTCCTTCAGCATGGCCTTGGCGTCCGGGTCCGTGGCCAGCATCTTCTCCGGCTCCTTCAGCCAGCGCGCCAGCCAGGCGTCGCTGCGGCGCTTGGTGACACCAGCGACGTCCGGGCCCAGCTTCTTGCCTTCGCCCACGGAGTGGCAAGCCAGGCATTTACTCTCGAAGGCGAGCTTGCCGGCGACCGCATCGGGATCGGTCGGCGTCGCCGACGCGGGCATATTATGGTGCTCCAGGTCCTTGGCCGGCGGCTTGGCTGCGGTCGAGACGAGGCCGATCGCGCCTTGCGAGGCGTTGGCAAAATGGTGGTCCACCATGATGTAGGAGCCCTCCTCCGGGATGAGGAACTCCACCGTGGCGCTGTTGGAGGATCCGAGCAGCACCGTCTGCATGCCGCGGAACTGGTTGTCCGGGTTTCCTTCGAACCAGACACGGTCGAAGATCGTGCCGACGACGTGGAAGCTCGAAGTCTTGCTCGGACCGACGTTGAGCACGTGGAGGCGCACACGCTCGCCGACCTTCGCCGGCAGCGGATTCCGCACCATGCCGTTGTGCACGCCGTTGAACACGGTGTGCGTCGGCCGCGAGTCGCGCAGCCGTTCGGTGTCGAGCACATAGAGCGGCGCGCCGCCCACCTTCTGCTTGCCGGGATCGGGCTTGGCGTAGAACTCGCTCTGCACCACCACGTATTCGCGGTCGGCTTTGGTCGGATAGCCGTTGCGCGGTTCGACGAGCACCGCGCCGTACATGCCGGCGGCGATGTGCTCGAGGATCATCGGCGTGCCGCAGTGGTACATGAAGATGCCGGGATAGTTGAGGGTGAATTCGAACTCGATGGTCTGACCCGGCGCGATCGAGCGGTACTTGTCCTGCGGCGAAACCATCGCGGCGTGGAAATCCATCGAGTGCATCATCGGCGCCGCGGTCAGGCGCATACCGGGTACCGGCTCGTCGCTGCGGTTGGTCATGCTGAACCTGATCTTGTCGCCGACGCGCGCGCGCACCGTCGGACCCGGCACCGTGTCGCCGAAGGTCCAGGCGCTGAACTTCACGCCGGGCGCGATCTCGATGATTTTGTGGGTGGTATCGAGCCGCACCGTCTTTATGGGAGAGGGGTCGAGCGGCTTCAGCTCGGCACCCATGCTGAGCGAACTGCCTTCGGCAAACGCGCCCTTGTGGCGTTCGGCGGATACCTTGGCCGGCACCGGCTTCAGGTCCATCCTGCTCTGGTCATAGGGGTCAACTGCCGCCTGCGGCTTCTGCTCGCAGGCGGCGAGCAGGATGGCTGCCGCGCCCAGGGCAAGGATCCTCGCGCAGGTCGTCGCGGTGCGAGATTTACGTTGCATTCAATCCTCCTGATTGCGCCTGCGCCAAACTAGCGCGGCGCGACGGGCGAGGATTGATCTAAGTCAAATTACAGCTAGTGATCCTCCAGCCGGGGGCGCTGTTCCTCGGCCAGTTCGCCGGTCTCGGGATCGACGTAGTCGGCGATGCCGAGCTCGCTCTCGGCTTCCTGCAGCGTCTCGCCCGGCTCCTGCGCGCCTTCTTCGTCGGCCTGCATGTCCTGCACCGCGTCGAGCAAGGTGACGAAGGGGCCGGACTCGCGGCCACCGTCCCGCGCTTGCCAGTAGAACCCGTCAGGACGCTCGACGATACGAGTGCGATCATAGTCCGCAGGCGTCTGCGGAATATTTTGTTTCATGTGATCATCCTCGCACACATTCGCACCGCAAGGGGCGCAACGCGCCTAGCGGCGCAGCACGCACTTCTCGTACAGGCGCGCAAACGCGTTCAACGGATCGTACTTGCGCTTCAGTGCCGCGTACGCCTCGCCGCCGTAGATGCGGTGGAACTGGTCCTCGGGAAAGTAGCTCTCCGAATACAACGACTTGATGCCGCCGAGCTCCATCACCTTGCGCTCGACCATCCGGTTGAAATGACCCGGCGGGTGCGCCTTGCGCGTGCGCTTCACGTCCCAGAAACCGAAGTTCACGTACCAACCCGACGGCAGGGGGTAGAGCGTGTAGCGCCCGGCATGCGGTGAAGCGCCGATCGGGCAGACCCACTGCGGCCACAGCCCGATCTCGCGCGCGTAGAACTCGAGGAAATCCGCGGCGCGCGCGAGCGGGATGTCCACGTCCTGGATCACGGACTCGGAGTGCAGCCCGAGCAGGCGCTCGAGTTTCCTCGTCGCGCCGACGTGGCTGTTCCAGCGCATGATCTTCGCGTAAGTGCGTGAGCCGAGGCGCTTTCTGCCGTAGACCAGCCGCCGCACCAGGGGGTTCTGCGCCAGCAGGTTCTTCGAGCACCAGAACCAGTCGGTGTCCCAGCGCCACAGAAAATCGCGCACCTTGAGGAAATCCTCGCGCCGTTCGGCGATCGAGCGGTAGTAGATGCGCTCGTAGGTGTAGTCGCTGACGTAGGGCGCGGACGCGGTAAAGGTGCCGAGCGTGAGGCACAGCTTCTGCGGCGAGAACACGGTGCCGTCGATGAAATCGGCCTCGCCAGCGCGCAGCCGCCGCTCGAGCTCGGTGAAGAACTGGGCGGCATTGCCGAAAGCGAGGTGCTCGAGCCGGACATAGGGCTTGACCGGCACCACTTTCGCCTTGACGCGCAGCGCATAGCCGAGCGTGCCGTAGGAGTTGGGGAAGCCGAAGAACAGGTCCGCATGCTCGTTGTCTGGCGTGCAGGTGACAACGCTGCCGTCGCCAAGCAGCACCTCGAGTTCCATCACCGTGTCGTGCACCAGCCCGTGGCGGTGCGAGGACGCCTCGATCCCCACGCCCGCCACGGCGCCGCCGAGGGTGATGGTCTTCAGTTGCGGCACTACCGCCGGCATGACGCCCTGGGCGAGGCACGCGTCCACCAGGTCCTCGTAGGTGACCATGCCCTCGGCCTCGACCCAGCCTGCCGCCGGGTCGACGCCGAGCACGTCGCGGAAATCGTGCACGTCGAGCCGCCGCCGCGCGCCGCCCACGCGGTCGCGGAACAGGTTGGAGGTGTCCTTCGCCAGAGCGACCGGGCCGCCCGGGCGCTTAAGCTGCTCGGCTAGCGCCCGGGTTTTCGCGGTATGCAGGCTGTTCGTAGAGGAACTCCCGGCTCATCGGGTAGCTGCGGGACGTGGCATTGCCTTTCGAGAACACAATCTGGAACAAGTGCGTGTAGCCCTTTGCGGAGCGGAACATCTCGGCGCAGCCGTAGAGGTATACGCGCCAGACGCGCCGGAAGTGCTCGTCGAACTTGCGCGGGTCGAGCGCGTGGATCCTGTCCCAGTTGCGCTCGAAGCGCTCGCCCCAGGCATCCAGCGTCAGCGCGTAGTGCCGGCGCAGGTTCTCGATGTCCAGCACCTCGAGGCCGGCGCGCTCAATGGCCGCGACGGTATGCGCGAGACTCGGGATCCAGCCGCCGGGAAACACGTGCCGGCGGATGAAGAACTCGGTCTGGAAGTGCCCGACGTGGCCGATGAAGTGGAGCATCCCCAGGCCGCCGGGCTTGAGAAAGGCGGCGTGCGCGCGCACCACCTCCTCGAGCTGGTCGCGCCCGGCGTGCTCCAGGGTGCCGATCGACACCACCTTGTCGTACGCGCGGCCTGCGTCGCGAAAATCGGTGTCGATCACCTGGAGCGCCTGACCGAGCCCGCGCTGCGCGATTGCCTCGCGCACCATCTCGACCTGCGAGGTCGTGTTGTTGATGCCGGTGACCTTGACGCCGAACTTCTGCTGGGCGTGGAACATGAAGCCGCCGAAGCCGCTGCCGATGTCCACCACCTCCTCGCCGGGGGCAAGCTGGAGCTTCCTCGCCACGTGCTCAATCTTGTTGCGCTGCGCCTCCTCCAGCGACCGCGTGCCTTCTTTCCAGTACGCACAGGTGTACATCATCAGCGGGTCGTCGAGCCACAGGCGGTAGAACTCGGTGCCGAGCGCGTAGTGGGCCTCGGCGTTCCTCTTCGCCTGCGCCCGGCTGCGGTTGGAAAAACGCAGCTCGTGCCAACGGTTGCGCAGGTCCACCAGCAGGTTTTGGCCGGCCATTTCACTTTCCAGGCCTACGGCCGCCGCTTTGGCGAGGTCGCCCTCGACGTCGAGGTCGCCGTCGAAGTAGGCATCCAGCAGGCCGATGTGGCCGAAGGCCGCAATGCGCGCATAGGCCGCTGCGCTGCGGATCACCAGGGTGAAGGCGGGGGCTTGCGCGGAGTTGCGGTATTCGCCGCCGCCCGAAAAGCGCACGGCGAAGGGGATGGCGGTCCCCTCCCCGATCCGGCGCAGTACGGCGTCAAGCAGAAATTTCATCCGCGGCCATTCTACCGGCCGCGCGCCATGCGCGCTCCGCGTCAAGCACGGCCAGGACAAGGCGCTAGACTCCCCGCCATGGGCGTCTCCGAAAAGCACTACCTCACGCCGCTGTTCGAGCCCTCCTCCGTCGCCATCATCGGGGCGAGCGAGCGCCCCGGCTCCATCGGCGCGGTGCTGATCGCCAACATGCTCGCCGCGCAGTACGCGGGGGCCCTCTACGCGGTGAACCCCAAATACAAGAGCGTGCAGGGGGTGCCCTGCTTCGACGCCGTCGGCAAGGTGCCAGCGCGCGTGGATCTCGCGGTGGTCGCCACGCCGCCGCGCACGGTGCCCGATGTGATCGAGCAGTGCGGCCGCGCCGGCGTGCGCGCCGCGGTGGTGATCACCGCCGGATTCTCGGAAGCCGGACCCGCCGGCGCAAAACTGGAACGTGCCGTGCTGGAAAATGCGCGCCGCCACCGCCTGCGCGTGGTGGGCCCCAATTGCCTCGGCCTGATGCGCCCGGCGCTGGGCTTGAACGCGACCTTCGCGCGCGGCACGCCATATGCCGGCTCGCTCGGCCTGATCTCGCAATCGGGCGCGGTGTGCACCGCGCTGCTCGACTGGGCGCGCCCGAACAAGGTCGGCTTCTCCAGCGTGGTGTCGCTCGGCGGTTCGACCGACGTGGATTTCGGCGAGATCATCGACTACCTGGTCGCGGACGCGAAGACCGAGCACATCCTGCTCTACATCGAAGGCGTGAGGAGCGCGCGGCGCTTCGTCTCGGCGCTGCGCGCAGCGGCGCGCGTCAAGCCCGTGATCCTGATGAAGGTCGGCCGCCATCCGGCGGGCTCGCGCGCCGCGGTGTCGCACACCGGCGCCATCGTGGGCCTGGACGACGTATTCGAGGCGGTAGTGAAGCGCGCCGGCGTGGTGCGCGTCACCACCATCGGGCAGCTGGTGGCCGCGGCGCAGGCGCTCGCCGCGCACGTGCGCCCGCAGGGAGACCGCCTCGCCGTGGTGACCAACGGCGGCGGCCCCGGCGTGATGGCGGCCGACCACGCGGCCGACCTTGGCATCCCGCTCGCGCAGCTGTCGCCGCGGACCATCGAAACGCTGAAGCAGACGCTGCCGGAGAACTGGTCGCACGGCAACCCGATCGACCTGATCGGCGACGCGGACGCCGCGCGCTACCGCGCGGCGGTGGGCGCCTGCCTCGCCGACGACAACGTCGACGGCGTGCTAGCGGTGCTGACGCCGCAGGCGATGACCGCGCCCGCGGAAGCGGCGCGCGCCGTGATCGATGCCGCCAAGGGTTCCACCAAGCCCGTGCTCGCCTGCTGGATGGGCGAAGAGCAGACGGCGGAAGCGCGCCGCCTGCTGGCCGAAGCGCGCATCCCCGTGTTCCGCACCCCGGACCCGGCGGTGGAGATGTTCGGGCACCTCTCGTCCTTCTACCGCAACCAGCGCGCGCTGCTGCAGACCCCGGGACCGCTCGCCGCGCAGGGCGCGCCCGACCTGGAGTCCGCGCGCCTGATCGTCGATGCGGCGCTTGCCGAGCGGCGCAGCGTGCTCTCGGAGATGGAATCCAAGGCGCTGCTCGCTGCTTTCCGCATCCCCATCGCGCGCACGGTGGTGGCGCGCTCGGCGCACGAGGCGATGCTGATCGCCGGCGAGATCGGCGCGCCGGTGGCGATGAAGGTCGATTCCCCCGACATCACGCACAAGAGCGACGTGAACGGCGTGCGCCTCAACGTCGCCGGTGCTCAAGGCGTGCAGGACACCTGGCAGCAGATCGTGGACGAGGTGAAGCGCCTTCGCCCGGAGGCGCGCATCAATGGCGTCACGGTGGAGCCGATGGTGCGCCGGGCGAACGGACGCGAGCTGATGGTGGGCGTGATCCGCGACCCGGTGTTCGGCCCGGCCATCGTGTTCGGCACCGGCGGCACCGCGGTCGAAGTGCACCGCGACCGCGCCGTGGCGCTGCCGCCGCTCAACCAGTTCCTCGTCGCCGACATGATCCGCGGCACGCGCGTGGCCAAGCTGCTGGGCGAGTTCCGCCGCATGCCCCCGGTGGACATGCGCGCCCTGGAGGAAGTGCTGCTGCGCGTCTCGGAACTCGTGTGCGAGCTGCCCGCGCTGCAGGAGCTGGACATCAATCCGCTGATCGCCGACGAGAGCGGCGCCGTCGCGGTGGACGCGCGCGTGGTGCTGCGCCCGCCGCAGCCGCAGCGCGACCGCTACGCGCACATGGCCATCCACCCTTACCCCGCGCACCTGGTGAGCACCTGGCAGCCGGCGAACGGCCCGCAGGTGACGGTGCGGCCGATCCGGCCCGAGGACGCCGAACTGGAGCAGGCGTTCATCCGCAAGCTCTCGCCGGAGAGCCGCTACTTCCGCTTCATGGACACGCTGCGGGAACTCACGCCCGCCATGCTGGTGCGATTCACGCAGATCGACTACGACCGCGAGATGGCGTTCGTCGCCACGTTGCCCGAGGGCACGGGCGAGGCCGAGATCGGCGTGTGCCGCTACGTCACCAATCCGGACGGCGAGAGCTGCGAGTTCGCCGTCGTCATCGCCGACGACTGGCACCGCAAGGGGCTCGGCCGGCGCCTGATGGGCCAGCTGATCGACGTGGCGCGCGCGCGCGGCTTGCGCTCGATGCTCGGCCACGTGCTGGCGGAGAACCGCGGCATGCTGCAGTTGTGCCAGAGCCTCGGCTT
>CAZVZV010000099.1:0-5313 GCA_964631735.1 uncultured Enterobacteriaceae bacterium
CGCGGGAAAGTCTTTGCATGAGGATTTCCAGGAGATGACTGGCATCGACTTGAATCGCGCTGGGACGCCTTTGCTTGAGATCGTGTCGGAGCCGGAGCTGCGCGGCGCGAAGGAGGCGGTGGCTTTTGCACGCACTCTGCACTCGCTTGTTCGCGAGATCGGTATCTGCGACGGCAACATGCAGGAGGGATCGTTCCGTTGCGACGCGAACGTGTCGGTGCGGAAGGTTGGTGATACGAAACTCGGAACGCGCTGTGAGATCAAGAATCTTAACTCCTTCCGCTTTATGGAACAGGCAATCGAGTTCGAGGCGACAAGGCAGATTGAGATCCTCGAGGACGGCGGTAGCGTTACTCAGGAGACCCGGCTGTACGACCCCGACAAGAGCGAGACACGTTCAATGCGGTCGAAGGAAGACGCGCAGGACTACCGATATTTTCCCGATCCGGACCTGCTGCCATTGGTGATATCTGAAGCAGAAATTGAGCGAATCCGGAAGAGTTTGCCGGAGTCGCTGGAGAAGAAGCGCGCCCGCTATGTCGAGGGTGGTATACCAGCGCATATCGCTGAAACTCTCACGACCACGCAAACTGATCGGGCGCGTGTGCTTGATGCGGCAGTGAGAGTCCTAGAGGAGTACCACTTCACACGAGAGAAGAAGGCCGAGGTATTGGCCCATACGTCGACTGCTGTGGTGAGCTCGTCGAGCGCGTACTTGGATGAGTGGGGTAAGAATCCGACGACCGACAAAGATCTACCGAAAAATCTACTGCTGATTCAAATTCGTGTGTCAGAAGGAAGGATTTCTAGCAGGCAGGCGAAGGAAGTCCAGGAAGCAGTGCTAGCCGGCGAGGGCTCGGCCGACGAGATCATTAAAAAACGCGGCCTGGGTCAGATGTCCGATGACACCGAAATCGAGAAAATCGTCGACGACGTGCTGGCCAAGAACGCCAAGCAGGTCGAGGACTACCGCGCCGGCAAGGAAAAAGCCTTCAATTCGCTGGTCGGCCAGGTGATGAAGGCGACGCAGGGCAGGGCCAACCCAGCGCAGGTGAACGCGATCCTCAAGGCGAAGCTCTCGCGCTGATGCCCGGTCAGTCGCGCGTGTACGGCTCGTGCAGGTGCACGGGCTGCGCGGCACGCTTGCGCTTGCGCATGCGGATGTTGAGCAACTCGACCGCCACCGCGAAGGCCATGGCGAAATAGACATAGCCCTTGGGCACCACGTGGTTGAACCCGGCAGCGATCAGCACCACGCCGATCACCACGAGGAAGGCGAGCGCGAGCATCTTGATGGTCGGATGCCCGGTGACGAAGCGACCGATCGCTCCCGCGAACAGCATCATCAGCGCGACCGACGCGATCACCGCGGCGACCATCACTTCGATCCACTGCACCATGCCGACCGCGGTGATGATCGAGTCGAGCGAGAAGACGAGGTCCACCAGCATGATCTGAGCGACCACGGCGCCGAAGGTGGCGGGCACCGCGCTCGAGCGCTCGCCCTCGACGCCCTCGAGCAGCTGGTGGATCTCCATCACGCTCTTCCACAGAAGGAATAGCCCGCCGCTGATGAGGATCACGTCGCGTCCCGAGATCTCCTCGCCGAGAACGGTGAACAGCGGCGCGGTGAGGCCGATGATCCAGGCGAGCACCAGCAGCAGCCCGACGCGCATGAACATAGCGGCGGCGAGCCCGATGCGCCGCGCCCGGTCGCGCTCGGCCGGCGGCAGCTTGTCCACCAAGATCGAGATGAAGATGATGTTGTCGATGCCGAGCACCAGCTCGAGCGCGGTAAGCGTGGCGAACGCGATCCACGCCTGGGGGTCCAGCAGCAATGCTGTCATCGGCTGCTACTTCGCCGGGCCCTTGGTGAGCTCGAGGTACTTGCGCTTTTCTTCGTCGTACTTGGTGTTGATGGAATCGGCTTCCTTGCGGCGCGACTCGAGCAGCCCCTCCTGCAGTTGCAAGTCGTAGGCCATCGCCTTCACGTCCTGCTCGAAGGTGTCGCTGGGCGGCTTGCCGGACTTGATCGCTACCGCCTGCTTGGCCAGTTCGTCCTGGCGCTTTCTCAGCGCGACGATGCGCCGCTCCACGTCCTGTTGCGCCTTCATGTTGTCGGCGAGGGCGCGCTGGCGCACCGACTCGATGTCTTTTTCGCTGGCGTAGGTCTGCAACAGCGCCTGGTCTCGCCTCTGCTGCACCTTTGCCGCATTCTCCGCGTCGCGCTTGGCGTTCGCCTCCTCGGCGATCTTGTCGGCGTTCTTCTGCGCCTCGGCGTCCCTGGCGGCGCGCTGCTCCGGGGTCAGCGGCGCTTCGAAGCGCCGCACGACCGTGCCCTGGGCGGACAGGCCTTCGACCGCCACGCTGGCGCACTGCTCCGGCCGCGACGAGCCGTAGTACCTCTTGCCGTCGGTGCCCACGCAGCGGTAGGAGCGGATCTGGGCGTCGAGGGCTGCGTCCCTGGCCTTGGCCTTTTCCTTGTCCGCCGCGGTCTGCGCGGCCGTCTGCGCAAGCGCGCCCGACGCCATTGCGGCGATGACGAGCAGGAGCGCGGCGGCGAAAGTGAAGCGGGGCATCGCGGGTTCCTCTTGTAGCGGGCGACAGACTCATTTTAACGCGTCGGCCCAGCGTGCGTTGACCTGCTAAAATCCGCCCGCCATGCATTCTGCGGATCGCGCCTTCATCGCCGAGACCACCGCGAAGATGCTGCTGGAAGTGAAGGCGGTGCTGTTCTCCGAAGACAAGCCGTTCACCTTCACCTCGGGCTGGGCGAGCCCGGTGTACATCGACTGCCGCAAACTCATTTTCTACCCGCGCATCCGCTCCCAGCTGGTGGATTTCGCCATCGCCACGCTGGCGCGCGACGCCGGCTTCGAACAGTTCGACGTGGTGGCGGGTGGCGAGACCGCGGGCATCCCCTACGCCGCCTGGATCGCCGATCGCATGGGCCTGCCGATGCAGTACATCCGCAAGAAACCCAAGGGCTTCGGCCGCAACGCGCAGATCGAAGGCGACATCCGCGAGGGTGCGCGCACCCTGCTGGTGGAGGACCTCACCACCGACGGCCGTTCGAAGATCACCTTCTGCAAGGCGCTGCGCGACGCGGGCGCGGTGGTCGAGCACGTGTTCGTGAATTTCTACTACGACATTTTTCCCGAATCGAAGAAAGTGATGAGCGAACTCGGCGTGCGCCTGCACCACCTCGCCACCTGGTGGGACGTGCTGCGCGTGGTGAAGCAGGGCAAATACCTCGCGCCCGCGCAAGTCGACGAGGTGGAGAAATTCCTCAATGCGCCGGCGCCCTGGTCGGCTGCGCACGGCGGCGTTTCGAGCTTCCCGTCCTCTTGAGGGTAGTAACTCTCAACGTCAACGGCATTCGCTCCGCGGCGCGCAAGGGCTTGTACCGTTGGCTTGCGGCGCAGAAGGCCGACGTGGTGTGCCTGCAGGAGATCAAGGCGCAGGAGGCCGACCTCGACGCCACCATGCGCGCGCCACGCGGGCTGCACGGCAGCTTCTCGCACGCCGACAAGAAGGGCTACGCCGGGGTTGCGCTGTACAGCCGGGTGCCACCCGACGCGGTGCGCGAGGGATTCGGCGTGAAGGAGTTCGACGAGGAAGGGCGCTATCTCGAGGCGCGCTTCGGCCGCCTGTCGGTGGTCTCGCTCTACTTGCCCTCGGGATCGAGCGGGCCGCACCGCCAGGCGTCCAAGTTCCGATTCCTCTCGGCATTCCTGCCGCACTTGCGCAAGCTGAGGCGCGCCGGCCGCGCAGTGATCCTGTGCGGGGACTGGAACATCGCGCACCAGAATATCGACCTGAAGAACTGGCGCTCGAACCAGAAGAACTCGGGGTTCCTGCCGGAGGAGCGGGCCTGGCTCACGCGCGTCTTCGACGAGATCGGGTTCGTCGACGTGTTCCGGCGCCTGAACCAGAAGACAGACCAGTTCACCTGGTGGTCCAACCGCGGCCAGGCCTGGGCGAAGAACGTGGGGTGGCGCATCGACTACCAGATCGCCACGCCTGGCCTGGCAGTGCGCGCCAGGCGCGAGGCGATCTACACCAAGAAGCGCTTCTCCGACCACGCGCCGCTCGTCATCGACTATGAGTGGAGCCTCGGCGCTTGAGCTGCTGAGCGTGTTCCGCAGCCGGAAGATGTTCCTGCTGCTGCTGCTGGGTTTTTCCTCCGGCCTGCCGCTCGCCCTGACCGGCGCAACGCTGCAGGCCTGGCTGACGGTCGAAGGTGTCCGCCTGCAGGACATCGGCTGGTTCGCGCTGGTCGGCCAGCCCTACGTCTACAAGTTCCTGTGGGCGCCGATGATGGATCGGTATCCCTTGCCCTTCCTCGGCCGGCGGCGCGGCTGGCTGGTGGCGACGCAACTCGCGCTGCTCGTCGCCATCGCCTGGATGGGAACGGTGCCGCCGAAGGAGTCGCCCTGGCTGCTCGCTGCACTGGCGCTCGCGGTGGCGTTCCTTTCCGCGTCGCAGGACATCGTGTTCGATGCTTACCGCGCGGACGTGCTCGAAACGCAGGAGCGCGGCGCGGGCGCGGCAGTATCGGTGCTCGGCTACCGCATTGCGATGCTGGTCTCCGGCGGGCTCGCGCTGATCCTGGTGGACGGCTGGCTCGGCTGGGCGCAGACCTACTGGCTGATGGCGGCGCTGATGCTGGTGGGCGCGGCGGCGGCCTGGACTGCGCTCGAGCCGCAAGAGCAGGGGAAAGCGCCGGCCACGCTTGCCGAGGCGGTGCGCGAACCGCTGGCGGAGTTCTTCTCGCGCGGCGGCGCGGTGGCGCTGCTGGTGGTGATCGTGCTCTACAAGCTCGGTGATGCCTTTGCCGGCGTGCTTACCACCGCGTTCCTGCTGCGCGGCGCGGGCTTCTCCCTCACCGACGTCGGCTGGGCGAACAAGTGGCTGGGCGTGGGCGCGACGATCCTTGGACTGCTTGCAGGCGGTGCGTTGATGGCCAGGCTGCGGCTCTACAAATCCCTGCTGCTGTTCGGCATCCTGCAGGCGCTGACCAACCTCGGCTTCATGGCGCTCGCGCTCGCCGGCAAGAGCTATGCGCTGATGATCGCGGTGGTGGCGGCGGAGAACCTGTGCGGTGGCATGGGCACGGCGGCGTTTGTCGCGCTGCTGATGTCGCTGTGCGACCGGCGCTACTCGGCGACGCAGTACGCGCTGCTCTCGGCGCTCGCCGCGCTCGGGCGCGTCTACGTCGGGCCTGCAGCGGGCGCGATGGTCGAGGCGACGGGCTGGCCGGTGTTCTTCTTCTTCACTTTCCTCGTCGCCCTGCCTGGCATCGCGCTGCTC
>CAZVZV010000100.1:0-1409 GCA_964631735.1 uncultured Enterobacteriaceae bacterium
CAGGGCGAGGCCACCGCGCTGCGCCTGATCGCGGAAGCCAACGCCGCCGCGGTGCGCGCGGTGGGCGAGGCGATTTCCGAAAAGGGCGGCATGGACGCCGCCAACCTCAAGGTGGCGCAGGAGTACGTGGCAGCGTTTGCCGGCCTCGCCAAGCAGTCCAACACGCTGATCGTGCCGGCCAACGCCGCCGACATTGCGGCGCTGGTCACCACGGCGATGACGGTACTCGACAAGACGCGCCAGACGCAGGCCGCGGCCAAGGGAGTGTGAGATGCCGATCACGCGGATGGACCACTTCAACATCCTCACCGACGACCTGCCGGCGACGCTGGCGTTCTACGAAGAGCACCTGAACCTGAAGCCCGGTGCGCGGCCGCCGTTCACCTTTCCGGGCGCCTGGCTCTACGCCGACGGGGGCAAGGGCAAACAACCGATCCTGCACGTAGTGGCCGGCAAACCGAAGAAGGACCTGGTGAAGGGCGTGATCGACCACATGGCATTCTTCGGCACCGGCCTTGCCGCCACGGTGGACAAACTCAAGTCGCGCGGCATCGCCTACGAGCTGAGGAAACTCCCGGCCTACGGCACCTGGCAGTTGTTCTTCCTCGACCCGAACAGCGCCAAGGTCGAGATCGACTTCGACGCGGCCGAACCCGCGCCGGCTTGAACCTGTTTCAGCGCGTCGCGGGCGCCATCCTCGGCGTCCTGCTGTTCGTCCTGGCGTTCGCTTTCGCCTCGGTGATCCTGGCGGTGGTCGGTGTGGTCGCGCTGGTGCTGTGGGCGTGGCTGTGGTGGCGCACGCGCAATCTGCCCAAGCGAGGCCCGGGCACCGTGATCGAGGGCGAGTACCGCGTCGAGCGTGAAGTCAGGCGGCTGGACGAGCCAGAGCGCTAGTCCGCCGCGGCCATTGCGCCGCGGCCACCACACCGAGCAGCCCCAGGCCAACCAGGCTGGAAATCAGCTCCGGCGCGATCAGCAACAGCGCCGCCACCACGAGCACGGCGCGTTCCCACATGCGCGCCGAGGCGAGCAGGTAGCCGTGCAGGCCCGCGGCAAGCGCCATCACGCCGATCGTCGCGCTGACAAAGGCGAACAGCGAGACGTGCCAGGGCCCGATCAGCAGCAAGGCAGGCTCGTAGACGAACATGAACGGCACGATGTAACCGGCCGCGCCGATGCGCATCGCTGCCCAGCCCGTGTCCCACATGTCGGCCTTGGCGAGGCTGGCGGCGGCGAACACCGCGAGCGCGACCGGCGGCGTGATCGCCGAAAGGATGGCGAAGTAGAACGCGAACATGTGGGCCGCGGGCGTCACCACCCCGAGCTTGATCACCGCCGGTACCAGCAGCGCGACCATCAGGATGTAGGAGGGCGTCGTCGGCAGGCCCATGCCGAGCACGATGCCGGCG
>CAZVZV010000101.1:0-1040 GCA_964631735.1 uncultured Enterobacteriaceae bacterium
GGCATTGCCGGAGGAGGGTTGCTGCTCTGGACCTTTCACAAGCTTGGACCCAACTTGACCGATACGGTGGCGACCCGAAAGATTCACACGCTGGTAACCCGTGGCCCGTATCGATGGGTCCGTCATCCCTTCTACGATTCCGCGGCGCTGTGCATCGTGGCCAATTCCCTGATCGCCGCCAACTGGTTTCTCCTGTTGACTGGTACGCTAGCCCTTCTGCTCCTGGTGGTTCGCACACGCAAGGAAGAAGAGAATCTGTTGAACCGCTTTGGGGACGACTATCGGGCCTACATGCAGCGCACTGGGCGTTTCTGGCCCAAGTCTGGAACCTGAAGCCCCGCAGTCGCTGCAACCCCCTTGCTTTGGATCTGTTCGGGTAGGAGTACGTCGATCAGGGTTCCGTCAAAGTCGCGAGCCATCCCTCACGGTCAGGCTACTGAACAGGTCCGAGAGGACGGGACTTTGAACTTCCTGGGTGGCAAGCGAATTAGATTCACCGCAGGGAACACAGAGGGCGCAGAGGTGAGGGAAGAAGAGAGACTCAACGCGATAACAGGCAAAATCATTGCGGCGGCTATCAAGGTGCATCGCGCTTTGGGACTCGGATTATTGGAGTCTGCTTACGAGGCATGCACGGGTTTCGAACTGGTACAAGATGGACTGAGAGTCGAGCAGCAAAAGCCGCTTCCTTTGATCTATCGAGAGGTTTATCTCGATTGCGGTTATCGTCTGGACCTATTGGTAGAAGGTGAAGTCATTGTGGAGATTAAGTCGATGGATAGTTTAGCTCCCATCCATGAAGCTCAATTGATGTCTTATCTAAAGCTATCAGGTTGTCGAGTTGGCCTGCTCATCAACTTCAACGTCACCGTTCTCAAGGATGGTATTCGGCGAATCGTGAACGACTTCCCGGATTCTCTGCGCACTCCGCGTCCTCTGCGGTGAAATTAGGATTTGGAGGCTGAATGCCACACTTTGATCGTCGCGCGTTTCTTCGAGTCGGCTCCATTGCCGCCTCCAGCAGAATAAGAACCGCATTC
>CAZVZV010000102.1:0-14094 GCA_964631735.1 uncultured Enterobacteriaceae bacterium
GGACATGCTGCGCACGAGTGTACACTCGCCACGCCATGAATCAGGCCGCCGGCGCGATCGACGCCAACAAACTGCTCGCGGTGGTGCAGGCCGTGGCGCGCGAAGCGCGCCCGAGCGTCGAGCCGCACGTCGCGCTCGACAGTTCGCTGGAAAAGGAACTGGGCCTGGACAGCCTGGCGCGCGTCGAGCTGGTGCTGCGCCTGGAGCGCGAGTTTGGCGCGAGCCTCCCCGAGCAGGCGCTCGCCACCAGCGAGACCCCGCGCGACCTGCTGCGCTTCCTGCTCTCCAGCGCCGGCCACGCGCCGCGCGCGGCGGACGCCAGCGTCGCCAGCCTGGTGCAGGCCGAGGGCGTGCGCGCGCCCTCTGCAGCGCAGGCGCGCACGCTGACCGAGGCGCTGGAATACCACGTCGAGCACCAGCCGGACCGGTTGACGGTGTTCATGTACGAGGAGCAGAAGGAATTTCCGCTCAGCTACCGCGCGCTCTGGGACGGCGCGATCGGCTACGCGGCGCAGCTCACGCGCGCGGGCCTGGAGCGCGGGCAGATGGTGGCGATCATGCTGCCCACCTGCAAGGAATACCTCTATTCGTTCTACGGCGTGCTGCTCGCGGGCGGCGTGCCGGTGCCGCTCTACCCGCCGGCGCGGCTCACCACGATCGAAGACCACATGACGCGCCACGTCGGCATCCTGAAGAGCGCCGGCGCGGCGATCATGATCACGGTGCCCGAAGCGAAGGCGCTCGCGTACCTGCTGCGCGCGCAGGTCGAGTCGCTGCGGCTGGTCCTGGTGCCGGCCGACCTGGAGAAATCCCCGGGCGAGAAATTCAACCCGGTGCACGGCAAGCCCGGCGAAATGGGCTTCCTGCAGTACACCTCGGGCAGCACGGGCAACCCCAAGGGCGTGGTGCTGTCGCACGCGAACCTGATGGCCAACGTGCGTGCCATGGGCGCGGCGGTGAACGCCGGTCCGCAGGACGTGTTCGTGAGCTGGCTGCCGCTGTACCACGACCTGGGGCTCATCGGCGCCAACTTCGCGACCCTGGTGCTCGGCTTTCCGGTAGTGCTGATGTCGCCGCTCGCGTTCCTGTCGCGGCCGGTGAGCTGGATGCGCGCCATCCACCGCCACCGCGGCACCATGTCGGGAGGGCCCAACTTTTCCTTCGAGCTGTGCCTGCGCCGCATCGCGGACGAGGAGATGGAGGGCATCGACCTTTCCTCCTGGCGCTTCGCGTTCAACGCGGCTGAGCCGGTCAGCCCGGAAACGATCGTGCAATTCGAAAAGCGTTTCTCGAAGTACGGGCTGCGGCAGAACTGCCTCTCGCCGTCCTACGGCCTCGCCGAGTCCTCGGTGGGCGTCGCGATCACCACGCCGGGCGTTCACTGGCGTGCCGACCGGCTTGACCGCGACCACTTCACGCGCACTGGCGAAGCTATCGAGGCAAAGCCCGATGACCCCTCGCCCTTGATCGTGATCGGCTGCGGCACGGCAATCCCCGGCCACGACATGCGCGTGGTGGACGCGGCGGGGATGGAACTGCCCGACCGGCATGAGGGCCTGCTGCAGTTCCGCGGCCCGTCGTCCACCTCGGGCTACTACCACAACCCGGAGGCGACCAAGACCCTCTTCGCCGGTGAATGGCTCAATACCGGCGACCGCGCCTACCTCTCCGGGGGCGTGCTGTTCCTCACCGGACGCGAGAAGGACATCATCATCCGCGGCGGTCGCAACATCAGCCCTTACGAACTGGAGCAGGCAGTGGGCGACCTCGCGGGCATCCGGCGCGGCTGCGTCGCGGTGTTCGGCAGCAAGGACGCGGCCACCGGCACCGAGCGCGTGGTGGTGCTGGCCGAGATGCGCGACAAGGACGATACGCGCCACGAGTCCCTGAAACGCATGATCAATGAGCTGGCCGTGCGCCTGATCGGCGCGCCGGCCGACGATATCGTGCTGGCGCCGCTGGCCACCGTGCCCAAGACTTCGAGCGGCAAGATCCGCCGCGTCGCGGCGCGCGATTTCTACGAGCGCGGCCCCTCCACGGTGAAGGGACAAGCGGTGTGGCTGCAGTTCCTGCGCCTGGTGCTCGCCGGGGCCGCGCCGCAATTGCGCCGCGGCCGGCGCACCGCGCTCGGCGCGCTGTACGCGCTGCGCGTCTACCTGGCCTGCGGCCTGCTGTTCCCGTTCGTGCTGCTCGCCGCAGCGCTGGCGAAACCACCGGCCACCTGGCGCGTCGGCGGCGTGGTCTGCCGCCTGTTCCTGCGCGCGGCGGGAATCCCGATAGTGATGCGCGGCGCGACACGGATCCCGGCCGGCCCGGTGGTGCTGGCCGTGAACCACACCAGCTACCTCGACGTGGTGGTGCTGGTGGCGCTGCTCGGGCCGCGCGTTTACTCGTTCGTCGCCAAGCGCGAGTTCGAGGACCACCTGCTGATGCGCGTTCTGCTCAGGGGGTTCGGCACGATATTCGTCGAGCGCTTCGACGTGCAGAAGAGCGTCGAGCATGCAGATGTGCTGGTAGACGCGGTGCGCGGCGGTGCTTCCATCGTGGTGTTCCCGGAGGGAAAGCTGACCCGCATCACTGGCCTGATGGAGTTCCGCGCCGGCGCTTTCCAGGTTGCGGCGCAAGCAAATGTGCCGGTGGTGCCGGTGGCGCTGCGCGGCTTGCGTTCTGTGCTGCGCGATGGCACCTGGTACGCGCGCCGCGTGCCGGTGGCGGTGACTTTGTGCGCGCCGATCGCGCCGGGGGGCACAGACTGGGCGGCGAGCATAGGCCTGCGCGACCGGGTACGCGCCGAGATCCTGCAGCACTGCGGCGAGCCGGACCTGGCGCCGACCGGCAGGGCGCAGGACGCTACTTCCTGACGGCTTCCTCGAAGAACTTCTCCAGCGCGCGCACCGGCTCGACGTCCCCATAGAGGTTGGGGCGTGCCGCGGCCATGCGCTCGCGCACGCGGCCCCACCAGGCCGCGTCCTGCGCGAGCTTCACCGCTGTATCGACGTAGGCCGCATCGCTGTGCGCCACCAGGTCGTGCATGCCCATGCGGCGCAGGATCCCGCTCGCCAGCCGCCCGCGCAGGAAGCGGCCCTCCCAGGCGCACACCGGCAGGCCGCACTCGATCGCCTGCAGTGCCGTGTTGAAGCCGGAGAATCCCATGGTGTCGAGGAATACGTCGGCCTGCGCCAGCAGGCCGTGGAACTGCGCACGGCTCTGCCATGGCACGAATGCGCCGTAAGCATCCAGCTCGAGGCCTGCGGCGGCGAACGAGCGCGCCATGCGCTCGCGCAAGCGTTGCATGAGTTCGTCCGCCCTGCCGGGGGTGAAGAACACCAGTTGGCATTCACCCAGCCGCCGCGCGATCGCCGCCAGCACCGCGTCGTGCCGGGGCGTGTACTTGAACGGCGTGCCAGCGCACACCAGCAGCGGCACGCCATCGCGAATGCCCAGCGCTGCGAGGTCCACCGCCGCCGGCGCGACCTTGTTCGGTTCCAGGAAGCAACCCAGCCCCGGCAGGCGCACCAGCCGTTCAGTGTAGTGCGCTGGCGCATCGCTCGGCTCCATTCCCTCGGCCGAAATAAAGCAGTCGATCGTCGGCAGCCCGCTGGTGTGCGGATGGCCCCAGGAAGTCGCCTGGACCGGCGCCAGGCGCAAGCTGGCGAGCTTGGCGGTGGTCGGGTCCATGCCGATCTCGGGATAAATCAGCACGTCGAGCTGGTGGCCGAGGATCAGTTGCGCCCACTCCACCAGGTCAGTCTTGCCGTACGTGTAATGCGTGGCCATGGTTTTGGCGAGCGCGGTCTCGACATCGTTGGCCTTGCCGAGGTGGAACAGGCGCACGTCGAAGCGGCTGCGGTCCAGGCGCTGCAGCCAACCCTTGACGATCGCGTTCCACACCGAATGGTCGTGGATATGCGCCGAGACGATGCCGACGCGGATCTCCGCGCGCGTGACGATCGCCGCTCTGCGCAGGCCCGCCGCTTCCTGCCAGGTCCCCATCAGCCTCGCGCACAGCGCGCCGTAGCGCGCCAGCACATCGCGGTGGTCCTGCTCCTGGTAGGCGAGGTAGAACGGCTGCTGCACGCCCACCGCGCGCGCGGAATTTTCGGCGCCGCTCGCCTCGCACCAGCGATCCAGCGCGGCGAGCTCGGTGGCGAAGTCATCTCGGCTGCGCACCAGTTCTGCGTCGTCCTCGGCCACCATCGGCAGCTGCGTCATGGCGCAGGCCCAGCGCGCCTCGGCATAGTCCGGCTTGAACTGCAGCGCCTTCTGGTAGCAGGCGAGCGCCGCGGCCTTGTCGCCAGTGTTTTTCAGCAGGTTGCCGAGATCGTAGTGCGCCTCGACCATGTCCGGGCGCGCTTCGAGAACGGAACGCAATGCGCCGATGGCCTCATTGATCTGCCCGCTGTCGCGCAGCAGCTGCGCGGCGTTGTACAAGGCGTCGGCGAAGTCCGGCTTGAGCGTCAGCGCCTGCCGGTAGCAGGCCAGCGCCTCCTCGGTGTGGCCCATTTCCTTCAGCACGTTGCCGAGGTTGTTGTGCAACTCGGCGAGGCCGGGTTCGAACCCGATCGCGGCGCGGTAGGCGGCCACCGCCTCGGCGAGGAAACCCTTCTCGCGCAGCAGGTTGCCGACGTTGAAGCGCGCCAGACCCAGCCCGGGTTCGAGCGCCACTGCGCGCTGGCATGCGGCCAGCGCATCGTCGAGCCTTCCCGTCTCCCGCAGCGCCAGGCCAAGGCTGTTTTGCAGCGCGGCAAAGTCGGGATGCATCGCCACCGCGGCCTCAAGCGCCGCGACAGCCTCCTGCGCACGGCCCAGCGCGGTCAGCGTTTCACCGACGCGCAACTGCGCAAGCGCCGACGCCGGGTTCAGCGACAAGGCCTGGCGGTACGTCTGCAGCGCTTCTTCCCCGCGGCCGGTCCGTCGCAGCAGCCTGCCGAGATTGAACAGCGCGTCCGGGTCGCCCGGCGTGAGCAGCAGGACTTCGCGGTAGCCGGACTCCGCCAGCTCCAACCGGCCCGCCTGATGATGGGCCGACGCACGCGCCAGCGCCTCGCGTGCCGGCGCGGCGCCTGCAGAAGCTGGCTGCGGCTGCGACCGCCTGCCGAACAGCCACTTCAGCACCGGCGGCGCCTCAGGCGCCCGGCTTGCCGGCCTGACGGGCCGCGCGCGACGCGAGCGTCGCCACGGTCACCAGCTCGTAGCTGAGCGCGTCGGTGAATTCGTTCGAGTAGCCGGCCTCGCGCAGCGCCCACTTGACGCGGTTGCCCAGGTGGGCCTTCTTGTAGATGTTGAGCCGGCGCGATCGCACGAACTGCTCGAGTCGCGCGAAAATCACGTCGTGCGTCTTGCGCAGCCGGTCCGCGGTCTTGCGCGTGTGCGGTCCGGGCGACGGCGGCAGCCGCTGCACCAGGTCGGCGACGATGGCATCCGCGATCTCGTCGACCTCTTTGGTGTTGAACCAATCGCCAAACATGCCCGCTCCTTCCTATTTCAGCGCCGACTTGAGCAGGCGGCCCATCTGCGCGGGATTGCGCGTCACCTTGATGCCGCAGGCCTCCATCACCGCGAGCTTTTCCTGCGCGGTGCCCTTGCCGCCCGAGATGATGGCGCCGGCGTGGCCCATGCGCTTGCCCGGCGGCGCGGTCACCCCGGCGATGAAGCCGACCACCGGCTTGCGCATGTGCAGCTTCACCCACTGCGCGGCGGACTCCTCGTCCGAGCCGCCGATCTCGCCGATCATGATCACCGCGTCGGTGTCGGGGTCGTCGTTGAACAGCTGCAACACATCGATGTGCTTCAGGCCGTTGACCGGATCTCCGCCGATGCCGACCGCGCTCGACTGGCCGATGCCCAACTCGGTGAGCTGCGCCACTGCCTCGTAGGTCAGCGTGCCGGAGCGCGACACCACGCCGACGCGCCCTTTCTTGTGGATGTGGCCCGGCATGATGCCGATCTTGAGCTCGTCCGGCGTGATCACTCCCGGGCAGTTCGGGCCGAGCAGCAGCGTCTTGCGCTCCTGCTTGCGCATCCGGTCGCGCACTTCGACCAGGTCGCGCACCGGGATGCCTTCGGTAATGCAGATGGCGAGGGCTAGGTCCGCCTCCACCGCCTCCCAGATCGCCGCGGCGGCGAAGGGCGGCGGCACGTAAATCACCGACACGGTGGCGCCGGTCTGCTGCTTGGCGTCGCGCACCGAGCCGAAGATGGGGATGCCTTCGAAATCTTCTCCCGCCTTCTTCGGATTGACGCCAGCTACATAGCAGGCCTTGCCATTTGCGTAGGCGCGGCTGGTCTGCGTGTGGAACATGCCGGTCTTGCCGGTGATGCCCTGGGTCATCACCCGCGTGTTCTTGTTGACGAGGATGCTCATCGCTTTTTCTTCTTCACGGCCTTCTTCTTCCGGATCGCCGCGACCACTTTCTGCCCCGCCTGCGCCATGTTGTCGGCGGAGATGATCGGCAGCCCCGAGTCCTTGAGGATCTTCTTGCCCAGGTCCTCGTTGGTGCCCTTCATGCGCACCACCAGCGGTACCGAGAGCTTCACTTCGCGCGCCGCCGCCACCACGCCCGCGGCGATGGTGTCGCATTTCATGATGCCGCCGAAGATATTGACCAGGATCGCCTTCACCTTCGCATTCGACAGCATGATCTTGAATGCCGCGGTGACCTTCTCGGCCGTGGCGCCGCCGCCCACGTCGAGGAAGTTGGCCGGCGAGCCGCCGTAAAGCTTGATGGTGTCCATGGTCGCCATGGCCAGGCCTGCGCCATTCACCATGCAGCCGATGTTGCCGTCGAGCGAAATGTAGGACAGGTCGTACTTGGAAGCCTCGATCTCGAGCGGGTCCTCCTCGTCGAGGTCGCGCAGCGCAGCGAGGTCGGGATGGCGGAACAGTGCGTTGTCGTCGAAGTTGATCTTCGCGTCGAGCGCAACCACGCGGCCGTCCGCCGACAGGATCAGCGGGTTGACCTCGAGCAGCGAGGCATCGGTATCCCAGAAGCATTTGTACAGGCCCCGCAGCAGTTCGCTCGCCTGCGCCAGGGCGGCCTCAGGGAGGCCGATTCTCTTCGCCGCTCCGCGCGCGTCGGCGCCGGTGAGCCCGGCAGCCGGGTCGACGAACACCTTGTGGATCTTTTCCGGGGTCTTCGCCGCCACCTCCTCGATGTCCATGCCGCCCTCGGCGGAGGCCATCAGCACCACACGCTGTGTGCCGCGGTCCACGACCATGCCGACATACAGTTCCTTGCGGATGTCCGCGCCCTCTTCGACCAGCAGGCGCTTGACCTGCTGGCCCTTGGGGCCCGTCTGGTGTGTGACCAGCTGCATGCCCAGGATCTGCTTTGCCTTCGCGCGCACTTCGTCGAGTGACTTCGCCACCTTGACGCCGCCGCCCTTGCCGCGGCCGCCGGCGTGGATCTGCGCTTTCACCACCCACACCTTGCCGCCGAGCTGCTTCGCCGCCGCGACAGCCTCGTCCACACTGAAGCAGGCAACACCGCGCGGCGTGGCGACGCCGTACTTGCGGAAGATTTCCTTGCCCTGGTATTCGTGGATCTTCATGCGCCGGCCTTCTGCTTCGGCTGGTACCACTCCG
Organism: uncultured Enterobacteriaceae bacterium; assembly: GCA_964631735.1. Classification (GTDB taxonomy): domain Bacteria; phylum Pseudomonadota; class Gammaproteobacteria; order Burkholderiales; family SG8-39; genus JAABQT01. The sequence goes on from CAZVZV010000102.1 coordinate 7,586, forward strand.
GGTACCACTGCAGGACGGTCGCGCCGGAGGTATCCATGGCGTGGCAATGGTCGAGCTGGAACGGTTTCCTGCCCGGCGGGCGGTCCTCGCGCATCTCGCCGGCGAAACTCTGGATCGCCGCTGTAGGCAGGCCGGCCAGCATCTCGGTGATGTGCGTGCAGCCCTGCACGCCGCCGAGGCGCTCCTGCACCGCGTCGCGGAATTTCTTCACCAGGTTGAGGCCGATGAGCTTCTTGTAGGCGGGACCGATGGTCTCGCAGCCGCCGGGATAGGGCACGGCGTCGGAGATCGACAGTGCGTCGACCACGTTGAGCTTCCTGTCGATGGTGACGCGCACCACCATGTCGTGGATCGGCAGCCCGGCGCGGCGCACGCCGGTCTTCAGTTTGACGTCGTGGCTCTTGACGTCGGTGATGTGGGCCTCGATGTCCCACAGGCCGTCGGCGCGCTTGTAGCCTTCGTAGCGCACGCGCCGCGTGTGCACCAGTTCGCGTTCGATTGCGGAAATTGGCAGCGGCATGGAGCGGCGGAGTTTAGCATCGGCGCCACTACACCTTGCGAAACACGATCACGGCGGCGATCACGGCGAGCACCGTCGCGCCCCAAAGCGGCGCACTGGTAGCGGCAAGCCAGACCAGGTGGACGTAGGCGGCGAGCAGCAGCGAGATGAACAGGCGGTCGCCGCGCGTGGTATTGATCGCGAGAATCCCCCGCCGCGGCGCGCCGCCGGGCGACAGCCATTCCCACACGCTCATGCCGGCCAGCGCCAGCGCGATGAACGCGAAGAACACCGCGGTCTGCCAGGTCCACGCCATCCAGCTCAGATCCATGGGCCGTCTTCGCGCTGCCGGGCTCACACCCGGCCGAGCGAAAATCCCTTCGCGATGTAGTTGCGCACGAAGTAGATGACGAACGCGCCCGGCACGATGGTCAGCGCGCCGGCCGCTGCCAGCAGGCCGAGCTCGTAGCCCGAGCTGCTCGCGGTGCGGGTCATGATCGCGGCGATCGGCTTTGCCTCGACCGAGGTCAGCGTCTTGGCCAGCAGCAGCTCGACCCAGGAGAACATGAAGCAGAAGAACGCCGCCACGCCGATGCCGGCGGCGATCGCCGGGACGAAGATCTTGAGGAAGAACTTCCAGAACGGGTAGCCATCGATGAACGCCAGCTCGTCGAGCTCCTTCGGCACGCCGGACATGAAGCCCTCCAGGATCCAGACGGCGAGTGGCACGTTGAACAGGCAGTGCGCCAGCGCCACCGCGATGTGGGTGTCGAACAGGCCGATCGCCGAATACAACTGGAAAAAGGGCAGCGCGAACACCGCGGCCGGCGCCATGCGGTTGGAGAGCAGCCAGAAGAACAGGTGCTTGTCGCCGAGGAAACGGTAGCGCGAAAAGGCATAGGCCGCCGGCAGCGCGACCGCCACCGACAGCAGCGTGTTGATCACCACGTAGATCAGCGAGTTGACGTAGCCGAGGTACCAGGTCGGCTCGGTGAAGATCTTGCGATAGTTCTCGAGAGTGAAATTGCGCGGCCACAGCGTGAAGCCGCCGAGGATCTCGTTGGTGTGCTTGAACGACATGCTGAGCAGCCAGTAGATCGGCAGCATCAGGAACAGGATGTACAGCGCCGGCACCAGCCACTTGAGCCGTTTCATCGCTTACTCCTCGTCGAGCGTCATCACGCGGTAGAACATCCACGACAGCAGCAGGATGATGAGGAAGTAGATCAGCGACATCGCCCCTGCGGGGCCGAGATCGAACTGGCCGAGCGCGATCTTCACCAGGTCGATGGACAGCAAGGTGGTCGAATTTCCCGGCCCGCCGCCGGTCAGCACGAAGGGCTCGGTGTAGATCATGAAGCTGTCCATGAAGCGCAGCAGCACCGCGATCGTCAGTACGTGCTTCATCTTGGGCAGCTGCACGTGGCGGAACACCGCCCAGGCCGAGGCGCCGTCGATCTTCGCCGCCTGGTAGTAGGCGTCCGGGATCGCGGACAGGCCGGCGTAGGCGAGCAGCGCCACCAGCGAAGTCCAGTGCCAGACGTCCATCGCGATCAGCGTGGCCCAGGCGGCCAGCGGCTGGCGCGTGAAGTTGTAATCGAAGCCGAGCTTGTTCAGCGTCCAACCCAGCAGGCCGATGTCCGGTAGCGCGAAGATGTTCCACATCGCGCCGACCACGTTCCAGGGAATCAGCAGCGGCATCGACATCAGCACCAGGCAGACCGACGCCCACACGCCCTTGCGCGGCATGGCAAGCGCGACCGCCACGCCGAGCGGGACCTCGATGGCGAGGATGATCGCGGTGAACAGCAGCTGGCGCTTGAGCGAATCGTGGAAACGCGCCGAGTGCATCACCTGGTCGAACCACTTCACGCCCTCGAAGAAGAAGCGGTTGTTGCCGAAAGTCTCCTGCACGGAGTAGTTGACCACCGTCATCAGAGGCAGCACCGCGTTGAAGCCGACCAGCAGCACCACCGGCAGCACCAGCCACCAGGCCTTTTGGTTGACGGTCTTCGCGCTCATGCGGACTCCCCGGCGAGCCAGCCGTCCAGGTACAGGCGCGTGAAGGCGGGGTCGAAGGCGAGCTGCGCCTTCTCCGCAGGCACCGCGTTATGCTCGTCGAGCAGCACGCGGATCACCGTGTCGCCGTGCCGCGTCTCGACTACCTGGTGGCGCCCGGCGTCGCTCACGCGCACCACGCGCACCGGGATGCCGCTCTCGGCGAAGCGCACGAACTCCGGCCGCACGCCGATCTCGGCGCGCTTGCCGCCCACGGCGCCGCCCGCCGGATTCGCGGTCGGCACGGGGATCCCGGCAAAGCGCGCGATGCCGTCGTCCACCTCGCAGGGCAGGATGTTCATGCCCGGCGAGCCGATGAAATGACCGACGAAGGTATGCCGCGGCCGCTCGAACAGCTCCACCGGGGTACCCACCTGCACCACGGTGCCCTCGTGCATGACGACCACCCGGTCGGCGAAGGTCATGGCCTCGGTCTGGTCGTGGGTCACGTAGATCATGGTCATGCCGATGCGCTGGTGCAGTTCCTTCAGCTTCGAGCGCAGGCGCCATTTGAGGTGCGGGTCGATCACCGTCAGCGGCTCGTCGAACATGATCACGTTCACGTCCGAGCGCACCAGGCCGCGGCCGAGGGAGATCTTCTGCTTGCCGTCGGCCGTCAAACCCGCAGCGCGCTGCGGCAGCATGGCCTCCAGGTCGAGCAGCGCCGCGATCTCGCGCACGCGCGCAGCCACCTGCGCCTCGGGCATGCCGCGGTTGCGCAGCGGAAATGCGAGGTTGTCGTACACGCTCATCGTGTCGTAGACCACCGGGAACTGGAACACCTGGGCGATGTTGCGCCGGTCCGGCGGGCTGTCGGTCACGTCCACGTCGCCGAAGCGGATGCGCCCCGCAGTGGGCCGCAGCAGGCCGGAGACGATGTTGAGCAAGGTCGTCTTGCCGCAGCCGGACGGGCCGAGCAGCGCATAGGCGCCCCCGTCGGTCCACTGCAGGTCCATCCTTTTCAGCGCCCAATCGGCGTCGCTCGCCGGGCTGGCGAGGTAGCTGTGGCGCAGCTCTTCCAGGCAGATGCGCGCCATGATCCTCAGCCGGCGACCCGCGCGCCGTCAGGAGCGAAATACAGGCAACGCGCCACGTCCAGCTCGAAGCGCGCTGCAGCGCCCACTTTGAACACGTGCACGCCATGCGACAACGACACCCAGGTCATCCCGCCGAGGTCGAAGTGCACGACGCTTTCCGAACCGCTGATCTCGGCGATCAGCACTTTGCAGTCGACCTGAACGCTGCCGCCTTTTCCCGGTGCAGGCAGCACGTAATGGGGGCGCAGCCCGATGGTGTAGGAACCGTCGGGCAGGTCGCGCAGCTTGCCCTCGGCCGCCCAACTCACCTGTTCCGATAGCTGGATGCGCTGCGCGCTCTTTACCACCTGCGCCGTGTTGATCGGCGGATCGGAGAATACCCGCGCCGTAGTCAGGTCCACCGGCTCGCGGTACACCGAACCGTTCGGCCCGTACTGGGTCACGCGCCCCTCGTGCACGGTCGCGGTATACCCGCCCAGCAGGAGCGCCTCCCCGGGCTCGCTGGTCGCATAGACCACCGTGCAGGAACGGTCGGCGAACAGCCGCGGCAACTCCTCGCGCAAACCTTCGCGCAGCTTGTAGTCGAGGTTGGCGAGCGGTTCGTCGAGCAGCACCAGGTCGGCGTCCTTGACCAGCGCGCGCGCGAGCGCGGTGCGCTGCTGCTGCCCGCCGGAGAGCTCCGACGGCCTGCGCTGCAGGAACGGCGAGAGCTGCAGCAACTCGGCGATCCGCCCTACCCGGCTGCGCACCTCTGCTTCCGCCTTACGCGCCACGCGCAGCGGCGAGGCGATGTTTTCGTACACCGAGATGTTCGGGTAGTTGATGAACTGCTGGAACACCATCGAGACGTTGCGCTTCTGCACCGGGACGCCCGTGACGTCGCGGCCGCCGAACCAGACCTGCCCTGCGCTCGGCGCGACCAGGCCGGCCATCAGCTGCATCAGCGTGGTCTTGCCCGCGAGGGTGGTGCCAAGCAGGATGTTGAAGCCGCCCGAACGCAGCTCCAGGTTGGTGTCGTGGATGTGCGTCTGCGCGCCGACGCGGCGCACGACGTTCTTCAGCTCGAGCATTGCCGTGATCCAAAACTAACACGGACGGGGGGCGGTTTGCCCCTCGTCCGTGCAATTGCTGTCCGGCTGGGCGGCTGGTTCAGCGCTTCGCCCAGCGCTTCACCAGTTCGTCGTAGTCGACGGTGACGCCCTGCGGCTTCTCGTTGGCGAGCTTCGCCTTCGGACCGTTGGGCTTGCCGAGCCACTCGCTCGCCGGCTTCTCGGCATTCAGGCGCGGGCCGCATCCGCTGTAGGTCTTGTCCTTCTTGTCGGCCTCCTCCATGCGCGCCATCACCTGGTCCATCTCCTTGGCGAGGCGATCCATGGCCTGCTGCGGGGTAAACGTCCCCGAGTTCACGTCGCCGATGTTCTGCCACCAGAGCTGCGCCAGTTTCGGATAGTCCGGCACGTTGATGCCCGTCGGTGTCCAGCGCACGCGATCAGGCGAGCGGTAGAACTCGACCAGCCCGCCGAGCTTGGCCGCACGGTCGCTGAAGGACTTGTGGTTGATGTCGGAGTCGCGAATGATCGTCAGGCCGACGTGGCTCTTCTTGAGCGACACCGACTTCGACACCACGAACTGCGCGTACAGCCACGCCGCCTTGCGCCGGTTGAGCGGCGTGGATTTGAACAGCGTCCACGAGCCCGCGTCCTGGTAGCCGAGCTTCATGCCCTCTTCCCAGTACGGTCCCTTCGGCGAAGGCGCCATGCGCCAGAGCGGATTGCCCTGGTCGTCGACGGTGTTGTTGCCGTCCTTCTTGGGCGCCACCATCGACGCGGTGAACGCGGTGTACCAGAAGATCTGCTGCGCCACGTTGCCCTGGGACAGCGCCGGCAGAGACTGGTAGAAGTCGTAGTCGGCGGCTCCGGGCGGCGCGTACTTGCGCAGCCACTCGTCCCACTTGCGCACCGCATAGACGGACGCCGGGCCGTTGGTTTCGCCGCCGCGCGTGACCGAAGCGCCCGCAGGGTTGCAGGAACCTGCCTCCATGCGGATGCCCCACTCGTCGATCGGCCGTCCGTTCGGCAGGCCCTTGGAGCTGGCGCCGGCCATCGACAGCCAGGCATCGGTCATGCGCCAGCCCAGGTCGGGGGCGCGCTTGCCGTAGTCCATGTGGCCGTAGATGCGCTTGCCGTCGATCTGCTTCACGTGCACCGAGAAGAACTCGGCAATGTCCTCATAGGCCGACCAGTCGAGCGGCACGCCCAACTCGTAGCCGTAGATCTTCTTGAACTGCGCCTTCAGGTCCGCGCGCTTGAACCAGTCGTAGCGGAACCAGTAGAGATTGGCGAATTGCTGGTCGGGCAGTTGCCAGAGCTTGCCGTCCGGTCCGGTGGTGAAGGACTTGCCGATGAAGTCGTTGACGTCCAGCGTCGGCAGCGTCACATCCTTGCCTTCGCCGGCCATCCAGTCGGTCAGGTTGACCGCCGACTGCAGCCGCGAGTGCGTGCCGATCAGGTCCGAATCGTTGATGTAGGCGTCATACAGGTTGCGGTTGGTCTGCATCTGCGTCTGCACCGCCTGCACCACCTCGCCCTCGCCCAGCAGCTGGTGGTTGACCTTGATGCCGGTGATCTCGAAGAACGCCTTGGTGAGGACCTTGGACTCGTATTCGTGCGTCGGGATGGTCTCCGACAGGACGTTGATCTCCAAGCCCTTGAAAGGTTTGGCGGCATTGATGAACCACTCCATCTCCTTCGTCTGCTGCGCCTTGGTCAGCGTGGAAGGCTGGAATTCCTTGTCGACCCACTGCTTCGCCTCGTTCGTGCCTGCGATGCCGATCGGGGCAAAGGCGGCAGCGACTGCGAGGGCGAGCGTCGCCCCCACCTTGGTAAACCTTGTCATGTTTCCTCCCTTTGTCGGAT
>CAZVZV010000103.1:0-24247 GCA_964631735.1 uncultured Enterobacteriaceae bacterium
TTCTCCGCCTCCGCCTGCGCGGCCGCGATAGCGCGGTCCTTCTGCCAATCGAAGCCTTTCGGCACCGGCACATTGATAAGTACCTGCGGAACCATCACCAGGTCCGCGGTCAGCTCGGCGAGCGACTGCTTCGACTCGCGCAGCGCGGTCAGCACCTGCAATGCCGAGACGATACCGTCGCCCGTCGTGTGCTTGTCCAGGCACAGCAGATGCCCGGAGTTCTCGCCGCCGAGCTGCCAGCCCTTCTCGCGCAGCAGCTCCAGCACATAGCGGTCGCCAACCTTCGCGCGCGCGAAAGGCACGCCGAGTCTTGCGAAGGCCTGCTCCACCGCGTAGTTGGTCATCAGCGTGCCCGCGACGCCCGCCACTTTCGCCTTCGACGCGCGGTGCTTGACGATCGCGTAGAGCAGCTGGTCGCCGTCATACAGCCTGCCGGCGGCGTCCGCCATCAGCAGGCGATCGCCATCGCCGTCCAGCGCGATGCCGAAGTCGGCCTTGTGCAGCCGCACCGCGGTCTCCAGCTGCTGCGGCGCGCTGGCACCGAACAGCTCGTTGATGTTGAAGCCGTCGGGCGACACGCCGATCGGCACCACATCGGCGCCGAGTTCATGGAACACATTGGGCGCCACGCTGTAGGCGGCGCCATGCGCGCAATCCACCACCATGCGCAGGCCGCGCAGGTCAAGTTCCGCGGGGAAGCAGGACTTGCAGAACTCGACATAGCGGCCCGCCGCGTCGTCCACACGGCGCGCCTTGCCGAGCTTGGCCGCCTCGTTGCAGCCGATCGGCGTCTCGAGCGAGCGCTCGATATCGGCTTCCACCGCGTCGGGCAGCTTGTAGCCGTCGCCGGAGAAGAACTTGATGCCGTTGTCGGCGTAGGGGTTGTGCGAGGCGCTGATCACCACGCCGGCCGAGAGGCGCAGCGCGCGCGCGAGGTAGGCAACGCCCGGCGTGGGCAGCGGGCCGCACAGCAGCACATCGACCCCGGCGGCGGAGAAGCCGGCTTCGAGCGCCGCCTCGATCATGTAGCCGGAGATGCGCGTGTCCTTGCCGATCAGCACCGCCGGATGGTGGGCTTTGCCGGCCAGCACCTTGCCCGCGGCGTAGCCCAGGCGCAGGACGAAGTCCGGCGTCATCGGCGCCTGGCCGACCGTACCGCGCACGCCGTCCGTGCCGAAGTACTTGCGCGTCATGCCTGGCGCCAGGCTTCGAACATGAGGATGGCGTCCCTGGTTTCTTTTACGTCGTGCACGCGCAGTATTTTCGCCCCTCCGAGCAGGGCGAGCAAAGCGGCGGCGACGCTGCCGGCGAGCCGATCGCCGGATTCGCGCCCGGTGATGCGCCCGAGCGAGGATTTCCTCGACCAGCCGGCGAGGACCGGCACGCCCAGGCCGGCGAATTCGGACAGGCGCTTGAGCAGGGTCAGGTTTTGCCCGGCGGTCTTGCCGAAGCCGAAGCCGGGGTCGGCCACCAGGCGGTCGCGGGCGATGCCCGCTTGTTCGCAGGCGGCAACGCGCTGGGCGAGGAAAGCCTTCACCTCATTCACCACGTCGCCATATTGCGGCACGCGCTGCATGGTCTGTGGATCGCCCTGCATGTGCATCAGGCACACGCCGCAGCCGCTGTTCGCCACGGCCTCGATCGCACCGGGCGCCAGAAGCGCCTGGATGTCGTTGATCATCGAGGCCCCGGCGCCGAGCACCGCCTGCATGACCGAAGGTTTCCGGGTATCGACTGACACAGGCAGGTCCGCAAGGGCCTCCACCACGGCCAGCACGCGCTTCAGTTCCTCCGCCGCGGAAACAGCCGGTGCGCCGGGGCGGGTGGACTCGCCGCCGACGTCCACCAGGTCGGCGCCCTCCTCCACCAGCTTGCGCGCACGGGCGATGGCAGCCTGCGCGTCGAGGAATTTCCCGCCGTCGGAGAAGGAGTCGGGCGTGACGTTGACCACGCCCATCACGAGCGGCCGCTCGAGGCTCAGCTCGAAGCGGCCGCAGCGCAGGTTCAAACGGTCGGGGCGGGAGCCGTGGCGCCCGTGGCGCCGTCGTTGGCCGCGCCGTCGCCGGGCTTCGCGGCGCTGGAGCTGGGCTTGGGCGGGCGCGGCGGCTTGCCGGCCATGACGTCGTTGATCTGCTCGGCGTCGAGGGTTTCCAACTCGAGCAGCGCCTTGGCCATCGCCTCGACCTTGTCGCGGTTCGCTTCCAGGAGCTTGCGCGCGAGCTTGTACTGCTCGTCGACGATGCGGCGGATCTCGGAGTCCACCTTCTGCAGCGTCGCTTCCGACACGTTCTTGTGCGTGGTGATCGAGCGGCCGAGGAACACCTCGCCCTCGTTCTCGCCGTACACCATGGTGCCGAGCGCGTCGGACATGCCCCATTGCGTCACCATGCGGCGCGCGATTTCGGTGGCGCGCTCGAAGTCGTTGGACGCCCCGGTGGTCATCTGGTGCATGAACAGTTCCTCGGCGATGCGGCCGCCGAACAGCACCGTGATCGTGTTGAGCAGCCGATCGCGGTCCTGGCTGTAGCGGTCCTCGGTGGGCAATTGCATGGTCACGCCCAGCGCGCGGCCGCGCGGGATGATGGTCACCTTGTGCACCGGGTCGGTCTTCGGCAGGAGCTTCGCCACCACGGTGTGGCCGGACTCGTGGTAGGCGGTGTTCCTGCGCTCTTCCTCCGGCATCACCATCGAGCGCCGCTCGGCGCCCATGATGACCTTGTCCTTGGCGCGCTCGAAATCCTCCATGTCCACCAGGCGCTTGTTGCTGCGTGCGGCGAACAGCGCCGCTTCGTTCACCAGGTTGGCGAGGTCCGCGCCGGAGAAGCCCGGCGTGCCGCGAGCAATGATGTCGGGCTTCACGTCGGGCGCCAGCGGGACTTTCCTCATGTGGACTTTCAGGATTTCCTCGCGGCCGCGGATGTCCGGCAGCGGCACCACCACTTGCCTGTCGAACCTGCCCGGGCGCAGCAGCGCCGGGTCGAGCACGTCGGGGCGGTTGGTGGCGGCGATCACGATCACGCCCACGTTGGCTTCGAAACCGTCCATTTCGACCAGCAGCTGATTCAGCGTCTGCTCGCGCTCGTCGTTGCCGCCGCCGAGGCCGGCACCGCGCTGGCGGCCGACCGCGTCAATCTCGTCGATGAACACGATGCACGGCGAGTGCTTCTTCGCCTGCTCGAACATGTCCCGCACACGGGCGGCGCCGACGCCGACGAACATCTCGACGAAATCGGAGCCGGAGATGGAGAAGAACGGAACCTTGGCTTCACCCGCGATGGCGCGGGCGAGCAGCGTCTTGCCGGTGCCGGGGTTGCCGACCATCAGCACGCCGCGCGGGATCCTGCCTCCCAGCTTCTGGAACTTGGTCGGGTCGCGCAGAAAGTCCACCAGCTCGGACACTTCCTCCTTCGCCTCCTCGCAGCCGGCGACGTCGGCGAAGGTCACCGTATTGGTGGACTCGTCCAGCATCTTGGCCTTGGACTTGCCGAAACTGAACGCGCCGCCGCGTCCCCCGCCCTGCATCTGCCGCATGAAGAAAATCCACACGCCGATCAGGAGCAGCATCGGGAACCAGGACACGAAAATGTTCATCAGGAGCGAAGGCTCTTCTTCCGGCTTCGCCTCCACCTTGATGTTGTACTTGAGCAGGTCCGACACCAGCCAGATGTCGCCCGGCGAGTAGCTGGTCACGCGCTTGCCTTCGGTGGTGGTGGCCTTGAGCTGCCGGCCTTCGATCGTCACCTTGGCGATGCGGCCCGCCCTCACCTCTTCCAGGAATTGCGAGTACTCCAGGGGGGGCTGCGCCGCCTGGCGGGTGTTGAACTGGTTGAACACGGTCATCAACACCAGGCCGATGACCAGCCAGATGACCAGGTTTTTAAGCATGTTGTTCAAAGACTTGCTCCTCTCATGAGCGGCGCCGCAAGAAAGTCAGTTTACGCCGAATTGGATAGATTGCGGCGCAAGCTCCAGGTTCAACCCTTTTTCAGTCGCCGGGCCAGCAAATAATTCTCGCGTGACTCCCCCCGGGAGGCCGCGGGCTTCCTCACCCCAACTGTTTGAAACACAGCCCTCAACTCCTTCAGCACCTCATCGAAGCCTTCGCCATGAAACACCTTCACCAGGAACGCCCCGTCGGGCTTCAACGACTTCTTGCACAACTCGATCGCCGCCAGCGAAATCTCCGCGGCCCGCGCCTGGTCGACCAAAGGCACCCCGGTGATGTTGGGCATCATGTCGGACAGCACTACGTCCGCTTTGCCGCCCAAGGCTCCGTCGAGGTCCGCCTGGCGGAAGTCCCCCTTGAATATCGTCACGCCGTGGATCGGCTTCACTTCCAGCAGGTCCACCGCCACCACCTTCCCATTGGGTTTCACTATTTCAGCCGCCACCTGCGACCAGCCGCCGGGGGCGGCGCCGAGGTCGAGCACGCGCATGCCGGGCTTCAACAGCTTGTCCTTGGCGATGAACTCGAGCAACTTGTAAGCGGCGCGCGAGCGGTAGCCGGCTTCCCTGGCCCGGCGGACGTAGCTGTCGGTGACGTGGCGGCGGAGCCAGGCTTTGTTGGACTTGGCCATCGCCGATGATCATATACTCGCGACATGTTCGCCCTGAGCGCCACGGAGAAGAAAGCCCTCAAAGCCCGCGCGCATTCCCTCAACCCGATCCTGCAACTGGGTGAAAAGGGCCTCTCCGACGCCGTGATCGCAGAAATCGAGCGCGCCATCGGCGCGCACGAACTCATCAAGATCCGCGCCGCCCCGCTTAACCGCGACGAGCGCGAAGTAGCGCTGGCCAGCATCTGCGAACGCACCAACGCGCACGCGATCCAGCACATCGGGAAGATGCTGGTTGTTTACCGCAAGAAACCGGAAGAACCGAAGAAACCTACCCGTACCTTACGTCCAAAATCTCGTACTCCTTCACCCCGCCAGGAGTATTCACGTCCAGCTCGTCGCCGGCCCTCTTCCCGATCAACGCCCTTGCGAACGGCGAGGAAATCGAAATCCCACCGCTCTGGTTGACACTCTTGCGTGTGTTCACTATAGTGAACACTGGATATTTAAGAGGACATCCATGCTGGCGGTGGAATTCGGCAACCTGATCAAGAAGGGGCGCCTGGCCAAGGGCATGAAGCAAGCCGAGCTTGCCCGGGCCGCCGGGGTTTCGCGCACCATTCTTTCCAAGCTCGAGCAAGCCAAGCCTCGCCCGGTGCAAACCGACGTTCTGGATCGAATCCTTCACGCGCTCGACATCACGCCGCAGCTGGCCGCCGGTTCGGCCCTGGAAGACCGGCGACGCGCCCGGATGGAACAGCAAGCAAGGCTCGATCGGCAGCGAAGCAGGCACTTGCGCCTGGCAGTCGATCTCGCAAGCAACCAGGCGGGCACGCGGAGTCTGATCGCCAAAGCCAGGAACAGGGTCGAGCTATGGCGGAGAAACCAGACCTGCAGCCCTCTGTATATCAAGCGCTGGTCAGAAATGCTGGCGCTCCCGCCGGGTCGACTCGCAATGCGCATGGCTTCCCTTGGCGAGTGGGAGGACGCTCTGTTCCAGAACTCCCCCTGGTCCTGGACATGGACCTAAGCAAGCTCGAAATACTGTTTGAGGAAGCGAGGAAGCTCACCGGTCTTACCGAGTTCGTCGTGGTCGGAAGTCTTTCGGCTCTTGGCGTTGCGCAAGGCAGGCAGATCCCCGCCCGGATGCTGATGTCAATCGACGTGGATTGCTTTACCCGGCAGGACCCGGCGCGGGTCTTCGAGCTAAGTAAAGCGCTTGGCGAGGGCAGCGCGTTCGAAGCTGTCCACGGCTACTACCTCGACCCGGTATCGCCGAATTTGCCGACGCTGCCTTCGCAGTGGGAGTTTCGGCTGATCCGCGTTCCACTCAAGAGCGGTCTCACGGCTTTCTTTCTGGACCCCAACGATGCCGCGATCTCCAAATATGCCAGGGGAGAGCCGCGCGATCGGGAATGGATTCAAGCCGGCCTCTCGGCCGGCCTTCTTGCGGCTCCGATCATCGAGAGCCGGCTGCGCGACACGACGTTTCTGGATGACAAGGAACGTCAAACCGCCCTGAGCGCGTTTGCGGAGGACAAGGCCAGGCATTCCGGATCCCGCAAGAGCTAGCCTGAGCGAACGTTGCCAGTCCTTGCGCGGCTACTTGTCGACGTCGACGTACCAGTAGACGCGCGAGCGCCTCTGTGTGATCACGGGCGTGACGCGCTGCGCGCCAATCGGCGTGCTGACCCCGCCGCCGCGGTTGACTCCGCCGATCATCACCGTGACCGGGATGCCATTGGGGCCGACCGGAACGGTTCCGGTCACCGGCGATGGCGGCAGTCCGCCGCCGACGAAGACCCCGGAGCGCGCGCCACCGCACAGCGCCAGCGTGTCCGCGGCGCCCGACGCGTTAAGGATATTCACCGCGTAGCCGCGCGCTTCCCCGAGGTTGCTCGAGCAGGCGTTCGCGGCCGCGGGCAGCGGGCGATTGGTGCTGAAGAACGCCAGGCCGCCGAAGATAGTCGACGCCGTCACCGTCTGCTCGCCGCGGCCCGCCCTGAGGTCGAGGAACCACCCGTTCGAGCCCACGCTCCTGGTCTGTCCGCAAATCGTGTTGGTGGTGAAGTCGTCCATCTTCGTCGGGTCGTCGAGGTTCACCGGCAGGCCCGTGGTGGTGAACGTGTCGATGAACATGTAGGCGCGGTTCTGCACCGCTTCCACGTAGGGGTAGTTCGCGGCCAGCGGCCGCTCGCGGTCGCCCGAGCCGATGGTGAGGAGCACCCTGCCGGCGGCGGCCAGGGCGGCGGGCGCAAACAGGAATTTCCTGCCGGCGCCACTGGTCTGCGCCAGCCTGGTGAGCGTCCAGTCGGCGCTCGCGAGCGGCGCAAGCGTCGCCGGATCCACGAAATCTATGCGGTACAGGCCGCCGCCCATGTCCGCAAAATAGCCGTGGTCGACGTAACCGTCGAAGTCGCGATCGACCAGCGTGATGTCACCCGCCACGCTGCGGCCGATCGCGCCCGTGCCGCCGCTGCCGAAGGTCTTGATCAGCGCGCCGGTATCGGCATTCATCACGTAGACATTGCTGCCCTTCGGGCTGCTGCAGCTCGGCGTGGAGTTGTCCGCATCCTCACAAGCGTCGTAGCCGCCACCGAGGATGAGCACCGGCTCGGTGCCGTGGAACCCGCGCACCAGCGCCGCCGACGGGGTCGACCAGGTCTGGCCGATGTTCTCGAATCCGCCCGTGCAACCCGTGTCGTTGGTCAAATTCGGGCAGCCCGCCCGCCACTTCAAGCTGGGCAGCGCCGGGTTGGTCACATCGAACCCGTAGAGCATGCGGCCGCCGCGGCGCATGGAGGGGAAGATCCAGATCCTGCTGTCGTCGGCGTTCTGGTAAAGGCCGGCGGCGCCGTCGAAGAAATAATCCTTGCGCAGCGGCATGGGGCTGGGGAACGGCGCCGCCATGCTGGGATACAGGACGAGCGGACTCTGCTCCTTCACCCGCCTGAGCTTTGCGTGGTGCTCGGGCGCGACGAAGGCCCACAGCTCCCTGCCGTCGTTGCCGCGCACCGCGCGCAAGGCGCCGTCATTGGCGCCGTAGTAGACCACCACGCCGGTGCTGCCGCCGTAGTTGACCGGCAGCGGCCGCGAATGCGCGACATCGCCGTGCACCGACGGGCGCACGTCAAGGTAGGAGTTGTTCACGTTGTCGTCGTTCACGTCCACGCCGCGCACGAAGTCGACCAGCCGCAGGTGCTCGGCCGGGTCGGCCGCGCCGAGCGCCGCCTGGCTGACGACGCTGGCGTCGAACGGGTCCAGGGGCAGGTTGAACTTGCAGCTGCTGGTGCTGGCGCAGGTGTAGAGCGTGCGCGCGACGGCGTTGCTCGGGGTGGTGTCGGTGGTGGGCGGATTATTGCCCTTCCTCACCACCTCCGCGGTCGCGCCCTTCTCGACGTTGGCGCCGTCGGGCGCGTCGGAGAACACGCTGGTCGCGGCGAGCGTGCACAGCCCGGCGCTGTCCTGCGAGAAGCTCCAGTAGTTGGCGCTGTCGCTGGTCCAGAAGCTGGTGGCGCAGGGCTGGATGAAGCCGGTCTCGTTCGAGACGGCCTCGTTGCCGTCCTTGTCCGCCAGCTTGGCTTCGGCGCCGAACAGGCCGATCTGATAGCGCTTCAAGTTGCCGTACCAGCGCGGCGCGGCGTCCGCATCGGGCCGGAACATGCCGATGAACACCTGGTTCTCGTTCTGCGAGCGGTTGGTCGCGTTGATCGGCAGGCTGGCGGAGGCGAACACGCTGTTGACCGCCTGGATCTCGACCAGGATCTGGCGGATGGCGCTGACGATCGCCTCCTCGCTGGTGGCCTGGAAATACCTGCCGCCGCCGACGCGCGCCATGTTGAACAGCAGCGCCGTCTGGCGCGCGTCCTGCGCGTCCTTGAACACGTCGATCGCGTAGAGCTTGGCGTTTTGCTGTCCGAGCGCCGCGTTGGCGTCGGTCGTGTAGAGGAACTTCGCCCACTCATCGGCCGAGCGCGCTTCGCTCGCTGCGGGTAGCCCCGTCTGGCCCGTCGTGGTGACTGCGATGACCAGCTTGGTCGATTGCACGTTGAACCTGCGGTTGTTTCCCCCGGGGCAAGCGACCACGTCGAGGGCTTCCGAGGCCTGCACGCAGGCATAGCTGTCAGCGGGGAACGCATCCCTCATGCTTTGCGGAACATTGACGCTGCAGTTGCTCGCGCGCTGGCCGCTGTTGGCGCCGCTGCCGCAGGAGGCGCCGATGACCGCGTTCACGGTCTGGCTGCTGGTGGAGAGCAGCGGCATGGCCAGTTGCGAGGTGTCGCCGCCCACGTTGCTCAAGACAACTGGGGACAGGTCCTGGGTCGGAAAACCGTTGCCGATGAAGATGATGTAGTTCTTGGCGCAGCTGTTGGCCGCGCTGATGGGCGGCGCATAAGTGTTGAACGGAGCGGCGAAGGCGGAACTGTCCGTCTTGGCATCGGGATTGCCCGCGAAGCGCACCGGCCCGAAGTGCGTCGCCGCGGGGCCCGCCACGGTATCGATCGGGGAGCCGGCCACGTCGTCGTGGGCGTGCGCCGGGCTGGTGTAGCCGCCGAAGTACTTGAACGCTTCGAACAGGCCCGCGCCGTAGTCGGTGTCCGCGGTCGCCGTTTGCTCGGCGCCGCTGAAGTTCTTGAACATGCAGTTCGGCGTGCCGTTCAGGCTGTTCGGACCGTCGGTGCAACTGCCGGTGCCGATCAGTTCCTGCAACGCGGACTTGGCGCCTGGAATCATCTGGCGGATGTGGAAGCGCACGTAACCGCCGTCGGCGTTGGCGCCCAGTCCCGGGGTGAACAGCATCAGCCCGAGATTGATCTTGTCGTTGAGTTCACCGGCCACGGTGCGCAACGCGCGCAATTCCGACTGTCCCTGCTTGAACGGACTTTCACCCCCGGCGCCGACCCAGTGCTGGCTGGCGGCGTTCCAGTTGGCGCTGTTGTCGATGATCACCAGCACGTTGGGGTTCTGCGCGCTGGCGGCGGCGCCGACGAACAGGTCGATGTCTTCGGCCAGCGCGTGGTTGCACAGCGCGCAGGCGAGCGTCGCCTGGAGGAGGGTTGCGCAGATTTTCATGAGTTGCCTCGCCTTCCTAGCAGGAGGTGCCCGCGGCGTCAGTGCTGATGCGCACGCCCACGCCCTGGGTCACCGCGACCGTGGCGCCCGAAACCGTGCTGCGGGCCTGCGCCGAGATCTCCCAGACCGAATTCGCGCACAGCGAATTGCCGCTCACCGCGCCGGCCACACCGAACTGCTGTTGCTGGCCCGAAGAGCAGCCGAGGTCCTCGGTATTGCCCAGATCGAGGGCGTCGTTCTTGATCGGTTTCACGCTTACGCAGGCTGGCTGCGGCACCAGGGTTGTCGTGTACTCCGGGTTCCCGTCCCCGGTCACGTCGACGCACAGCGTGTTGGCCCCGGCGCACGGATTGATCACCGCGTTGGCCGGATCGGCGATGAACTGCGGCGTGCTGATCACCGTTTCAATGGTTGCCTGCGCCGCGTTGAGCGCTTCTGTCTTCGCTTGCATGTTGCCGGTCACCTTCAAGCTCGTATTCGCGGTATTCATCGAGCTCAGCCCGAACAGCGTGAGCAGCACCAGCAAGATCAAGGCGACGACCAGCGTCGCGCCGCGCTGTCGCCGGGCGGGGCATGTGCATGTCATGGCCTGTCCCTCCTGCCGGCGGCATTGGCGATGCGCACCAGACTGCTGTAGACGTGCCGGCGGAAGGGCCCGCCGGGGCTTACCGTAATCGGATTGCCATCTGCGTCCGCACCAAGATCGTAGGTCTTGGTGTCGGCGTAACCGAGCGAGGCATCGAGGTTGCGTGCCAGGATGTGGAAGCGTGCGGTGACGACGTTCATCCAGTTATTGACCGGGCAGGCGCCTGCGCAAGCGCCTTTTGGATGGTCGCTTGGATCGGCCGCATATACATCCGGCGCGCCGTCCCCGTCCGTATCCAGGCCGTATTCGACGTTGAATTCCTCGACCCCCTCGACCAGCGCATTGGTGCTCCATCCCGCGCCCGTCAGCTCGAGCCGCTTGAGCGTGGGCACGTTCATGCCGGCGCCGTTATCGGTGCTGATGAAGTAGATGCGCACGTAGTACTGACGCTTGTCCGCCGTTGCCGTGCAGTCCTTCTTCGTCAGGTCGAACGCGGTGGCGCCCTCGAGCCCGAGCTTGTGCGAGCTGACTTCGTCCGCGCACAGCGAGGTCTGGATATAGGGCTGGCCCGCGATAGCGGCTTCGCAGCCGGCGACACCGGCCAGGCAGGTGCGCGCGCGCCTGATCACCAGCACGTCGGTATTGGCCTTGAGATTGGAGAGCGAGCAGTTGGCCGAGGCGAATCCGGCGGCATCGTAGCCGTGAACGTGGAGCGCAAGCCACGCGCTCCAGTCCGCGCTAGCGAGCGAGCAAGGATCGGCGGGCAAGGCGCCGGGGGCTGCGGCCGAAGCTCCGTCGAACTCGCCGTAAAAGCCGGCGAGACGCAGGTCGGTGGAGATCACTTCCACTGCGTAGCGGCCATTCTCGATCTGGCGGCTGGTGCGCTCGACCTCGCTGCGCGCCGCGCTGCTGTTGAGAAACACTGTCAGCACGCCTGCGAGGATCATCAGACCCAGCGTCATCGACACCATCAACTCGATGAGCGACAGTCCCGCCTCCCGGCGCGGCGCCCTGGGCTTGGCGGCCAACCCTGTCGCGGCGCGCTCGCTCATGGCGTCACGCAGATTCCGGTCGCCGGATCGTTCTGCAGGCAGCCGATGGTGATGCTCGCGACCATCGCCCGCCGGAACCTGTCGTCGGCTCCGTAGGAGCCCTGGCCGCAGGCGGTCGCGCCTGGCGGCGCGGTCGGCGACGCGCCCTGCCAGGCGACCGCCACGATCATCTGGCGCGGCATGACGGCCACCGGGTTGGCTACGCAGCCGCGTGCCCCGTTCATCGCGCCAAGCTGCACGCCGGCTTTGGTTTCGCTCGATCCGAGCAGCGCGGCATGCCAGGCGCACTGGTCCTTCTGCGCCAGCGTGGCAGGCGCCGTGCAGTCGATGCTGCTCGCCGTGCCCAGCGGGCTGGCGGTCACGTAATCGGCGGCGTTCCTGCGGTTTGCGTTGACGCGGTCCACCATGTCCTGCAGGTGCACGATGGCCTGGGTTCTCTGATACGCCTCGAGCTCGGCGTTCTGCAGCTGGAATTGCAGGCTCGCCAGTCCGAGCAATCCGAAGGTCAGGATGGCGATCGCGATCAGCACTTCGAGCATGCTCACGCCGCGGCTCAACTGGCCGGGGGCGCCACGCCGGGGCGAGGCGATCAGCATGACGTGGCCTTCGACACGGGGCGCCCGCCCAGATCGATCCGGATGCAGCGGTTCACGACGGTGCTGCCCGCCGCCGTGAGCTCGAATTCCGGCGCTGCAGCCGCGTTCAGCCTGCCGCTTTCGACGTAGACCACGGCCGCCGGGCCGCTGATCGCGATGTTCGGCACGGCCTCCTGCCGGCGGATCACCGTGCCGCCAGGCTCGGTCACGGTCCAGCCGTTGGTCCACGCACCGCCGGTGGGTGCCACGGTGACTCTGGCATTGCGGGTAATCGCCTCGCTGCGCGCGAGCATCAGGCTCGAAAACAGTTCGAAGCTCGCGGTCTTTACGCGCTGGTTGCGCACGAACTCGCCGAGCTGCGGCACGCCCGCCGCCAACAGCACGCCGAGGACCGTCACCACGATGAGCAGCTCGGCAAGCGTAAAACCACCCGCCATGCGCCGCGTCCGCGCTGCTGAGCCGATGTGCGATGCACGCATGGCTACCATCCGGGATTGCTGCCGCGGGTCTTCGTGCCGTCGTGCGTGAGCAGCAGTGCGCCATCCGCCTCCTGCCGGCTACCGGCAATCGGCGTGGCTTTAAGGGTGAAACTGGGAGGCGTCGAGGGCGTCGTGCCGCCGGAGGCGTTCTCGATGGCGAGCGTGTAGAACGCGGCGACTTCTGTCGGCGGCACCACATTGAGCGCGCCTAACGCCGCAGGGCCCACCGCGTAGTTGCGCGCGTCCAGCATGTATTGCGCTTGCCGGTTCGCGATGTTCACCAGCAGCGCCTGCGCCGCCGCGCGACTGCCTTTGCGCAGCTGACCCTGGTAGGTCGGCAAGGCGATTGCCGCCAGCACCGCGACGATCGCCATCGCGATCAGAAGTTCAACAATCGTTACGCCGCGCTGACGGATTTTCATGTCCTTACCTTGTTTGAAAGATAGGTCATTGCGATTTGCGCACACCAACTCATGCGACGAAAGGTCGTATGGCCGCAATGAACGGAAACACCGGAGGAAGTAGTACTCACAACGCGGCTCACCATTGCCACTTACGTCACGGCCGCGCGGCGCAAACTTGAAATCGGACTGTCCGATATAGTCGGCGTATTGCCCGAACGTCCGCAAAAGGGCGCTAACTCTTTATGGCGTCTGCCGTATTTCGTCGGCGCTCGCCGCTGCTGCCGGCGAGCGCCGCAGTGCATCAGGACGCCGCGATAAACGAGCGCGAAGTGGCGCTAGCCGGCTGAACGAGGGAACCTACTCGTACCTTACGTCCAGGATCTCGTACTTCTTCACCCCGCCAGGCGTCTGCACGTCCACCTCGTCGCCGGACTCCTTCCCGATCAGCGCTCTTGCGATCGGCGAGGAGATCGAGATCCTCCCGGCCTTGATGTCGGCCTCGTCCTCGCCGACGATCTGGTAAGTAATCTTCTTGCCGCCCTTCTCCTGCAAATCGACGGTCGCCCCGAACACGCAACGCCCGTCGGCATCCAGCAGCTTGGGGTCGATGACCTGGGCATTGCCCAGCTTCGCCTCGACCTCCGAAATCCGCCCCTCGATGAATCCCTGCCGATCGCGGGCCGCTTCGTACTCGGCGTTCTCGGACAGGTCGCCATGGGCCCGTGCCTCGCCGATCGCCTGGGAATTCGCCGGCCGCTCGATGGACTTCAAGCGGTGAAGCTCGACGCGCAGCAGCTCCGCGCCGCGCAAGGTCATGGGAGTTTTGGCCATTAGTGTGAAGTGTCCCCGCGAGTCGTAGTGGAGTTGCCGAGTTTCGCATGCAGGTCCTGCAGCCGGTACGGTTCGAGCTTGGCCATGTGATGCATGCCGGCGCAAGCCGCCTTCGCCCCGGCAATGGTCGTGTAATAGGTCACCCGCGCCGCCAGCGCCGTGACCCGGATGGTGCGCGAGTCCGAGATCGCGCTGCGGGTGTCCTCCACCGTATTGGCGATGAAGCTCACCTCGCCGTTCTTGATCATGTCCACGATGTGCGGACGCCCCTCGGCAACCTTGTTGACCAGGGTCAGCGCCACGCCGTGCTGCTCGAGCACCGCCGCCGTGCCGCGCGTGGCGAGGATGGTGAAGCCCAGCGCCGACAGGTCGCGCGCGACGTCCACTGCCGCGCGCTTGTCGGTGTCGCGCACGCTGATGAACGCGCGTCCGGACCTGGGCAGCTTCACCCCGGCCGCCAGCTGGGACTTGCCGAAGGCTTCGCCGAAAGTCTGCCCGACTCCCATCACCTCGCCGGTGGACTTCATCTCGGGCCCGAGGATGGTATCCACCCCGGGGAACTTGGCGAAGGGGAACACTGCTTCCTTGACGGAAAAATAAGGCGGCGTGATGTCGCCGTGCACCTGTTGCGCGGCAAGGGACTTGCCCGCCATGCACAGCGCCGCAATCTTGGCCAGCGGCCGTCCGGTGGCCTTGGAGACGAAGGGCACGGTGCGCGAAGCGCGCGGATTCACTTCGAGCACGTACACCGTGCTGCCCTGGATGGCGAACTGCACGTTCATCAGGCCGCACACCTGCAGCGCGCGCGCCAAGATCTCGGTCTGCCGGCGCAGCTCCTGCACCAATTCAGGCGAGAGCGAATGCGGCGGCAGGCAGCAGGCCGAATCGCCCGAATGAACGCCCGCCTGCTCCACATGCTCCATCACCCCGCCGATCAGCACTTCCTTGCCGTCGGAGATGCAGTCCACGTCCACCTCGATGGCGTCCGACAGATAGCGGTCGAGCAATACGGGCGAATCGTTCGATACCTTCACCGCGTGCTTCATATATCTCTCGAGGTCCGTCTGGTGGTGCACGATCTCCATGGCGCGCCCGCCGAGCACGTAGCTTGGCCGCACCACCACCGGGTAGCCGATCGCCTCCGCGTGCTTCACCGCCTCCGGCGCGGAGCGCGCCGTGCGGTTGGGCGGCTGGCGCAGCTTGAGCTTGTGCAGCAGCTGCTGGAAGCGTTCGCGGTCTTCCGCCACGTCGATGGAATCCGCACTGGTGCCGATGATCGGCACCCCCGCGGCGGCGAGCTCGCGCGCCAGCTTGAGCGGCGTCTGACCGCCGTACTGCACGATCACGCCCCAGGGTTTTTCTTTGTGCACGATCTCGAGCACGTCCTCCAGCGTGAGCGGCTCGAAATACAAACGATCCGACGTGTCGTAGTCGGTGGAGACGGTCTCCGGATTGCAGTTGACCATGATGGTCTCGAAGCCCGCCTCGCGCAACGCGAGTGCCGCGTGCACGCAGCAATAATCGAACTCGATGCCCTGCCCGATGCGGTTCGGCCCGCCGCCCAGCACCATGATCTTCTTGCGCTCGCTAGGCTGGGCCTCGCACTCCTCTTCGTACGTGGAGTACAGGTAGGCGGTATTGGTGGCGAACTCCGCCGCGCAAGTGTCCACGCGCTTGTACACCGGGCGGATGCCGAGCTGGTGGCGCTTCTCGCGCACCGCCAGCTCGCCGGTGTTGAACAGGTAGGCCAGGCGCCGGTCAGAGAAGCCCCTGCGCTTGAGCATGCGCAGCGTATCCGCGTCGATGTCGGCGAGCTTCTGGTCGTCCAGGCGCATCTCCAGGTCCACGATCTCCTTGATCTGCGCCAGGAACCACGGGTCGATGTGCGTGAGGCGGTACACCTCTTCCAGCGAAAAGCCGTTCTCGAACGCGTCGCCCACGTACCAGATGCGCTCCGGGCCTGGCTCGCCGAGTTCCCGCTCCAGGGTTTCGCGGTCCGTGGTCTTCTGGTTCAGGCCGTCCACCCCGATTTCGAGCCCGCGCAGCGCCTTCTGCAAAGATTCCTGGAAAGTGCGGCCGATGGCCATCACCTCGCCCACCGACTTCATCTGCGTGGTGAGCCGGTCGTTCGCCTGCGGAAACTTCTCGAAGTCGAAGCGCGGCACCTTGGTGACCACGTAGTCGATGCTCGGCTCGAATGACGCGGGCGTCGCCCCGCCGGTGATTTCGTTGCGCAACTCGTCCAGCGTGTAGCCCACGGCGAGCTTGGCCGCCACCTTGGCGATCGGGAATCCGGTGGCCTTCGAGGCGAGCGCGGAAGAGCGGCTGACCCGCGGATTCATCTCGATCACCAGCATGCGCCCGTCCTTCGGATTGATGGCGAACTGCACGTTCGAGCCGCCGGTGTCCACCCCGATCTCGCGCAGCACCGCGATCGAGGCGTTGCGCATGATCTGGGTTTCCTTGTCGGTCAGCGTCTGCGCCGGCGCCACCGTGATCGAGTCGCCGGTGTGCACGCCCATCGCATCCACGTTTTCGATCGAGCAGATGATGATGCAGTTGTCCTTGCTGTCGCGCACCACCTCCATCTCGAATTCCTTCCAGCCGATCACCGACTCCTCGATCAGCAGTTCGCCGGTGGGCGAAGCCTCCAGCCCGCGCTCGCAGATGGCGACGAACTCCTCGCGGTTGTAGGCGATCCCGCTGCCAGTGCCGCCCAGCGTGAAGGAAGGCCGGATCACCACCGGGTAGCCGAGGCTCGACTGCACCTGCAGCGCCTCTTCCATCGAGTGGGCGAGCGAAGAACGCGCCGAGGCGAGGCCGATCCTGGTCATCGCCTGCTTGAATTTCTCCCGGTCCTCGGCCTTGTCGATGGCCTCGCGCGAAGCGCCGATCATCTGCACGCCGAACTTCTCCAGCACGCCCTCGCGCGCAAGGTCGAGCGCGCAGTTGAGCGCGGTCTGCCCGCCCATGGTCGGCAGCAGTGCGTCGGGGCGCTCCTGCTCGATGATGCGCGCCACCGTCTGCCAGGTGATCGGCTCGATGTAGGTGGCGTCGGCCATCTCCGGGTCGGTCATGATGGTGGCCGGATTGGAGTTCACCAGCACCACGCGGTAGCCCTCGTCGCGCAGCGCCTTGCAGGCCTGCGCGCCCGAATAGTCGAATTCGCAGGCCTGGCCGATGACGATCGGGCCGGCGCCGATGATCAGGATCGAATGCAGGTCAGTCCGCTTTGGCATTTTTCATCAGGCTGGCGAAACGATCGAACAGGTAGCCGATGTCGTGCGGCCCCGGGCTCGCTTCCGGGTGTCCCTGGAAGCAGAACGCGGGCCGGTCGGTGCGGGTCAGTCCCTGCAGCGAGCCATCGAACAGCGACAGGTGCGTGGGTTTGAGCGTCCGCGGCAGCGTCTTCGGGTCCACCGCGAAGCCGTGGTTCTGGCTGGTGATCACCACCTGCCCGGTGTCGAGGTCCTGCACCGGGTGGTTGGCGCCGTGGTGCCCGAACTTCATCTTGATCGTCTTCGCGCCGGAGGCGAGCCCCATCAGCTGGTGCCCGAGGCAGATGCCGAACACCGGCACGCGCGTGGTGTCGAGGATCTCGCCGATGGACTCGATGGCGTAGTCGCAGGGCTGCGGGTCGCCCGGGCCGTTGGACAGGAACACCCCGTCCGGCTGCATGCGCAGCACTTCCCGCGCCGGAGTCTGCGCCGGCACCACGGTGATGTGCGCGCCGCGCTCGGCGAGCAGCCGCAGGATGTTGCGCTTGATGCCGTAGTCGTAGGCCACTACGTGAAGCGGTGCGTCCACCACGTGGCGGTAACCCTTGCCCAGCTCCCACTTGCCGTCGCGCCACTCGTAAGGCTTGGCAGTGCTCACCACCTTGGCGAGGTCCATGCCGGCAAGGCCGGGGAATCTGCGCGCCTCGACCAGCGCCTTATCCACATCCACACTCCCCGCCATCAGGCAACCATTCTGGGCGCCCTTATCCCGAAGAATGCGCGTGAGCTTCCTGGTGTCGATTTCCGCGATCGCCACCACATTCTTTTCGACCAGGTACTGGGGGAGACTCTGCTGCGCGCGCCAGTTGGAGGACACGGCCGGCACATCGCGCACCACGAGGCCCGCAGCGTGGACTTTGCCGGACTCCTCGTCCTCGGCGTTTACTCCGGTGTTGCCGATGTGCGGGGTAGTCAGGGTCACGATCTGCCCGCAATAGGACGGATCGGTGAGAATTTCCTGGTAGCCGGTCATGGCAGTGTTGAACACCACTTCGCCGGCCGAGAGCCCCTGGGCGCCCACGCTGCGGCCCCGAAACACCGTCCCGTCGGCGAGGACGAGCACGGCGGATTCGAGGGCAGGCAATGCGCAACTCCCGGAGTAGATGTGAAAAAGCGGAAGAGGCTCGCGCCCCTCCCGCTCATTTGAGCGGCGAATTATACCGCGCCGGCTACCTCAGGCCAAGCACGTCGAACATATCGTACAGGCCGGGCCCCCGCTGCTTCAGCCACTTGGCCGCGCGCAGTGCGCCCGCAGCATAGGTCATGCGGCTCTGCGAACGCACCGTCACCTCCACCCGCTCGCCGGCGCCGGCGAAGATCACCGTGTGCTCGCCGACGATGTCGCCGCCGCGGATGGCGTGGAAGCCGATCGCCTTGGCTGGGCGCTCGCCGGTGTCGCCCTCGCGCCCGTGGGTCGCCACCTGGCCGAGGTCGCGACCCAGCGCCTTGGCCACCAACTGGCCGAGCATCAGTGCAGTACCCGAGGGCGCATCCACCTTGTGCCGGTGGTGCGCTTCGACGATCTCCACGTCGTAGGCGTCGCCCAGCGCCTCGGCGGCGGTCTGGGCCAGCCGGAACACGACATTCACCCCGATGGCGAAGTTGGGGGACAGGACGACAGGGATGCGCGCGGCGCCCTGCGCGATGCGCGCCTTCTGCGCTTCGCTCAACCCGGTGGTGCCGATCACCATGGCCTTGCCGTGCTGCAGGCAGGCGTCCAGGTGCGCAAGCGTGCCTTCGGGTCGCGTGAAGTCGATCAGCACGTCCGCTGCGGCCAGCGTGCCGAGATCCGAGCCGATCTTCACCGGGCCCGCCGCGCGACCGATCGCCGGGCTGCCGGCGGCGTCGAGCGCTGCGGTCAGTTGCAATTCCGGGTCGCCCAGTACCGCCTCGAGCAGCGCCTGCCCCATGCGGCCGCCCGCGCCTGCGATCGCCACTTTCATTGCGTCTCCCCTTTGTTCTCGACCGTCGGCACCACGTCGCCGTCCAGCCGCGCCAGCTTGCCGTCCTGGAAGAACACCGCGAGGCGCCGCCGCTCGAGCGGTTGGCCGCGCCGCTGGAACCAGTACACGTAGTCCCAGCGCTCGGCATGGAAGATGTCGGTGACCAGCGGCGTGCCAAGGAGGTAGCGCACCTGCTCCTTGCTCATGCCGGACTTCAGTTGCGACACCGTGTCCTGCGCAATGAAGTTGCCCTGCTGGATGTCGATGCGGTACGGCGCCATGAATTCGGGCAGCGCACAAGCACCGAGCAACAGCGCGAGGCAAGCAGAGAGCACGCGGGGCATAGGCCTATAATGATAAGCGATGAATTCGGCGCAAAGCCTCAAGGAAAGCGGGCTCAAGGCCACGCTGCCGCGGCGCAAGGTGCTGGAGCTGTTCGAGCACAGCAAGGTGCGCCACCTGTCGGCCGAGGACGTCTACAAGAGCCTGATGGCGGAAGGCATCGACATCGGTCTGGCCACCGTGTACCGCGTGCTCACGCAGTTCGAACAGGCCGGGCTGCTGTCGCGGCAGCATTTCGAGACCGGCAAGGCGGTGTTCGAGCTGAATCAGGGCGGCCACCACGACCACCTGGTGTGCCTGCAGTGCGGGCGCGTGGAGGAGTTCTACGACGCCGAGATCGAGCAGCGCCAAAGCGACGTGGCGCGCAAGCGCGGCTTCGAGTTGCGCGGCCATTCGCTCGCGCTATACGCCGATTGCACCAAGCAGGACTGCCCGAGCCGCAAGCAGCTAGCCGGCGCCTAGCATCTCCGCCGCGTGCCGGCGCGTGGTGGCGGTGATCTCCGCGCCACCGAGCATGCGCGCCAGTTCCTCGATCCTGCCCGAGCGATCCAGCCGCGCGGCGCCGACGCCGAGCTTGCCGCGCGCCGAGGAGCGCACCACCGTCCATTGCTCGTCGCCCTGCGCAGCCACCTGCGGCAGGTGCGTCACGCACAGCACCTGCCGGTCCTTGCCGAGCTTCTTCAATGCCCGCCCCACGATCTCGGCCACTGCACCGCCGATGCCGGCGTCCACCTCGTCGAACACCAGGGTGGCCACCGGTGAAGCCTTGGCCGTGACCAGCTGGATCGCCAGGCTGACCCGGGAGAGTTCCCCGCCCGAGGCCACCCTGGCGAGCGGCCGCAGCGGCAGGCTGGGATGGGAGGACACTTCAAATTCGACTTCTTCCAGGCCCGCCGCGGTGGGCGCCTCCAGCGCCCGCAGCGCCACCGAGAAGCGACCGCCCTTCATTGCCAACTGCTGCATGCCCTCGGTGACCGCCTTCGACAGGGCCTGCGCCGTGCTTTTCCTTTTCGCGGATAGCTTCTTCGCCGCCGCGCCATAGCGGCCTTCGGCAGCCGCCACTTCGCGCTTGAGCGCCTCCGGCGAAGCGGCGAGCTCGAGGTCTTTCAGCCGCGCGCGCAGAGACTCGGCGAGACTTGACAGTTCCTCCGGTCGCACGCGGAACCGGCGCCCGGCGGCGTGCAGCGCCTCGATCCTCGACTCGGCCTCGCGCAGGGCCTCCGGGTCGAGTTCCACTTTCGAGGCGTACTGGCGCAGCGTGCGCACTGCCTCGCCCGCCTGCGCTTCGGCGGACTCGAGCAGATCGACGATTTCCTTCAGCTGGGCATCGTGCTCCGACAGCGAGCGCAGGCGCGCCGCGACCGCCGCGAGCTGGGGCAGGCTTGCGCCTTCGGCTTCCGTCAGCGTCTCGAGCGAGGACTGTGCGCCGGCCAGCAGGCTCGAGCCGTGCGCGAGCCGCTGGTGCTCGGCGGCCAGCCGCAGCCACTCGCCCTCCGCCGGCGCGAGCTTGTCCAGCACCGCCACCCGCTCCTGCAGCTCGGCGCGCTCGGCTGCGCGCTGCGCGAACTGCTGCTCGGCCTCGGCGACGAGCGCCTGCAGGCGTTTGCAGTCGCGGAACGCCTGGGCGCAATCGCGCGCCAGTCCCTCGGCGCCGCCGTGCGCGTCCAGCAGCTCGCGCTGCGCGGCGGCGCGCAGCAGCGACTGGTGCTCGTGCTGGCCATGGATGTCCACCAGCCGTTCGCCTGCCTCCTTGAGTTGCGCCAGCGTCGCGGAATGGCCGTTGACGAAGCAGCGCGAGCGGCCGGAGCGGTCAATCGAGCGGCGCAGGATGACGTTGCCTGGATCGCCTTCCAGCCCGGCGTCGGCAAGATGTTTTTCCAGGGCACTGCCTTTGGCGACGTCGAATTCCGCCGACAGTTCAGCGCGCTCCGCTCCCTCGCGCACCAGCGATGCATCGGCGCGGCCGCCGACCAGCAGCTCGATGGCGTCCACCAGAATGGATTTGCCGGCGCCGGTTTCGCCGGTGAGCACGGTGAACCCCGGTCCGGTGTCGAGCTCGACGCGCTCGACGATCACAAAATCCCGGATTCCCAGCGCGCGCAGCATGAAAGGCGAATGCTGCCCGCGTTGTCCAGTTCAGGCAAGCGCGGGTGGGACAGGCACCCGGGGGCACGGGCGGCGCGCGCTCCACCAGGACGAATAGGACACGAAGGAAAGCAACTTATCGTGGCTGCAATACCGCCACGTGCTTGCTGCGTTCTTGCGTATTCGACAGCAACTGCTCCACGCCCGCGTCGAACGTAAGCAACTTCATCCCGCTGCGGATGGCGGCGGTGAGCAGCCATGCATCCGTAATCTGCCGGTGCCCGATGATCCCGCCGGAGCAGGCGGCCCAAACCTCGCCAAAGCCGAAATCCAGCGCCACCAGCCGGTGTTTGGGATGGGCCGTATTGCGTAACAGCAGTTCCGCGACTTCGCTGACGGCGATGGAGCGGCCTGAAAACGCCGGCTGGGAAACAATGCGGACAAAGGCGGACTGCGTGAATGCCGTGCTCGCCCAACCGGCGCGGGCATGTTGACCGAACCAGCCGATCATGCGCGGGTGGTGTTCATGCGTGGGCCAGACCAGCGCGATCAAGGCGTTGGCATCGAGCAGATGACTCATGCGGCCTCGTCCAGCAACTCCTGCACTTGCCGCGCCGTCACGCGCGGGGAGTCGGACGGCAGTTCAAATACCCAGACGCCTCTCTTTTGCTTGATCGGCAACTTCTCCGCGCTGCCCCGACGAATCAGCTCCGACACGGCCTGCCCCAGCTTGAGCGCCCGCGCCCGCGCATACGCCCTGGCCGCGGCAAACGCATCGTCTTCAATGGTGATGGTGGTGCGCATAATTGATGCCTTTCTTTAGAAGTGATGCACTTTATAGAATACTGCATCACTGGTCAAGAAGAGGCGCGCTTCCCGATTCTCCCCGATTCTCGGGTCGGACCACGCTAAGCTAACGCGGTCGCAGGATTTTCCGTCTAGAGCGTAGCGTTTTGCAGCCTTAGAGCGCTGTACAACGCGTCAGTCTTCCGAATTACTCCTCGCCGCTTCGCTCCAGCTCAGCTTCTCGCGCAACATGGCGAAGTAGCTGTAGCCCGGCGGGTGCACGAAGCGCACTGCATCCGCCGAGCGCTTGAGCACCAGCCTGTCGCCTTCGGCCATGTCGGTGAGGGCGAAACCGTCGAAGTGCGCCCGCGCGTCCACCGCGCGCAGCAGCGCGATCTCGATGGTGCTGCGGTCGCTGACGCTCACCGGCCGCGCCGAGAGCACGTGCGGGTTGAGCGGCACCAGCGCGAAGGCCGCCACTCCCGGCTGCAGGATCGGGCCGTGGGCCGAGAGCGCGTAGGCAGTGGAACCGGTGGGCGTGGCGACGATCAGGCCGTCGGCGCGCAGGGCATAGACGTACTCGCCGTCGATGCGCACTTCGACCTCGATGAGGCGCCCCTGCGCGCCTCTGCCGACCACCGCCTCATTCAGCGCCACGGTGCGCAGCAGGCTCTCGCCGCCGCGCGTGATCTCGGCCTCCAGCAGCGCGCGCTCCTCGATGGTGTACTTGCCGTCGAGGATCGCGCCCACCGAACTGCGGATGTCCTTCAGCGCGATGTCGGTCATGAAGCCGACGCGCCCCTGGTTGATGCCCGCCAGCGGCACCTTGTGGCGCGCCAGGTGGCGTGCCGCCGCGAGCATGGTGCCGTCGCCGCCCAGCACGATGGCGAGGTCGGCAAAGGCGCCGATCTCGTCGTAGCTCGCCGCGCCCTCCGCTTCGCCGATGCGCGCTGCGGTATCGCGCTCCACGCGTACCTCGCAGCCGCGGCCGCGCAGCAGCTCGCGCAGCTCGCGCAGCGATTCGGCGATTTCCGCCGTGTGCTTGCCGATCAGCGCAACGCGGCGAAACGCGGCGTTTGGCATCGCGGCATTCTAACCGCATGTGTAAAATGCACCGCATGCTCGACAAACGCGCGCAGCTGCTGCTGAAGACGCTGGTCGAGCGTTACATCGCCGAGGGCCAGCCGGTCGGCTCGCGCACGCTGTCCAGGCATTCCGGGCTGGACCTGTCGCCGGCCACCATCCGCAACGTGATGTCGGACCTGGAGGAGCTGGGCTTCATCTCCAGCCCGCACACCTCCGCCGGGCGGGTGCCGACACCGGCCGGTTACCGCTTCTTCGTCGACACGCTGCTGGTGATAAAGGCGCTCGGCTCGGGCGAGCTGCACCAGCTGGAGGACCAGCTGCACCCCGACAGCCCGCAGCGCGCCATCCAGTCGGCCTCGCAGCTGCTGTCGCAGCTGACCCAATTTGCCGGCGTGGTGATGACGCCGCGCCGGCGCGCGCTCGCCTTCCGCCAGATCGAGTTCCTGCGCCTGTCGCCAAAGCGCGTGCTGCTGATCGTGGTGACGCAGGACGGCGACGTGCAGAACCGGGTGCTGTTCACCGAGCGCGACTACTCGCCCGCCGAGCTGGTGTCGGCGGCGAACTTCATCAACCAGAACTACTCCGGGCAGAGCTTCGAACAGGTGCGCCAGCACCTGCGCGAGGAGCTGCACCAGATCCGCCAGGACATGATGCAGCTGATGAGCGCCGCGCTGGAGGCCGGCGATCGCGCGGTGTCCGAGGGCAGCGAGCCCTACGTCATCTCGGGCGAGCGCAACCTGCTCGCGGCGCAGGACCTGTCGCAGGACATGGGCCGCATGCGCCAGTTATTCGAGCTTTTCGAGCACAAGACCACGCTGGTGCAGATCCTCGACCTGTCGCTGCGCGGCGAAGGCGTGCAGATCTTCATCGGCGGCGAATCCGGCGTCACCGCGCCCGACGAAGTCAGCGTGGTGACCGCGCCCTACAAGGTGGGCGGCGAAGTGGTCGGCACTGTCGGCGTCATCGGGCCGACGCGCATGGCCTACGATCGCGTCGTGCCGATCGTCGACATCACCGCCAAGCTGCTCTCCAGCGCGCTGTCGCAACCCTAGCCCGGACCGCAAGCGGCGCGCAATCAACGGAGACCAGCCATGACGCCCGTCCCAGGAAATTTTTTCGCCACGCTGCTGCTGGCCTGCGCCGTCGCCGG
>CAZVZV010000104.1:0-9819 GCA_964631735.1 uncultured Enterobacteriaceae bacterium
GACTTCCTGTAGACTCCTCCATCCCTACACGCCGTGGGTAAATGACTAAGTATGTTTTTGTAACCGGTGGTGTAGTTTCCTCTCTGGGGAAAGGCATCGCCGCCGCCTCCCTCGCCGCGATCCTCGAATCGCGCGGCATCCGCGTCACCAACATCAAGCTGGACCCTTACATCAACGTCGATCCGGGCACCATGAGCCCGTTTCAGCACGGCGAAGTATTCGTCACCGAGGACGGGGCAGAGACCGACCTGGACCTCGGGCACTACGAGCGCTTCCAGAGCACACGGATGCGCCGCTGCAACAATTTCACTGCCGGCCAGATCTACGAGTCGGTGATCAAGAAGGAACGCCGCGGGGAGTACCTGGGCGGCACGGTGCAGGTGATCCCGCACATCACCGACGAGATCAAGGCCTTCATCAAGAAGGGCGCCGGCGACGCCGAGGTGGCGATCGTCGAGGTCGGCGGCACGGTCGGCGACATCGAGTCGCTGCCGTTCCTCGAGGCGATCCGCCAGATGGGTCTCGACCTCGGCCGCAACAATGTCTGCTACATCCACCTGACGCTGGTGCCCTACATCGCCAGCGCCGGTGAAATCAAGACCAAGCCCACGCAGCACTCGGTGAAGGAGCTGCGCGAGATCGGCATCCAGGCCGACGTGCTGCTGTGCCGCGCCGACCGGCCGCTGCCCGACGACGAGCGGCGCAAGATCGCGCTGTTCTGCAACGTGCAGAAGGAGGCGGTGATCTCGGCCTGGGACGTGGACTCGATCTACAAGATCCCGATGATGCTGCACGATCAGATGCTCGACGAAATTGTCTGCCACAAGCTGCAGATTCTGGCGCGCGCGGCCGACCTGTCGGCGTGGAGCAAGCTGGTTTACGCGCTGGAGCACCCGGAGCACGAGGCCGACGTTGCGTTCGTCGGCAAGTACGTGGACCTGCAGGATTCGTACAAATCGCTCAACGAGGCGCTGAACCACGCCGGCATCCATACGCGCAGCCGCGTGAAAGTCCACTACGTGGATTCGGAAGAGGTCGAGCGCAGCGGCACGGCAATGCTGGAAAAGATGGACGCGATCCTGGTGCCGGGCGGTTTCGGCAAGAGGGGGACGGAAGGCAAGATCGCGGCGATCCGCTTCGCCCGGGAAAACGGCGTCCCCTACCTCGGCATCTGCCTCGGCATGCAGCTGGCGACCATCGAATTTGCGCGCAATGTCTGCGGCCTGTCGGGCGCCAACAGCACCGAATTCGACCCCGACACCCCGCATCCGGTGGTGGCGCTGATCACCGAGTGGCTCGACCGCACCGGGCGCATCGAGCGCCGCACGGAAGCCTCCGAGCTGGGCGGCACCATGCGCCTGGGCGCGCAGAAGGTGCCGGTGGAGCCGGGCACGCTCGCCTGGCGGATCTACGGTGCGGAAGTGAACGAGCGCCACCGGCACCGCTACGAAGTGAACAACGTCTACGTGCCGCAGCTTGAGGCGAGGGGCTACAAGGTGTCGGCGCGCACGCCCAGCGAGCAGCTGCCCGAGATGATGGAGTTGCCCGCGCACCCGTTCTTCTACGGGGTCCAGTTCCACCCGGAGTTCACCTCCACGCCGCGCGCGGGTCATCCGCTGTTCAAGGCGTTCATGCAGGCGGCGCTGGAGCGGCGCGCCCGGGTGCGCTCCTCGTCCGGAGGGCCGCTTTCGGTCGTCGCGGCATGAAGCTTTGCGGATTCGAGGTCGGCCTGGACCAGCCGCTGTTCCTGATCGCCGGTCCTTGCGTCATCGAGTCGCGCGAATTGCAGGTCGAGACCGCCGGCCGCCTGAAGGAAATGTGCGCGCGCCTCGGCGTGCCCTACATCTTCAAATCTTCCTACGACAAGGCCAATCGCAGTTCGAGCAAGTCGTTCCGCGGCCTGGGCATGGACCAGGGCCTGGCGATCCTGGCTGAAGTGAAGCGCCAGGTCGGCGTGCCGGTGCTCACCGACATCCACGACAAGGACGAGGTGAAGCAAGTGGCGGCGGTGGTGGACGTGCTGCAGACTCCTGCGTTCCTCTGCCGCCAGACGGACTTCATCCAGGCGGCAGCCTCCGCCGGCAAGCCGGTGAACATCAAGAAGGGCCAGTTCCTTTCGCCGCAGGAGATGAAGAACGTGGTGGACAAGGCGCGCGAGGCGAGCGGCCAGGACAACATCCTGGTGTGCGAGCGCGGCTTTTCATTTGGCTACGGCAACCTGGTTTCGGACATGCGCTCGCTCGCCATCATGCGCGCCACCGGCTGCCCGGTGGTGTTCGATGCCACGCACTCCGTGCAGTTGCCTGGCGGGCAGGGCACCTCCTCGGGCGGGCAGCGCGAATTCATCCCGGTGCTGGCGCGCGCCGCGGTGGCAAGCGGCATCTCGGGCCTGTTCATGGAAACGCACCCGAATCCTGAAAAAGCGCTGTCCGACGGCCCGAACGCCTGGCCGCTCGGGCTGATGCAGCAACTGCTCGAGACGCTGGCCGGTCTGGACCGGCTGGTGAAGAATTCGGGCTTCGCGGAAAATCAGGTCAAACACTAGCCAAGGCAGCGAGACTCCCATGAGCTCCATCGTCGACGTCGTCGCCCGCGAGATCCTCGACTCGCGCGGCAATCCCACCATCGAAGCCGACGTGCTGCTCGAATCCGGCTCCATGGGCCGCGCCGCGGTGCCCTCGGGCGCCTCCACTGGCAGCCGCGAGGCGATCGAGCTGCGCGACGGCGACGCCAAGCGCTACGGCGGCAAAGGGGTGCTGCGCGCGGTGGAGCACGTCAATACCGAAATTTCGGAGGCGATCGTCGGGCTGGATGCCTCGGAGCAATCGTTCATCGACAAGACCCTGATCGAGCTCGACGGCACCGAAAACAAATCGCGCTTGGGCGCCAATGCCTTGCTGGCGGTGTCGATGGCGGTGGCCAAGAGCGCGGCGGAGGAGGCAGGGTTGCCGCTGTACCGCTATTTCGGCGGTTCGGGACCGATGCAGATGCCGGTGCCGATGATGAACGTGATCAACGGCGGCGCGCACGCCAACAACAACCTGGACATGCAGGAAATGATGATCGTGCCGATTGCCGCGCAGTCGTTCCGCGAGGCACTGCGCTGCGGGGCCGAGGTGTTCCAGGCACTGAAGAAACTGATCGACGGCAAAGGCATGTCCACTGCGGTGGGCGACGAGGGTGGTTTCGCGCCCAAGCTGCCAAACCACGCCGCCGCCATCGAGCTCATCCTGCAAGCGATCGACAAAGCCGGCTATAGCGCGGGGCAGGAGGTGGCGTTGGCGCTGGATTGCGCGAGCTCGGAGTTCTGCAAGGACGGCAGCTACGTGCTGCAGGCGGAGGGGCTGAAGCTCAACGCGGCCGGCTTCACCGACTATCTGGCCAACCTCGCCGACCGCTACCCGATCGTCTCGATCGAAGACGGCATGGCGGAGGACGACTGGGAAGGCTGGAAGCTGCTCACCGGCAGGCTCGGCAAGAAACTGCAGCTGGTGGGCGACGACCTGTTCGTCACCAGCACGCGCCTGTTGCGCGAGGGCGTGCGCCAGGGCGTGGCCAACGCGATCCTGGTGAAAGTGAACCAGATCGGCACGCTGACCGAGACTTTCGCCGCCATCGAGCTCGCCAAACGCTCGGGCTACGGCGTGGTGATCTCGCACCGTTCGGGCGAGACCGAGGACACCACCATCGCCGACATCGCGGTGGGCACCAATGCGCTGCAAATCAAGACCGGGTCCGTGTCGCGCTCGGACCGCGTGGCCAAGTACAACCAGCTTCTGCGCATCGAGGAGGACCTGGGCGATTCGGTGAGCTATCCGGGCCGCGAGGTCTACGCCCGCCTGCGCTGACGTGAAAATCCTGGCCGGCATCCTCGGCGCGCTCATCCTCCTCATCCAGGTCCCGTTGTGGCTGGGCAAGGGCGGATGGGTGCGAGTGTGGGAAGTGGACCGCCAGTTGGAGGCGCAGCGCGGCAAGAGCGAGTTGCTGCAGGTCAGGAACCAGGCGCTGGATGCCGAAGTGCGCGATCTCAAGCAGGGCCTCGACGCGCTGGAAGAACGCGCGCGCTACGAGCTGGGCATGATCAAGTCCGACGAGGTATTCTTCCAGATTGTGGAAAAAGGCAAAAAATAGGGTCAGACCCCTTTTTTGGCAGGAGGGACTATGCGACTTGAAGCCGCCCAGCTCGAGCAGTTCGAGCGCGAGGGCTATCTATTCTTTCCCGGTCTGTTCACGCGGGCAGAGATCAAGGTTCTGACCGACGAGGTTC
Organism: uncultured Enterobacteriaceae bacterium; assembly: GCA_964631735.1. GTDB lineage: Bacteria > Pseudomonadota > Gammaproteobacteria > Burkholderiales > SG8-39 > JAABQT01. The sequence goes on from CAZVZV010000104.1 coordinate 4,268, forward strand.
CGGCCCTGTACGCGCAGCGCCGCCCGGAAAATGTGCGCGAGAAGACCGGCGACGTGGTGCGAACCAATTTCGCCGCACACCTGTACAGCTACCCCTTCGCCAAGCTGGCGCGCCATCCGCGCATGGTCGAGCCGATCAAGGCCTTGTTCGGCGAAGACGTGTACATGCACCAGTTCAAGATCAACGGCAAGCAGGCCTTCGATGGCGACGTCTGGCAGTGGCACCAGGACTACGGCACCTGGGTGAACGACGACCAGATGCCCGCGGCGCGCGCGATGAACGTGGCGATCTTCCTGGACGAGGTGAACGAATTCAACGGCCCGCTGATGTTCATCCCGGGCAGCCACAAGCAGGGCGTGCTGGACGCGCAACACGACACCAGCACGACCAGCTATCCCCTCTGGACCATCAACCACGACACTGTCAGGAGCATGGTCGATCGCGGCGGCATCGTGGCGCCGAAAGGTCCACCGGGATCGATGATCCTGTTTCATGGCTGCCTGGTGCACGCTTCGAGTTCCAATCTGTCTCCCTGGAACCGGGTCAGCGTGTACCTGTCGCTGTGCGCGGTGTCGAACCACATCCGGCGCTTCAAGCGACCGGGCTACATCGCGCACCGCGATTTCACGCCGATCCGCTGCCTGCCCGACGACTGCCTGCTTAAGCACTACGAGGTGCCGCTGCCCTGGAAGGACGGAACTCCGGCAGAAGAGCTGCAGGGGAGCTTGAAAGCCGCATGAACCTGTACGCGAAGTTGCTCGAGAGGAAGGACAAGCCGATCCGCATCGGCCTGATCGGCGCCGGAAAGTTCGCGACGATGTACCTCGCCCAGCTGCCGAGGACGCCGGGCGTGCAGCTGGTGGGCATCGCGGACCTGAATCCGCCGAACGCGCGTGAGAACCTGAAACGGGTCGGCTGGGACGAAGGGCGTATTCCCCCGATCAGCGAGGACTGGCGCAAACTGGTGTCACATCCGGAGATCGAGATCATCATCGAGGCCACCGGCAACCCGGTAGCAGCGGTGGACCATGTCCTGGAGGCCTTCCGCCACGGCAAGCACGTAATCATGGTGACGGTGGAAGCCGATTGCTTCTGCGGCCCGATGCTGGCGAGGAAGGCCGCGGCGGCAGGCGTGGTGTACAGCCTCGCCTACGGCGACCAGCCAGCGCTGATCTGCGACCTCGTGGATTGGGCACGCGCCGCGGGTTTTCCGGTGGTGGCGGCGGGACGCGGGCACAAGTGGCAGCCGCACTTCGCTCAATCCACGCCCGAAACGGTATGGGGCTACTACGGGCTGACGCCGGAGCAGGCGAAGATCGGCGGCCTGAACCCGAAAATGTTCAATTCATTCCTCGACGGCTCGAAACCCGCCATCGAGACGAGCGCGGTGTGCAACGCCACCGGACTCACGCCGGCGCCGGGCGGTCTGACGTATCCGGCGGGCAGCGTCGACCAGATCCCGAACCTCATGCGCCCGCGCGGCGAAGGCGGCGTGCTGCACCACAAGGGGCAGGTGGAAGTGGTGTCCTCGCTGCAGCCCGACGGCACGCCGATCGAATACGACATCCGCTTCGGGGTATGGGTCGCCTTCGAGGGCGAAAGCGAGTACATCCGCCGCTGCTTCGCCGAGTACGGCGTGAAGACTGACGACAGCGGACGCTACGCCTGCCTGTACAAGCGCTGGCACCTGATCGGACTGGAGCTGGGTATCTCGGTCGCCTCGGTGGGTTTGCGAGGCGAGCCAACCGGCTGTGCTACCGGTTTTCGCGCCGACGCCGTCGCGACCGCAAAGCGCGCGCTCAAGGCCGGGGAAATTCTCGACGGCGAAGGCGGCTATACGGTGGTCGGCAAACTGATGCCGGCGCAGGACTCTCTCGCCCAGGGTTGCCTGCCGCTTGGCCTCGCGCACGGCTGGAAACTGTTGAAGCCCGTTGCCGCGGGCCAGGCGCTGCGCTGGTCCGACGTGGCGATCGACGAGAACGTGACCGCGGTCAGGCTGAGGCGCGAGATGGACACCCTGTTTCGGACGAACGAACGCCACGCGGCGTGACCAGGAGGTTTTTTGCGCGCGCCGGTATTCTGCTGGCATGCGCCTTCGCCGCAATCTCCCCGGGGATCGCCCAGCTCGAACGCGGGGCGTTCGCCAGTTGCGCCGATATCCTCGCGGAAGCGGAACGCCTGGCGTGCTACGACAAGGCCTCGGCTCCGCGGCAGGATCCGCCGGTGGCATCGAAAGATGCGTCGCTGCTCGGGGAGGCCTGGGCGCTGGATCCGGACAGCGCCAGGATAGACCTCAGCCTGTACCAGCCGAACTACCTCCTGCCGGTGCGCTATACGGATCGGGTCAATTCCACCCCGTTCGCGGGGACTGCCAACCCGGGCACGTCAGGCCAGGCGATCGAGGAAATCGAGGCGAAGTTCCAGTTGAGCTTCAAGGCGCGCGTGGCGAGCGCTTTTGAACGGCGACTGGGAGTCTGGTTCGCCTATACGCAGCAAAGCCAGTGGCAGGTCTACAACGCGGAAGCCTCGCGGCCGTTCCGGGAGACCAACTACAGTCCCGAGGCGATCGTCATGTTCGATCCGCGGACCGAGATTTTCGGCCTGCGCTGGCGCCTGGCTGGCGTGTCCCTCAACCACCAGTCCAACGGCCGCGCGGAACCGCTCTCCCGCAGCTGGAACCGCGTCATCGGCCAGTTCGGTTTTGAGCGCGGCAATTTTGCGATGATGCTGCGGCCGTGGTCGCGGATCAAGGAAGATCCGGCCAAGGACGACAACCCGGACATCACGAAGTTCCTCGGTCACGGCGACCTGACCATGCTGGTCAAGTGGCACGGGCACAGCTTCAACGTCATGCTGCGGGGGGGCGAGGGTGCGGTGCAAGCCAACTGGACCGGCCCGCGCTGGCTCGGGCCTTTGCGGGGCTACGTCCAGCTGTTCTCCGGCTACGGCGAGAGCCTCATCGACTACAACTGGCGGCAAACCACCCTCGGTGTCGGCGTGGCACTCAACGATCTTTTCTAGAGCGCCGCCGCCCGAGCGATTCCGACGACCATCAGATGCCGCGTTCCTTGAACACTTCCTTGGCGCAACGGAAAGCCACCACCGCGGCAGGCACGCCGCAGTAGATCGCCACCTGCAGGAACACTTCGCGGATCTGTTCCTTAGCGAGGCCGTTATTCAATGCGCCATTGATGTGCAGCTTCAACTCGTGCTCCTTGCCCAGCGCCGAGAGCATCGCCAGGTTCAGCAGTGAGCGCGTCTTGCGGTCCAGGCCCGGCCGGTTCCAGATGTCGTTCCAGCAATAGGTGTTGAGCAGGTCGACGAAGGGCTTGTTGAAATCGTCGGACGCGGCCATCGCCTTGTCCACGTACTCGGCGCCGAGCACGTCGCGCCGCGTCTTCAAACCCTGCTCGAACCGTTCCTTGTGGCCACGCTTGTCCATTCGATTCTCCGTTCAGACGATGGGTGAATATATCCGCTTTCGGGCGCGCCACAGCAGCGCCGCGGCGATCCCGATGTTGAGCAGGTTCCAGCCGATGCCGTTGAGGAACGCCGCGCGGTAGGAACCAGTGAGGTCGAAGATCACCCCGGACATCCACCCGCCCAGGGCCATGCCGAACAGCGTCGAGGTGAGCACGATGCTGACGGTGGTCCCCGCAACTTTCGGACTGAAGTACTCGCGCACGATGATGGCGTAGGAGGGCACGATGCCGCCCTGGAACAGGCCGAACAGTGCGGAGGCGAGATAGAGCGAGGTCAGGCCCTCGGCGGGCAGGAACAGCGCCAGTGCGATGGCCTGCAGCGTGGAGCCGAGGAGCAGCGTGCGCAGGCCGCCGATGCGGTCGCAGATCCATCCCGAGGCCAGGCGGCTGACGATGCCGAAGCCGAGCATCAGAGAAAGCATCTCGGCGCCGCGCGCCGCCGCGAAGCCGAGGTCGCCGCACAGGGCGACGATGTGCACCTGCGGCATGGACATGGCGGCGCAGCAGGCGACGCCCGCCGTGCACAGCAGGCCGAGCAGCAGCGGCGCAGGCAACCCCAGTGAGTGCGGCGCGCCTTTGGCCATCGCGCCGGAGGCAGACGAAGCAAGTGCAGGTGGCCTACGGCGAAACACCAGCGACAACGGCAGCATCGCCGCGATACAGAACATGCCCACGCCGATGTACGTCTGGCGCCAGCCAACGCCATCGAAGAAATATTGCACCACCGGCGGCCACAACGCACCGCCGAGGTAGTTGCCGCTGGCGCAGATCGCCACCGCGATGCCGCGCCGCCGGTTGAACCAGAGCGAGGTGTCCGCAACGAGCGGCGCAAAGGTGGCGGAACAGCCGAGGAATCCGATCAACAGGCCTTGTGCGAGCGCGAACTGCCACAGGCTTTGCGCGTAGCCCGCTGCAACGAATCCGAGGCCGAGGCAGAACGTGCCGATCAACAGCGGGACGATGACGCCGAAGCGATCGGCCAGGCGCCCCATCAGGATGCCGCCCAGGCCGAAGCCAATCATGGTCAAGGTGTAGGGGAGGGAAGCATCCGAACGTGCGACACCGAACTCCGCCTGCACCGGCGGCAGCGCCACAGTCACGGTGTACATGCCAGCGGCGCCCAACGTCATCAACGCGAGCGAGGCGGCAAGCCGCAGCCAGGCGTAGGAGGATTCAGCCTCGGATTGCGGGTGACTAATGACGATGCCCCGTACCGCGCACGGCGGCGTAGTGTTCGCGCAACAGGTCCCTGCCAAAATCGCCCCTGAAATCGCGCCACACCGTATGGATGTGATTGCCGTCGTTCTGCGAGCAGTCGTACTCGATGAGGAACTGCGGGCCCTGCACCCGGTAGTAGTGCGGCCGGCCGCGCTCCGTGGAACCCGCCCAGCCGAAGCGGATGGCGTCGATGCCGCCTTCGTGCACGCGCGCCATGCGTGCCGCGGCGAGGCCTGGCTCGAAGGTCTTTGCGTACACCTCGATCAGCTTGAGGAGTTGCGTGCGCTGGACTTCGGTCATGCGGCTGGCCGGCACGCCGACGGGCTCGAGCGGGTCGACGCGTGCCTCGTTGCGGGTGACGATCTCGCCGAAGGTCCGGCTGTCGAAGATCGCCGTCTTCCCCAACGAGGCGAGCAGCGCCCGCGCCTCGTCCTCTTCTTCGGCGAGGACGCGCTGGCCCTTCTTCGGGCCCTTGGGCACCGTCGCCGGATTGGCGCCGAGGAAACTCGGAGTATCCACCGCCAGCCTGTCGCCGGCGAGTGTGAAATTGAAGGAAAGATGGTGTCCTTCGAAACGCCAGCCCCAGGCAGAAGTGCGGCGCGGCTCACCATAAACCGTGAGGTGGTACTTCTCCGGGTCGCGCATCAGGCCGAAGGTCTCCAGCTCGCGCAGCACGATCTCGAGTTCAATGATGTTGACGATCTTGCGGTGCCCGGACGCAGAGAGCGCTTGCCGCAGCAGCGCGTGCACGTTCTCGCGGGCCTTGGCATCCAGATCCTTGAAGGACACGCCATTGCGGCTGCGCGGCGTGTAGTGCCAATCCAGGCGGTCGGGGTCGTCGAAGGGGCGCTG
>CAZVZV010000105.1:0-1339 GCA_964631735.1 uncultured Enterobacteriaceae bacterium
CCAGTTCAACGACGGCAACCCGACGCTCGGGGACGTCAAGGTGGCGCTGGTCGCTGGCGCGATCGGCGCGGCGATCGTGGTTGCGGCGGGCACCTGGCTCGCGAAGCGCAAGCAGCCCGAGGCACGTGTCGAGGCGGAGGCCGAACAACGCAAGTCTTGATCGCGGTCAAGGCCCGATGTGGTTGGGGAGAATCAGAATGGCCTGGGCGGCACCAGATCCCATGAAGAATGGTGCGCGGCGGAGGAAGAATCACTTAGGAGGAGTCATGACACGCCTTTTCAGCAGCACTCTTGCGCTGGCAGCGGCGCTTGCGGTTCCCATCGCGGCGCAGGCGCAGGCCTGGGAGCCTACCAAGAACGTGGAGTTCATCATCCCCGCCGGCACCGGCGGCGGCGCCGACCAGATGGCGCGCGCCATCCAGGGCATCGTCGTCAAGCACGGCCTGATGAAGCAGTCGATCCTGCCGATCAACAAGGCGGGTGGCGCTGGGGCCGAAGGCTTTCTCGACGTGAAAAGCGCCGCCGGCGACCCGCACAAGATCATCATCACGCTGTCCAACCTGTTCACCACGCCCCTCGCCACGGGCGTGCCGTTCAACTGGCGCGACCTGACCCCGGTGCAGATGCTGGCGCTGGACAACTTCGTGCTGTGGGTCAACGCCACGACGCCCTACAAAACGCCGAAGGAGTTCATCGACGCGGCGAAGAGCGCGGGTCCCGGCAAGATGAAGATGGGCGGTACCGGCGCCAAGCAGGAAGACCAGATCATCACCGCCGCGATCGAGCAGAAGACGGGGGCCAAGTTCACCTATATCCCGTTCAAGGGTGGCGGCGCGGTGGCGACGCAACTGGTCGGCGGGCACGTCGACTCGACGGTGAACAACCCGATCGAGGCCGTGGCGCAGTGGCGTGCCGGCAATCTGCGGCCGCTGTGCGTGTTTGACCTGAAGCGGCTGCCGTACAAGGAAAAGGTCACCACCACCATGTCGTGGTACGACATTCCCGTCTGCAAGGACGCCGGCCTCGATGTCGACTACCTGATGCTGCGCGGCATTTTCATGGCGCCGGGCGTCAAGCCCGAACACGTCAAGTACTACACCGACCTGTTCAAGAAGGTGATGGCGGCGCCGGAGTGGCAGAAGCTGATGGAAGAGGGCGCCTTCAACACGACGGCGCTGGCAGGAGCGGAGTACGCGAGCTGGGTGGCGCGCGAGGAAGCGCGCCACATCGCCCTGATGAAGGCGGCCGGCTTCATCGCCGGGCAATAGGCGGCTTTTCTTCGGAGGGAGCCATGAGCGAGGGCCCGCAGTCGGCCGGGCCAGGCCGGGCCGCGTTTCGC
>CAZVZV010000106.1:0-2452 GCA_964631735.1 uncultured Enterobacteriaceae bacterium
CGCGCGAAAGAGCTGATCCTCACCGCGCGCGCGTTCAGCGCGGAGGAGGGCGCGGACTGGGGATTGGTCAACCGGGTATGCGAGCCCGGGAAAACGCTGGCAGATGCGCTCGACACCGCTCGACAGATCGCCGACAACGCCCCGCTCGCTGTGCGCCAGGCGAAGAAGTCCATCCACTACGGATTGCAGATGGAACTCCTCACCGGCTACCGCTTCGAGATCGAGGCCTATAGCCGCCTGGTCGACACCGAGGATCGCAGGGAAGGCGTGCGCGCCTTCAACGAGAAGCGCAAGCCTTCCTTCAAGGGCCGCTAGGTTGCTTGTTTCGCCCGACGCTGGTGGCCGCCTCGCTGGCCAGCAGCTGATCGAGGTTCTCGCGCTCCTTGAGCGACAGCGCGATCAGCTGCTTGACGTCCTTCCGGTGGGGCGCACTGCGCACCAGCGCCGCCTCGTCATAGCGCCGGAATTCCTCCGCTGCACGGTACGCGTCCTCGGGCGAGCGCCCAAGCAGCGCCAGCGCCTGCTTCGCGGCATCCAGCGCGGCGCCGAAAGTTTCGCGCACGCTGGGAATGTCCAGTGCCACGTATTCATAGGCATCGGTGCGGCTGTGTGCGCGCGCGAGGATCTTCAGCTGCGGAAAGTGCTGCCGCACCAGGCGCACGGCACGCATCGCGGCCGCCGGATCGTCGATAGCCACCACCAGCAAACTCGCGTGCGCCGCGCCCGCGGCGCGCAGCAGGTCGAGGCGGGTGGCGTCGCCGTAGTAAGCCTTCCAGCCGAAGCGGCGTACGCGATCTATCTGCGTGGGGTCGTGGTCGATGACGGTGGCGTCGATGCGCATCGTGCGCAGCACGCGCGTCACCACCTGGCCGAAGCGGCCGAAGCCGGCGACGATGACGGAGCGCTGCTCGTCGATGCGGTCGGCGGGACGCGACTCGGTGCGGGTGAAGCGTGGCGCGAGCACCCGCTCGTAGAGCATCACCAGCAGCGGCGTGCTCAGCATCGAGGCGGCCACGGCGGCGTTCAGCACGTCCAGCATTGGCTGCGGCAGCAGCTGGCCGGCCGCGCCAAACAGCACGAAGGCAAACTCGCCGACCTGCGACAGTCCGACTGCGAACAAAGTCGCGTCAGCGCGCCCGCAATAGCCGAACGTCGTCGCAATGGGATAGAGCAACAGGATCTTCAGCACCACCACGCCTGCCGCGAGGCCGAGGACCAGAAGCGGCGCGCGCACGAAAAGCCCCAAGTCCACCGACATGCCGACCGCGATGAAGAACAGCCCGAGCAGCAGTCCCTTGAACGGTTCGATGTCGAGTTCCAGTTCATGCCGATATTCCGAATCGGCGAGCATTACCCCGGCAAGGAAGGCGCCGAGCGCCATCGACAATCCGACGAGTTCCATCAGGGCCGCGACGCCAAGCACCAGCAGCAATGAAAAACCGACGAAAATCTCGCGCTGGCCGGTGCCGGCGATGACGCGCAGCAGGGGCCGCAGGCCGTAGCGTCCTGCGGCGATGAGCAGCGCGATCATCGCGCCGGCGCGCGCCAGCGCCATCCAGTCCAGGCTGCCGCGCGAATATTCCGGCGCCAGCAGCGCGAGGAGCAGCATCAGCGGGATCACCGCGAGGTCCTGGAACAGCAGCACGGAAAAACTGGCCTGCCCCCCTGGCGTGCCGAGCAGGCGCTTCTCCTGCAGCGTGGCAAGCGCAATCGCAGTGGAGGACATCGCGAACCCCATGCCTGCCACCAGCGCGACGATGGGCGGCACGCCGAATGCCCAGCCGGCCGCGGCCACGGCCGCGATGGTGGCGAGAACCTGCAGCGCGCCCATGCCGAAGATCGGCCGGCGCATTTGCCAGAGTCGCTGCGGATTGAGTTCGAGGCCGACGAGAAACAGCAACAGCACGACGCCGAATTCCGCAAATCGAAGGATGGCCTGAGGTTCGGAAACCAGGGCCAGTCCCCAGGGGCCGATTGCCATGCCGGCGGCGAGAAAGCCAAGGACCGAGCCCAGGCCCAGGCGCTTGAACACCGGCACGGCGATGACGCCGGCCGCGAGATAGACCAGCGCCTGGTGCAAAAACCCGTGATCCGTCATGCTCGACTCCCGGCAAAGGCTGCGTAGGCAGCGTGCAATAATCGCGTGCGTGAACAAGCCGGTCAACGCCGACCAGTTCAAGCTCGGCATGCGCAGCCTGGCGCACGCGGTGAACATTATCACCGCCGCGCACGGCGGGCACCGCTACGGCATGACTGCGACCGCGGTTTGCTCGGCCACTGCCGAGCCGCCCACGGTGCTTGCGTGCGTCAACAAGCTCGCCACCACGCACGCTGCGGTGGCGAAGAGCAAGGTGTTCTGCGTCAACGTGCTGCGCGCCGAAGACTGGGAGCTTTCCACCACCTTCAGCGGCGCGCAGCGCGGCGAGCAGCGCTTCCGCACGCGCAACTGGAC
>CAZVZV010000107.1:0-1037 GCA_964631735.1 uncultured Enterobacteriaceae bacterium
AAGAGCGCGAAGAGCCGCCGGATGTCCCTGTCGGCGAGTGCAGCCATCTCACACCCGGGAACCGACGCTCGCGTCGATGAAGATGTTCCGTCGCCGGAAGGGCGCCGGCGAATGGCTCAGCAGGTACAGGCGCAGGCTCATGAGCGCCGAGGCGAACACCGGCTCGGCGAGAGGCGCCGTCGCGCGCACCCACGGCGGCGGAGCGACGCCATGCTTCGCGCAGGTAACCTCCACCATCGCGGCGACGTAATTGGCGAGATACGGCGTCAGCCGGGCGGGCGGCGAGGAGACCGCTTCCTGCAGCTCGCCGGCGCCAAGGCTCGCCAGCCAGGAGTTGAGTTCCGCCAGGGCGAAGCGCGCGTCCCGGGAATCCGCGCAGGCTTCGGTGAGATCCTGAAAACGGCGCGCCGGCGCCGGCAGCAGCCGGGCGAGGACATAGGCGGACATGTCCAGCCCTGCGCGGCGAGCGGCGCGGCAGATCGCGGCCTTCTGGGCCGGCGAAACCCGGATCTGGAGCTGGCCGGACTTGGTCGTGGTGGGCATCCCACAAGGATAAGGCGGCCCTGAGTACCATGTCAATACGTTTGTATTGACAAGACCGGCTTAGTAGCGGAAAGACAGCCCCAGCTGCACGTCGCCCTGCGTCACGGTGTCGCCCTTGATCGAGATCACGCAGCCCCCGGAGCAGAACACGCCGCTGCTGCTGTTGACCAGGGTGGCATAACCGCGCGCCTCGAAGCGCAGCGCCACGTACTCGCCCAGCGGCAACTGGTAGCCGATACCCAGGTTCAGCGAGGGGCGCAGCTCGTTCTCAAAGCCGTCCAGGCCCGGCTCGAACAGCGTGGCGCCGAGCCCGCCCACCAGGTAGGCGCCCCGCCCGATCCTGCCTTCGAGGAAGCTGGTGCCGCCGATGTGCAGGTAGGTGATTCGCAGCGGCACTTTCGCCGGCACCGGGCCGGCCGGAGGCGTCGGCGCGCTCGCCTGCGCGGTGCTCATCTGCGAATTCTGGCGCGACAGGAACAGCTGCAACTGGCGGC
>CAZVZV010000108.1:0-2258 GCA_964631735.1 uncultured Enterobacteriaceae bacterium
TGGCGGCGCGCCTGGCCAGGGGCGGCGCCGAAGTGCTCGTCTGGAACCGCACCCGGGCGAAGGCCGAGCCGCTGGCGCAGTACGGAGCGAAGATCGCGGACCGCGTGACCGAGCTTGCCGGGCGCGACATTGTCTTTTGCATGGTGGCGGCGTGGAAAGACGTGCAGCAGGTGATGAGCGAATTGCTGGCGGGGAAGAGCCAGCCGCGCCTGGTGATCGAATGCAGTTCGATCTCGCTCGAAGGATCGGCGGAACTTCGCGGATTGCTGGCAAAGCGCAGCATCGACTACCTTGCCGCGCCCGTGTCGGGCAACGCCAAGGTGATCAAGGCGGGCAAGCTCTCGTTCGTGTGCTCCGGGCCGAGGAAATCCTTCGACGAGGCACTGCCGCTGCTGAAGATGATCGCGCCGGCGGCAAGCTACGTGGGCGAGGGCGAGCTCGCGCGCATCGTCAAGATCTGCCACAACGTGTTCCTCGGCGTGGTGACGCAGTCGCTCGCGGAGGTCACCGTGCTGGCGCAAAAGGCGGGTGTGCCGCGGCACGCCTTCCTCGACTTCCTCAACCAGAGCGTGATGGGCTCGATGTTCACGCGCTACAAGACCCCGGCCTTGGTCAACCTGGACTTCAAGGTGACTTTCACGCCGGAGTTGCTGAGGAAAGACATGGACCTGGGTCTGGACGCCGGGCGCAGGTTCGAAGTGCCGATGCCGCTTGCCGCAGCGACCCGCGACCTGATTCAGTCTATGATCGGCCGCGGCATGCAGGATGAGGATTTTGCGGCGCTCCTGGTGCAGCAGGCACAGGCGTCCGGAATCGCGTTGAAACCAGAAAACGTGGAGGTGGAAGATGGGCTTTCCTAAGCTGCTGATCGCCGTGCTGGCACTCGTTGCCTCGCAGGCCTATGCACAGAACTTCCCGACCAAGCCGGTGCGGCTGATCATCGCCTTCACGCCCGGCAGCTCGACCGACATCATCGGGCGCGTGGTGGCGGCGAAGCTGCAGGAGATGTGGGGCCAACCGGTGGTGGGGGAAAACCGCGTTGGCGCCGGCGGCTCGATCGGCTCGGCGGTGGTGGTGAAAGCCGATCCTGACGGCTACACGCTGCTCGCCAATTCGTCGGCGCATGCGGCGAACCCCGGGATCTACGCCAGCCTGCCGTATGACACGTTGAAGGACTTCACCAACCTGGCGCTGCTGGGCGGCGGGCCGAACGTGCTGATCGTCAGCCCGGAGGCGGGCTGGAAATCGTTCCGCGACTTTGTGGACGTCGCCAAGGCGAGTCCCGGAAAACTCAATTTCTCTTCGGCGGGCATCGGCAGCGGCACGCACTTCAACCTGGAAAAGCTCAAGATCGCGACCGGCATCGATGTGGTGCACATCCCCTACAAGGGGACCCCGGAGGCGATTGCCGACACCATCGGCGGCCGCGTGTGCTGCTACTGGGCGCCGCTCAACGCCGCGCTGCCCCACGTAAACGGCGGCAAGGCGCAGGCGCTCGCCGTATCGAGCGCCAAGCGTTCCGCCCTGCTGCCCAACGTTCCCTCGGTCGCCGAGCAGGGCTACCCGGGATTCGATTACACCCTGTGGGTCGGCCTGTGGGGGCCGGCGAAGATGCCTGCCGATGTGGCGGCAAAGATCAACCGGGACGTGAACGCGGCGCTGGCGAGTGCCGACCTGAAAGGTCGCCTGATGAAGCTCGGCACAGAGCCTGGGACCCTGTCGATCCCCGAGTTCACCAGTTTCGTGGCGAAGGAAGTCGAGGAAACGAAGAAAATCCTGCAGGCGGCCGGCATCAAGCCGCAGTAGCGAGGCGCCTGAGCGGCACGCCGCTCAGGCGCTGCAGTTCCTCGAAGGACAGCCCCTCGACGATGTCGACGACGTGAAGGCCATCGGCTTTCACGTCGATCACCGCCAGGTCGGTATAGATGCGATTCACGCAGCGCGCCCCCGTGAGGGGATAGGTGCAGCGCTCGACGATCTTGCTTTTGCCGTCCTTGGTGAGGTGCTCCATCATCACCAGCACGTTCTTCGCGCCGACCGCCAGGTCCATGGCTCCGCCCACCGCCGGGATCGCGTCGGCGCCGCCGGTATGCCAGTTAGCGAGGTCGCCGGCGATGGACACCTGGAACGCGCCGAGCACGCAGTAATCGAGGTGCCGGCCGCGGATCATGCCGAAGGAATCGGCGTGGTGGAAGAACGCGCCGCCCTTGAGCATCGTCACCGGCTCCTTGCCGGCGTTGATCATGTCCTCGTCCTCC
>CAZVZV010000109.1:0-3429 GCA_964631735.1 uncultured Enterobacteriaceae bacterium
GCAGTCGCTCGATCGCGCTGCGCTGGATGCATTGCGCCGCGTCGCGGAGCAGGCGCAGCAGGCATTTCCGCAGGCGGGGCCGCTGCGCCTGGGGGACGTGCTGCGCTGGCCCGGCGTGCTCGCCGGCAGCGCGCTCGACGCGGAGGAACTCAGAACCGCCGTTGCCGCGCTTGCCACTCGCGTGGTGGACGAACTCTGCGGCGCGCGCGCGCGCGAGGGCGCCAGGCTCGCCGCGATAGTGGCCGGGCGCATCGCTGGGATGCGCGCGCGCCTGGCCGAGATCCGGCCGCTGGTGCCGGAGGCCAACGCCGCTTACCAGGCGCGGCTCGCCGAGCGCCTGCGCGAGGCGATAGGCACGGCGGATGACGAGCGCATCCGGGCGGAGCTCGCGCTGTTTGCGGTGAAGACCGACGTGGAAGAGGAGCTGCAGCGCCTCGCGGCGCACGTGGACGAAGTCGATCGCGTTCTCGCCGCAGGCGGCGCAGCGGGAAAGCGGCTGGATTTTCTCGCGCAGGAGCTCAACCGCGAGGCCAACACGCTCGCCTCCAAGGCGGCCAGCCAAAGAATCGCCGACGGCGCCCTCGAACTGAAGCTGCTCATCGAGCAGATGCGCGAACAGGTGCAGAACATCGAATGAAGGGACTGCTCTACGTCATCACCGCGCCCTCGGGCGCCGGCAAGAGTTCGCTCATCGCGAAGCTGCTGCTGGACGAGCCCGGGCTGATGCTGTCGGTGTCCTACACCACGCGGCCGCCGCGCCCCGGGGAGCAGAACGGCCGCGAGTACCACTTCGTTGACGAAGCCACGTTTCTCGCCATGCGCGAGCGCGGCGAATTTCTCGAGAGCGCCGAGGTGCATGGCAATCGCTACGGCACCTCCAGGCAGGTGATCACGCAGGCGCTCGCACGCGGTGAAGACCTGGTACTCGAGATCGATTGGCAGGGCGCGAAGCAGGTGTGCAAGCTCTACCCGGACAGCGTGAGCATCTTCATCTTGCCGCCGTCGATCGAGGAATTGGAGCGACGCCTGCGCGCGCGCGGCCAGGATAGCGAGGCCGTGATCCTGCGGCGCCTGGACAACGCCCGGGAAGAATTAGGGCACTCCGGCGAGTTCAAATACGCTATAATTAACAAAGACTTCGATAAGGCCCGGCGCGAGCTGGCCCGAATCATCCGCGCCGAGCGCGCGCAGCCCCCCACCCGGACCCCGAGGAAAACATAGATGGCCCGCATCACCGTAGACGATTGCCTGCACCGCATCCCGAACCGCTTCCAGCTCACGCTCGCCGCGACCTACCGCGCGCGCCAGCTCGGCGCCGGCGCTTCGCCGCTGGTCGAGCCCAACCGCGACAAAACCACCGTAATCGCTTTGCGCGAAATCGCCGCCGGCAAGATCGGCGTCGACGTGCTCAAGCGCAACCCGTCGGCGCCGACGCCGACGCACACTCCCTGAGCAGCTGAGACGCCGCGCCCCGAGGGGGGCGGGCCTGCGGTAATCTCTCCGCATGGCCGCAGTACACACGCTGGATGAAAGCCGCTTCGGCTACCTGAAGAAGGCGGACGTCGCGCGCCTGGCCGACGCCTACCGCTTCTCCGAGGCAGCGCACAAGGGGCAGACCCGGCAGTCCGGCGACCCCTACATCTCGCACCCGCTGGCGGTGGCGGAAATTCTCGCCGACTGGCACCTGGACGGCCAGGCGCTGGTGGCGGCGCTGCTGCACGACGTGATGGAGGACACCTCGGTCACCAAGGCCCAGATCTCCGACACCTTCGGCAAGCCGGTGGCGGAGTTGGTGGATGGCCTCTCGAAGCTCGGCAAGATCGAGTTCCAGTCCGCCGAGGACGCGCAAGCCGAAAACTTCCGCAAAATGCTCCTGGCGATGGCACGCGACGTGCGCATCATCCTGATCAAGCTCGCCGATCGGCTGCACAACATGCGCACGCTGGACGCGGTGCCGCCCGCCAAGCGCCGGCGCGTAGCGCGCGAGACGATGGAGATCTACGCCCCGATCGCGAACCGACTGGGGCTCAACACGCTGTTCCACGAGCTGCAGGAACTCGCTTTCGCCCACCTGTATCCGACGCGCTGCCGGGTGCTGGCCAAGGCGACGCGTTCGGCGCGCGGCAACCGGCGCGAGGTGGTGGGCAAGGTCGAGGCGGCGATCAAGGCGAAGCTCACCGAGGCCGGCATCGCTGCCACGGTGTTCGGGCGCGAGAAGCACCTGTACTCGATTTACCGCAAGATGATCGAGAAGCACCTGTCGTTCTCCGAAGTGCACGACATCTACGGCTTTCGCGTCATCGTCAAGGACGTCGCCACCTGTTACCTCGCGCTCGGCACGCTGCATGGGCTGTACAAGCCGGTACCGGGCAAGTTCAAGGACTACATCGCCATCCCCAAGAGCAACGGCTACCGCTCGCTGCATACCGCGCTGATCGGCCCCTATGGCGTGCCGGTGGAGGCGCAGATCCGCACCGAGCAGATGCACCGCCTGGCGGAGGCGGGCGTGGCTTCGCACTGGATGTACAAGGACGACGCGGAGTCGCTCACCGAGCTGCAGAAGCAGACCCACCAGTGGCTGCAGTCGCTGCTGGAAATCCAGAACCAGTCGGGCGACCCGCACGAATTCCTCGAGCACGTGAAGGTGGACCTGTTTCCTGACGCGGTCTATGTATTCACGCCCAAAGGCAAGATCCTGTCGCTGCCGCGCGGTGCGACCGCGGTGGACTTCGCCTACCTGGTGCACACGGACATCGGCAACCGGTGCGTGGCGGCGAAGGTGAACGGCGAGCTGGTTCCCTTGCGCACGGAGCTGCGCAACGGCGAACGCGTCGAGATCATCACCGCGAGCCACGCCAAACCCAACCCGGCCTGGCTGCAGTACGTGCGCACCGGAAAGGCGCGCGCCAATATCCGGCATTTTCTCAAGACCATGCAGTACGACGAGTCCGCGAGCCTGGGCGAGCGGATTCTGGAGCAGGCGCTGAAAGGGCTGGGGGCGACGCTGGCGGAGATCGACGATGTGAACTGGGAGCGGGTGATCCGGGAGACCGTCGGCCGCACCAGACAGGAACTGCTGGCCGACATCGGCCTGGGTAAACAGCTGGCCGCCGTGGTCGCGCGCCGGCTGTTGAAGCGCGCGGAAGCGACCCAGGAAACCCGAGGCAAGGCAGCCCAGGTCGTGATCCGCGGCACTGAGGGCATGGCGGTGCTGCTTGCCACCTGCTGCCGGCCGATCCCGGGCGACGGCATCGCCGGCTCGATGAAGAAAGGCCAGGGGCTGGTGGTGCACAACGCCGAGTGCAAGCACATCGAGCGCTCGCGCAGGAACGAGCCGGACCAGTGGATCGACGTGGAGTGGGATCCGGCGAGCAGCCGGCTGTACCAGTCGGCGATCAAGGTGATGGTGACCAACCAGCGCGGCGTGCT
>CAZVZV010000110.1:0-1012 GCA_964631735.1 uncultured Enterobacteriaceae bacterium
ATGCAGCCGGCCGACGGTGTACTCGTCCTCGCCGAGATCGATGATGCGGTGGACGCCACTCTCGCGCGAGCCATACACGACGGTGCCGACGAGTGGTTCCAGCAGGAGACGCGCCTCGTGGGCAAGCGTCCCGCCAGTGTACAGACCGAGCAGGCCGCCGCCATTCGCCTTCAGCCCCTTCAGCCGCTTGGCGATCGTCGCAGGGTCCCGGAAAGCCCGCGGAGTCCATGACTCGCTTCGTGGTCGCGCCGCAGCGCAGCCGGCGGCGTCGTCCAGCGTCGCCACCCAGCGCGCGTTGCCGTCGACGCGCGGGGGCGCGCCGAGGCAGCAGACGACAACCGGCTTGCCGGTGGACCGGATCGCCGCCTCAAGCCCCGGCATTACGCCGGTCGCCGGCGGTTTCGAGATGACGACGATCGACTCGGTTCCCGCATCCGCGCCGAGCGTCTCGAGCGCGAGTTTTGTCATGGCGCCGTCAACCTCGGCACTCAAGTCCCTACCACCCACGCCGATCGCGTGGGAGATGCCCTCGCCGAGCGCGTCGAGGCCGCAGGCGACGGCCTGCAAGCCCGTCCCCGAGGCTGCCACGCAGCCGATGCGCCCGCGCCTGACCACGTTCGCAAAACCGAGCCCGACGCCGTTGATATAGGCTGTCCCGCAATCCGGGCCCATGCAAAGCAAGCGCCGCTTCAGCGCAAGGCGCTTCAGGGTGATTTCGTCTTCGAGGCTGACGTTGTCGCTGAAGAGAAACACGTGCAGGCCGGCCTTTAGCGCCCGCATGGCCTCCGCGGCGGCGTGCTCCCCGGGCAGCGAGATGGCAACCAGGCTGGCTTGCGGCAGGTTGCGGCGCGCCGAGTCCAGGGTCCGCGGCCGGCGTGGGCCGTCTGTACTGGCCACCTGTTGCCGGCGCTCCATGAATTCGCGCGCAGCGGCGAGCGCCGTCTCCGCCTGCGCCGCGCTCAAAGCGGCAATGACGAGCATCAGATCGCCCGGAGTCGCATCGGCAACCTCC
>CAZVZV010000111.1:0-4756 GCA_964631735.1 uncultured Enterobacteriaceae bacterium
GAGCCAGCGGTAGCGCCAGATGCGCACGCCGAGGAAGCGGGCGCGGGTCTCGTTGTCGCGGATCGCCTGCAGCGTCTTGCCGAACGGGGAATGCACGATCAGCCACATCAGCGCCACGCACACGCAGAACGCCGCCAGCACGTAGTAATAGTAGGCGGTGATGAACCTCGCAAAAGCGTCCGCCCCCGGGAAGGTGACCTGGCCGCCCAGAAGGGTGAGCTTGGAGAACGGCACGCGCAGCCCGTCGGTGCCGCCGGTGATCCAGAAGAACTTGTAGGCAAGCGTCCACAGCACCTGCGAGAGCGCGAGCGTCAGGATGGCGAAGAAGATCCGCGTATGGCGCACGCACACCACTCCGAGCAGCGCCGCCAGCGCGGCCGAGAACGCGATGCCGCCGAGGATGAACAGTTCCATCGACGTGACGCCGAGGTAGCGCATCATCAGCGCCACCGCGTAGGCGCCCGCGCCGAAGAAGGCAGAATGCCCGAACGACAGGAGCCCGGTGTAGCCGAGCAGCAGATTGAACCCGAGCGCGGCGATCCCCAGGGTCAGGCCGTAAGTGAGGAGCTGGGTCTGGTAGGTGCTCGTGACAACGGGAACGAAGAGCAGCGCGGCGAGCACCGCCACGGCAGCCGCCGCCCTGCGGCCGAGCGAAGGCGCTTGCGGTGCGCTCACGCCTTCTTCCCGAACAGGCCGGTCGGCAGGATCAGCAGCACGATCGCGGCAATCAGGTACAGCGCGGCGAGCTCGATTTCTTCCCAGAACTGGATGGTGATCGTCCTGAGCGCGCTCACGATCAGCGCGCCCACCAGGGCGCCCTCGAGGCTGCCCAGACCGCCGATCACGACGACGACGAAAGAAAGCACGATCACTTCCACCCCCATGCCGAGCACTGCGGCCTGGCTCGGCACGACGATGGCGCCGGCGAGCCCGGCCATGAAGCAGCCCAGCCCGAAAGCGAGTGAGTAGATCCGCCCGACGTCGATGCCGAGCGCCGCGGCCATGCGCCGATCCTGCGCGGTGGCGCGCAGCAGCACGCCGAAACGGGTGCGGTAGACGAACGCCCACAGACCGAGCGCCGCGACGATTCCGACTCCGATCATCGCCACGTTGTAGACCGGGTAGGGCAGTCCCCCGATCTGAAACAGCCCGAGGGAGTCCACCAGCACGTTCGCGGTACGCGGGGCCCCGCCCCATACCAGGTGGATGGTGTCCTCGAGGACGAGCAGCAGCCCGAAGGTCACGAGCAGCTGATATTCCTCCGGCCGCCGGTAGAAACGCCGGATCAACGTGGGCTCGATCGCAAGCCCGATGACTGCGACCGCGATTGCCCCGAGAGGCAGGAAGATGAACTGTGCGAGCGGAGGGATCACGGCCGCCGTTGCCGCCACCGCCCATGCGGTGACGTAGGCGCCGAGCGCATAGAAGCTGCCGTGCGCCATGTTGACGATCCCCATCACGCCGAAGATCAGGCTCAGCCCGGCGGCGATGAGGAACAGCACCGCAGCGTAGAAAAGCGAATTCAGAACCTGGATGACGACGATTTCCATGGCTTTTCTTGTTGCGCGCGCGCACCGCCGGAGCGGCCTGGCATGCTGGTGCCAGGGCCACCCCGGATGCGCGCCCGGAAGCGCGCTACTTCGCTACGCCCTGGCTTGCGGCCAGGTCTTCTTGATCCAGTCGGCCGCGGCCGTGGACTCGTTGTGCCCCTGGCCGGGTTTCGCCCAGTTCGGCGGCGCAGTGATGCTCCGGATCGGGATCGTCACGATGCTGCTCGAGTCCCACACCGGGAAATCGTATCCCGGCAGGTTCTTGCTCAGACCCGTGACCGCGTCCTTGTATCCCTGGTGATTGTCGGCGCGGATATAGAGATAACCCGCCGGCGAATCGTATCCCGCGCCCTCGAGCATGGCGATGATCGCGTCGTCGTCTGGCCAGCCACCGACCAGCTGGTTGGCCTTTTCCACCGCCTGCTTGTACAGGTAAAGCGCGACATAGGCGCCGTCGGACTCGAAGCTCGGGTACTCCTTCCAGCGCTTGTGGTAGCGCTCGACGAAGCTCTTGTTGATCGGCCAGCGCTCGGCCGACGGGTAGAGGAAGTGATAGTTCGCGTGCACGCCGGCCAGCACGCCCTCGGGGTGATCCTTGCCGATGGCGTGCGGGTAGCCGCCGAAGGCGAGCGTGGTGGCGACCTTCATCTTGTCAAACAGGCCATAGCGCAGCGCCTGCTTGTAGAACGCGACGTAATCACCGCCCCACACGCCCGCGACCAGCAGATCGGGCTTGGCGGAGAGGATCTTGGTGATGTGCGAGGTGAAATCCGTCGTACCGAGCTTGGGCCAGGACTCCGACACCACCTCGACTCCGGGCAGCAGCTTGCCCAACGCGAGCGTGAAGTGCTCGAACACGTTGCGGCCGTAGCTGTAATCGGGCTGGATCGAGGCGATGCGCCTCGCCTTGGGCCAGTGCGTCGCGGCGCCGATGGCGGCAGTGACGCCGTCCGCCGACTGGATGTTGGTCACCCGGAAGGTGTACTTCGGGTTCGGCACCGCCTTGTCGAACAGGAAGTCGGTGCAGCCGTCGTTGAACAGCGTCAGCACCTTCAGTTCCTCCGCCACCGGCCCGAGTGCGGGGGTGTTGCCGCTCGAGATGACCCCTGTGAAGAGATCGATCTTCTCCGCCAGCTTCATGCGCCGGAATTCCTTCACGTTGGCGTCTGTCCCGGCGGCCTCATCGGCGAAGATGGTCTCGAGCTTGCGCTTGCCGAGCACGCCGCCTTGGGCGTTGATCTCCTCCTGGGCGAGGATATGTCCGCGCTGGCCTGGGCCGCCCAGAAGCTCTGCCGGCCCGGTGAGGAACGTGATGTGGCCAACTTTGATCGGGCTGCTCGGAATGTTGCCCTTGGGTGCCGCCGCGTGCGCTGAGCGCGAGGCTGCAACCGACCCCAGGCCCGCAGCCCCGAGACCCGCCACGCCCATGGTGGCGCCGAACTGCTTCAGAAAACCGCGGCGTTCCTGCTGAATTTCTTCCTTATCCATGACTCCCCTCCTCCTGTAAACAGCCGAGCCTATTTAACGCCTTCCGCCCCCGCTCCACAAGACCCCGCCCCTATTCGGCATCAATATTCCCACGGCACGATCCTGATCGGCGCGTTCGCAAAGTGGTCCTCAAGCACCGGGGCGACCATCAGGCGGTAGCCGCCCGGCCCAGCCCGGCCCCGAGAGCGCGTGAATTCGAGTCGGCACGCGCCCGTGGCGCCGCCGCGCACCTCCCCTGCACTCGCGACAGAGCCGTCCGGGCCGATGAGCAGGTAGTGGCAGACCGGCGCCGGCAGCGTTCCCGCGCCGGTGATCCGTTCGGCGAGCTTCGCCGCGAACGTGCCGCGCACGATCCGCACGTCGCGCCCGAGGCGCTCGAGCCACTCGGTTTCGGTATGGACCTCCGCGCCGTAGCCGCGCGGCTCGATCCGCGTCACGTACGCCTTGAGCGGTACGGCGTAGGTATTGAAGCTGCCGAGGCCCTTCGGATAGCTCGGGTCGCGGAACACTCGGAGCTGCGCCTTCTTCCCGTCCCACCGCTCGAGCAAGTAAGGGCCGTTCGTGACCAGCCAATGCCCGTGCGCGGTGTGGAACTCGCGCAGCCGCCGGTAGCGGGCGCGGGCTTCGTCGGCGGTGACGGTTCGGGCGAGTGCTGGGGGAACGAAGGCACGCTCCTCCAATTCGCGGGCGAGTCCGGCAAGGCGGCGCACGACCGTTGCATCGCGCACCGGATCGAACTCCGAAAGCATGAAGTAGCCGCGCCGGGCACCCTCTTCAAACAGCGCGAGCAGGTGCCAGGGCAACGTGGTCCACGGCGGCGCCACGGTCGCCGCATCGTCGCCGGATCCGGCGCCCAGGTAAACCTCAACCACCGGAACGTCGTAACTCAGCTTGTCCTCGCCAAATGCAAGCGTCTCGGTCTCAACACGCATGACCCGCACGCCCTTCAGGCGCGAGCGGGCAAGCGCAGTCGCCTGCGCGACTCCTGGATCTGCCGCTGCACCGGCGCTCCACGCTGCGGCGAAGGCGTAGGGATAGAGCAGGTCCGCGACGGACATGGACGAGCCGTCGTGAAAAGCCGAATTGCGCACGCGGTAGACGAGCTGCGTCGCGGCAGTGTTGCCGCGTCCCACCTCGAGCAGGCGCCCGCTGCCCTGTTCTGGCAGCAATGCGTCTTCCGGCACCGCGATGCCAGGCCCGCTCTTCGCCACCGCGACATTGACGCGATTCTCGATCCACCCGCCGCCGTGCGGCGACGGCAGGAACGCGGGGTCTGCAATCGCCCACCACACGAGGCGGCCGAACGCGTCACCGAATCCGCCGAGAACGGGATTCCACGCGCTGGCAGGTACCGCCGGTGCTGCAGTGCTGAGCCAACCGTTCCAGGGAAAATCCCGCAGCTTGACGGTGCGCGGAAAAATCGCCGACGCAAGGCCCTCGAGGGCGTCATAGCCGACATTCTCCACCCCTTGCGAATACTCCTTGCCGTAGTGCTCGCGCCGCTCGGTATAGCCGAGCACCACGCGCTCGCAGCCGCCCTGCAATTGCGCCACCAGGCTGCGCTCGAGATCGACGCGCTCCTCGAAGTTGCGATACTCGCCGTGCGTGAGACGCCGCACCGCGGCTTCGATGCGCGCGCGCGCCGCGCCATCGCTCACCGCGGGTGCGAGCAGAAGATAGGCGTGAAACCAGCCCTGCCTGATCCACGGCGGTCCGGA
>CAZVZV010000112.1:0-10301 GCA_964631735.1 uncultured Enterobacteriaceae bacterium
TGCAGGTCGGGCGCCGTCGGATCGAGCCCGAGCTTGACGCGCAGCGGCGTTCCGCGCGCGAGCTTGCGCGCGAGTTCCTCCTCGACGATCAGCTCTTCGCTGCCGCGCTTGATCAATTGCAGGGCTTCGTGGACCGAGGGCATCGCATTGTGCCTCGGCGGCGATCTTTGCTAGACTGCCGCAGGCATCTGAATATCAACGGATTCTAGCCGATCCATGAGGAATTACACGCCGCTTGCGCGCGCCGTCGCTGTCGCCGCCCTGGCGCTGTGCGTCGCGGTGGCGGCGTTCGCCACCATGGCGCCGGAAATTCCGGCGCCGATGGCCGAGGCCGCGGTGATCGAACCGGTCGCCTTGCGCACCGGGGATCGGCTGCTGCCGGCGCCCGCGTCGTTCCTGCGCGAGGAGCGCTTCCAGCGCGGCGACACGCTGGCGGGAATGCTTGGCCGGCTGGGCGTCGCCGACGCCGAAGTGGGCAGGCTGGCGCGCACGCCCGCGCTGCGACTGCTGCGCCCAGGCCACACGGTCACCGGACTGGTCGGCTCCGACGGCGAATTGCTGCGCCTGAGCTACCTGTCGGGGCGCGGCACGCTGACCACCGTCGAGCGCGCCGGCGAGGGCTTTCGCGTCATGGAGGGAGCGGCGCCGCTGCGCGTCGAGCAATTGATGCGCGCGGGCGTGATCAGCAGCTCGTTGTTCGTCGCGGCGGACGCGGCCGGCGTGCCGGACTCGGTGGCAGCGCAGGTCGCCGACATCTTTGCCGGGGATATCGACTTCCACCGCGAACTGCGGCAGGGCGACCGCTTCGCCGTGGTGTTCGAGCAGTACTACCTCGACGGGCGACCGGTGCACGCGGGGCGCGTGCTGGCGGCCGAGTTCGCCAGCCGGGACAGGACTTACCGTGCTCTGCACTATTCGCTTGCGCTGGGCGGCGGCGGCTATTACGCGCCCGACGGCGGCAACCTGCGCAAGGCGTTCCTGCGCTCGCCGCTGGAGTATTCGCGCATCAGCTCCGGCTTCGGCATGCGCCGCCATCCGTTTCTGCGCAGCTGGCGCGCGCATAGCGGGGTCGATTTCGCCGCGCCGGCCGGCACGCGCGTGCGCGCGTCGGGCGACGGCACCATCGAATTTGCGGGTCCCAAGGCCGGTTACGGCAACCTGGTCATCGTGCGCCATCGCGGCCAATATTCGACGGTGTATGCGCACCTGTCGCGCTTCGCGCCCGGCGCCCACCGCGGCGCGCGCGTCGCGCAGGGGGACGTGGTGGGATTCGTCGGACAGACCGGCTGGGCTACGGGTGCGCACCTGCACTACGAGTTCCGCGTTGCCGGACAGTCGCGCAATCCGTACGCCATTGCGATGCCGGCGGGCGAACCGGTGCCCGCAGCCGAACTCGCCGCCTACCGGCGCCACGCGGAGCCGCTGCTCGCCAGGCTCGAGCTGCTCACCGCCAATCCGCTCGCCCTGCTGGAGTGAGCAGCGAGCTCTACGTCGGCCTGATGTCGGGCACCAGCCTCGACGGTGTCGATGCAGCCCTGGTCGACTTCGCAGGCGCCGCGCCGCGTATCCTCGCCTCCGCGCATCGCCCGTTCGACGCCGCGCTGCGAGCTGAACTCCTCGCGCTGAACGCTGCCGGAAACAGCGAACTCGAACGCGCAGCACTGTGCGCCAATGCGCTTGCACGCACCTACGCGCTCGCCGTCGACGATGTATTGGCGCAGGCGGCGCTGCCATACTCGGGCCTGCGAGCCATTGGCTGCCATGGGCAGACCGTGCGCCACCGGCCCGAGGCGGGCTACACCATCCAGCTGGGCAATGCCGCGCTGCTCGCCGAGCTCTGCGGCGCACGGGTCGTGGCGGACTTCCGCAGCCGCGATGTCGCAGCGGGCGGACAGGGCGCGCCGCTCGTCCCCGCCTTCCACGCGGCGGCGTTTCGCGCGGCCAGAGAGGACCGGGCTGTACTCAATCTGGGGGGTATCGCCAACCTGACCTGGTTGCCGTTGAGCGGCGAGGTCATCGGCTTCGATTGCGGGCCCGGCAATTGCCTGATGGACCGATGGGCCGAGTTGCATCTTGGAACCCCGGTAGACCACGACGGCGCCTGGGCGTCGGGCGCGCGCGCCGACCCGTCACTCCTCGCCCGGCTGCTGGAGGATCCCTATTTCACGCTGCCGCCGCCCAAGAGCACGGGGCGGGAGCTGTTCAACGAGACTTGGCTGCGCGCGCGCCTGGCTGGCGGTGAACCCCCGCAGGTCGTCCAGGCGACGCTGCTCGAGCTGACGGCACGCAGCGCGGCCAATGCCTTGCTGGGTCACTGCCGGGGAGCGCAGCGCCTGATCGTGTGCGGCGGCGGAGTGAACAACCGCGCAATGATGGCCCGCCTGTGCGAGCTGCTGGCGCCGATGCCCGTCGATTCGAGCGCCCAGCACGGCATCGATCCGTCGCTGGTGGAAGCGGTCGCTTTCGCGTGGCTGGCGCGGCAAGCCCTGGCAGAGAAGCCGGCGAGCCTGCCCTCGGTCACCGGGGCGCGTGGTGCGCGGGTGCTGGGGGCTGTCTACCCGCCCTAGGTTTTGCGGCTCAGGCCGAGAACGAAGATCCGCAGCCGCAGGTCGACGTGGCGTTCGGATTCTTGATGACGAACTGCGCGCCTTCGAGGCCTTCCTGGTAGTCGATCTCGGCGCCCGCCAGGTACTGGTAGCTCATCGGGTCGATCAGCAGGGTCACGCCGGCCTTTTGCATCGCGGTATCGTCTTCGTTCTGCACTTCGTCGAAGGTGAAGCCGTACTGAAAGCCCGAGCAGCCGCCGCCGGAGACGAACACGCGCAGCTTCAACTCCGCGTTGCCCTCTTCTTCGATCAGTTGCTTGACCTTGGACGCCGCGCTGTCGGAGAAGACCAGCGGCGCCGGCATTTCGGTGACTGCTTCGGTGACTGCTTCGGTGACTGCGTTCATGCGCTGCTCCGTTGACTCTGCGTTCAAATTCAGCGCGGCTTGTCGGTGCTGGAGGCGAGCTTGAGCTCGACGTTCTTCAACTCGACCCCGCCGTGGTGCACCAGCCGCCCTTCCACCACCGCGCCCTGCTGGATTTCCAGGCTCTTGTAGTGCACGTCACCTCTGACCCGTGAACCCGTCTGCAGTTCGAGCGTTTCCGCCGCGTGCACCGGGCCGTTGATGGTGCCGTTGACCACGATGTGCGCGGCCGACACTTCGCCGTCGATGCGCGCCTGCTCGGACACCACCAGCGTGCCCGGCTGGTCGGGCAGCGCCGCCACGTTGCCGCGCACCATGCCATCCACGCGCAGGCCGCCGCTGAAGAAAACGTTGCCTTCGATGCGCGTGGTGGCGCCGATCAGGCTGTCGATGCGGCTTTGCGGCTTCACTGTCTTGCTGAACATGATCCGACCTCCTGCTCACCTTCAACCGGGCGTCGCGCTGTGCGCCGCCCTGACCTGGTCCGACCCCGATTCGTAGACCCGCACCTGAACGCTATCGACCTTGGCTTTCGGGTCCACGCGGAAGATGCCTTCCACGCGATGGAAGTGCCTGAAAGTCAAACGGAAAGCGGTCACGCTGGGGTCCCCGCTTTCAGGGAAGGTCATCATAGCATTTTTGCCCCCCTCCGTCAGGCTGACCACCAGTTCGAGGCGCCCCTGGAAGTCGCGGTCCCGGCGGTTGCCCGGCGCAAGCAGCAGCAACAGCCGGTAGCGGTACTCCCCCGGCAGGACGTCGGGCACCACCGTAAACCGGTTGATCGACAGCGGATTTGCGGCGCGCGACTCCGCCGACAGCATGCTCTCGAAGATCGCCAGTTCCTCGCGCAGCCGCGCCGTCTCCTGCTCCAGGCCGCGGATCTGCTGGGCGAACTTCTGCTGCGCGGTGCGCTCGATGGACAACCTGGCGTCCGCCGCGTTGGCCACCGCGCGCACGCGCGCCAGCTCCGCCCGGGTGGATTCCAGGTCGCGACGCGCCTCGGCCAGCTCCTGCTCGACTTCGCTGCGGTCGAATCCCGCGAAACGGCGCCCCGCGTCGTACATCCAGGCGGCCAGCGCGGCCGAGCAGGCCAGCACCAGGATCATGCCGACCCAGCGCAGGTACCAGGCCACCTCGGAGCGCACGGACACGCGCGGCGCGGCGATGCCGAAACGCTGGCGCAGCTTCAGCAGTTTGCTGGTCAGGTGCACGGGGCGATGATGCATCGGCGGCGCGCAAAAAACAAAAAGGCCGCCCGCGGGCGGCCTGGCGCGCTTCCGGCGGCGCTCCGGAAGTTCAGCGTTTGGAGAACTGCTTGCGACGGCGCGCCTTGTGCAGGCCGACCTTCTTGCGCTCGACCTCGCGCGCGTCGCGCGTCACCATCCCTGCCGTGCGCAGCGTCGGCTTGAGGCCGGCATCGAACTCGATCAGCGCGCGCGCGATGCCGTGGCGCACCGCGCCCGCCTGCCCGTTCTCGCCGCCGCCGAAGACGTTGACCATGATGTCGAAGCTCGCCGCGTTCTTGGTCGCCTCGAGCGCCTGGCGCACGATCATGCGGCCGGTCTGGCGCGAGAAGAATTCGTCCACCGGCTTGCCGTTGACGATGAACTGGCCCTTGCCGGGCTTGAGGAAGACGCGCGCCACGGCGCTCTTGCGCCGCCCCGTGCCGTAGTAGTAGTCGCCGACCATGTGTGTTTGCCTTATACCTCGAGAGCCTTGGGCTGTTGCGCCGTGTGCGGATGCGTGCCCGCGGCGTAGACCTTCAGTTTCTTCAGCATCGCGTAGCCGAGCGGGCCTTTGGGCAGCATGCCCTTGACAGCTTTTTCGAGCACGCGCTCGGGATGGCGCGCCTGCAGCTTGGCGAAATTGGTTTCGCGGATGCCGCCGGGATAGCCGGTGTGCCGGTAATACTTCTTGTCCAGCGCCTTCTTGCCGGTGACGCGGATCTTCGACGCGTTGACCACCACGATGAAATCGCCCGTGTCCACGTGCGGGGTGTACTCGGGCTTGTGCTTGCCGCGCAGGCGCACGGCGATCTGCGAGGCGAGCCTGCCGAGCACTTTGCCCTCGGCATTCACCAGGTACCAGCCGTGCACGACCTCGTGCGGTTTAGCGGTAAACGTTTTCATGTGCCGCGATTCTTGAAAAGGCGCGGAGTTTAGCAGATAAAAATCGCAACTCCGGGGAGTTGCGCCGAATCCACCAAAGGAGGAGGGTGGAGGTTCGTGGTTCACAGCGCTGCATAGCACAAGACACTGATTATTGGGAGATTATCAATGGAATGCACGATCCGCTGGTCCGGCACAGGCATGTCGTTCATCGCCGAGACCGGCAGCAACCACCTCATCGCCATGGACGGCGCGCCCGACGGTGGCGGCCGCAACCTTGCGCCGCGGCCCATGGAAACGGTGCTGGCCGGCGCGGGAGGCTGCACGGCCTACGACGTGGTGGTGATCCTCAAGAAGAGCGGCCAGGACGTGACCGGCTGCGAGGTGCGCCTGGAAGCCGAGCGCGCCGAGACGGATCCCAAGGTGTTCACGCGCATCCACTACCGCTTCACGGTGCGCGGCAGGAACCTGAAGCGCAACGTCGTCGAGCAGGCGGTGCGCCTGTCGCACGAGAAATACTGCTCCGCCACCGCCATCCTGGAAAAGACGGCGCAGATCACGCGCGAGCTGGAAATCCTCGAAGCCTAGTGCGCTACACGCGGTAGGCGACGGTGGTCATCACCTTCGCCAGCGCGCGCATGGCGGCTTTCACCGGCTGCGGCAGCTCCGCCGCACCGAGCGCGACCGCGGATTCCCGGTGCCGCGCCTCGTCCGCGCGCATCGCCGCAACGACGGCGCGCGTGCGGGCATCTGCCGGGGATAGCCGCTCGAGATGCCCGCCCAGGTGCTCCTCCACCTGGTGCTCGGTCTCGGCCAGGAAGGCGAGGCTCCAGCGGTCCCCCAGCAGCCCGGCGCCCAAGCCCAGTGCCAGCGAGCCCGCGTACCACAGCGGATTGAGCAGGCTCGCGCGTCCGCCCAGCTCCCGGATGCGCTCGGCGCTCCAGGCAAGGTGATCGGCTTCCTCGCGCGCCGCGCGCTCGAGCGAGTCGCGCGTGCCGGCGTTTCGCGCGGTCAACGCCTGGCCCTGATAGAGCGCCTGTGCGCAGACTTCGCCGGCGTGATTGACCCGCATCAGGGCGGCCGCGTGCGCGCGCTCGGGCTGCGTCAGCTCGGCATGCGCCAGATCCTCCGCGGGCGAAGCGCGGCGCCCCTGCTGCGCGCCGGCGACGGCGCGCAGCGCACGGTCGAATCGGGCGATGCACCTGTCAAGCGGGTTTTCGAGCATGTCTGGCAGCCTCATATACCTTTTCGAACTCCTCGAGCAGTTCGAGCTCGGCCAGATCCCTCCTTCTCCCCGCGGCACGCTTGCTCGCGATGATGTCGGCGATCGACATGACCGGAAAGTTTTCGATCCGCTCGGCCCTTGTTGCCGCGTCCTCGTAGCTCTCGATCCCGTCGGGCGCGAAGACGAGGTCGACATCGAATGGTCCGGAAGACAATTGCACGAAGTCCTTTCCGCTCACGATGTCGGTTTCGTCAGCCGCGCCCAGTGCAAAACCGATTTCCCGCAAAGCGGCGACCATTCGTCGCCCGTTGTCCTCCGACCTTCTCGGGAACAGGTCCACGTCCTGCGTGGCGCCCGGATACCCCAGAAGGATCGCGCCGCCCTTGCCGATGAACAGGTAATCAACTCCGTGTTTGCCGAAAGCGTCGGCGATGATCCGGGCCTGCTCCAGCCTGAACGCCTTCGCCGTCACGCCGCGCGAGTCGCCGGCCCGGGCCGGGCATAGCCGAAATAGCCCGGGTAGCTCTGCTCGCAGAACCGGCGGTAATCGCGCATCGAGGCAAACGACCGGTTCACGCCCGGATCGCGTACCGGGTTGGCGTTGCGGAAGAAACCGAACCGGATGCGGTTGGACACCGGGCGCGCGAGCTGCCGCTCGCACTGCCGCCTGAAATCTTCAAAGTCAGCCGCGGACGCCATCGGTCACCCTGCCTCAATCGTCCAGTGCATGCATTGTCCTCCCGGAGCTTACTCCAGCCGGATCTTCTCGAAATCGTCCACGGCCCGCTGCAGCGCTCCGGCCTCCTCCGCCGGGGCGGATTTGCCCAGCAGCCTCAGCACCCCGCGCACGAAACCCACGATCCAGGGCCGGAACCCGGCGAGGTCCTCCGCGCCGATGGGAATGTAGGGCCTGTAATCGGCGACATGGCGCTTGTCCATCAGGTCGTTCAGCTTCGAGGTCGTGTCCCGCGGCAGCGCCGCCGGTTTCACGAAGTGCAGCGCGAGCAGCTTTTGCACGGCCTCGTGGCTGTTGGCCGCGATCCCCTTCGAAGCGAGCAACGCGCTCGCCAGGTGGTAGCAGGCGTAGTAGAGGTCGCTCAGGCACCGGCCATACGCCTTTCCGTAAGCTCCGGTGAGATTGTTCATCGCGGCGGCCATGCAGTCTTTCGCCGCCCGGATTTCGTCAGCGACCGTCTGTGCAATCACGGCCTTGTCCATACGACCTCCAGATCGTCCCGGATCGCGTTCAGAAACGCTGCGGGCTCGCCGCGATAAAAGACCACCGGCCGCAGCGAGATGCCGTAACCGTCGAGCCAGTAGGGCTTCTGGGCGCTGAGCGCGATCGCCGAAAGCGCGGACTCGAACGAGCGGTCGCGGGACCCGTCCGCCAGCACCGCGACATCGAGGTCGGATTGCGCATGCGAGTCTCCCCGTGCCCGGCTGCCGAACACCGCCGCCCGCCGCGGCATGCGGGGCAGCTTGCGGAATCCCGCGCAGAAAAGCCGCAGCACGTCCTGTTCTCCCGGAGTGAGCAGCGTGTCGGGATCGAAACGCACCGCCTCAAGCACGGGGTCGCGCCGAACCACGGAGCGCGCGCGCATGCCGCGAGCGCGCAAGCGCACCCGGTATTGGCGGGCGCGCTCGGCGGCGGGCACTGCCCGCCCCGTCGTTGGGCGACCCGGCTTCCTTTTTACTGGTTCATCCATCCTATTATTGTAACGCCGTCACAGTAATGCTACTTCTGCTCCGGCCCCGGCATGTAGATGAGGCGCCCGCCGCGCTGGCGCAGGAGTTGCTCGGCTTTCGCGCAGGTCATCGAGGGAGGTTGCCGATCAGGCGGCACGCGGTCCTGCCATGCCCGGCAGTAGCCCGGCGGCGGCAGCTGCTCGGGCGGCACGCCGTCGAAACGGCCCGGGCCGTAGTCCATGCTGAGCGCGCGCCCGTCCTCGAAGGACTTCTTCGAGATCGCCTTCACCACGCGGCCGCCGTGCTGCTCCGCGAGGGCGTGCGAGCGGGCGCAGGACATGGCTGGCGGCTGCCACAACGGCGGTAGTTCGCTGTACCAGATGCGGCACAGGCCGAGCTGCGGCATGTGTTCGGGCGGGAGATGGAATTCGCTCTGCGTCGCCGGGCGCGGCCTGTCGGGCGTGCCCGGCGCGGCACAACCGCCCAACAGGACGGCGAGCGCGGCCAGGTGCCAGAGCTTGCAGACCTTGCGGTGGCGCAAGAAGAAAACCATCGCGGCATCTTACTGAATTGATTCCGCGCACAGCAAAAAAAAGCCGCCCCGAAGGGCGGCTTTGATGTTGCAGGTGCTGCCGGTACGAGACCGGCTACGACTTAGAACACATGCGCGATGCCAACGCTTATGCCGGTTGCGCCGTCAACGGACGGTACACCGACAAGGGTGTTCGGGGCGGTGCCCGAGAGACCGAGCCTGTCAAACTCGACATAGCACGTGGTGCGCTTGGACAGGACATAGTCCATCGCGAGGATGGTCAACTTGCGGGTGCCCGTCTCGACCCCAGCGGTCTCGAACTTCGTGCTGTAGTAGCCGAAGCGGCCATTCCACTGCGGCGTGAACGCGTATTGCGCGCCAAACACCACCATCGGCGTTTCGGTGCCCGTTGCCGCCACACCCGTGTCGGTATCGGTATTGGACATGCCCGCGCGGAACGTGAACCCGGCAAATTTAACCGCGGCGCCGAAGTTGGTCGTATCCACAGTGGTCGTCAACGACGTATCCACCGAGGACATTGCGGCCGTGAGGGTCACGGGTCCAAACGCGTAATCCACCATGAAACCGGTGCTGGTACCAAACGGGTCGCCGGGAGTCTCGCTCAGCCCGTAATCGACGCGCACACCGCCGGTGCCGAAGCGAAAGGCGCCCGTCACCAAGTTGCTCGTACGCGTGCCCTTGACGTTGGTGCCCGCGGTCGGCGTGATGCCCGTGTAGGTGTAGCTCATCGGGTCATAGATGCCCTGCGACTTGAAGTTCACCGTATAGTCGCGGCCGATGTCGACGCTCCACATCGATCCCGACAGGCCGACCAACGCCTTGCGAGCAAAGTTCAGCCCGGTTCCATTCAAACCCGTGCCGCCGTCAAACCCGCCTTCCAGCCAGAAGTTGGCCATCATGCCGCCACCGAGGTCCTCGGACCCCCTCACGCCCCAACGGTTCGTGGTGCGCAGGCCGTCGGTCACCGTCATGATGCTGTCGTCGGTCGTGGCAGTAACAATGGCCTTGCTCTGGTTCCGAACGCCGCCATCGAACGTGCCAAACACCGTCACCTGTGCAAGCGCGACACCGGGGATTGCCAGTGCACCGGCAACCGCCGCGGCCAAAAGAGTCTTTTTCATCGATAAGTCTCCCAACTGGTTAATAAATCGGGTTGCGTACGCCCCCCGCGTTAACCCCTCACGTGAGAAGTTACTTTAATTTTGGCGCGTCCTATGGCGCAGTAGCAACAGTCGCGTGCAAAGCTTCCTCCAATTCCACGGTGTCTGTTGCGATTGCGCAACACGCAGTAGAAGTTTACTAAACCCTTAACAATCAATCTGTTGATAGTGTATTGAACAGGTTTTCCAGTGCCCGGCCGGGCTGCGGAGCCCGCATGAGCGCCTCGCCGACCAGGAAGGCCCGTATGCCGGCGCGCCACAGGCGCTCGACATCCTCAGGGCTCGCGATCCCGCTCTCCGCGACCACGATGCGCGGGGCGGGTATGCGCGAACGAAACTCCAGCGTCGTTTCCAGGCGAGTCTCGAAGTTGCGCAGGTTTCGATTGTTGATGCCGACGAGGGGTGTCTCGAGTTCGAGCGCCGCCTCGAGCTCCACGGCGTCGTGCACCTCGACCAGAACCGCCATGCCCAGGCCCTGCGCGAGCCGTTCCAGCCCGCGCATGTCGCCGGGCGCGAGCGCGGCGGCGATCAGCAGGATGCAGTCGGCGCCCAGCGCACGCGCTTCGTACACCTGGTAGGGCTCGGTCAGGAAGTCCTTG
>CAZVZV010000113.1:0-6022 GCA_964631735.1 uncultured Enterobacteriaceae bacterium
GTTCGGCCCGGCCACCGTGAGTTCCAGCCCGAGTCGTTCGAGGGCCGCTCGATTGTCCTCCGCGGTCGCCACTTCGAGCGCCTCGGCGCGGAACACCGCGGGCACCAGCAGGCTCTGGCGCTCGATGGCGCCGGCGTCGAGGTTGAGCTTGAGCTTCTCCATCAGGATGCGCTCGTGCGCCGCGTGCATGTCCACCAGCACCAGGCCCGCCTCGTTCTGCGCGAGGATGTATACGCCGTGCAATTGCGCGAGCGCGTAGCCCAGCGGCGGAGCCTTCTGCGACATCGGCAGCGGAACCGCTGCCGGCCTGTAATCCATCACCGGTTCCTGCATCGCCAGCGCCGCCTGGATCGCCGGCCCCTGGTGGGACAGGGTGGCATAGCTCACTGGCGCCTGCGCCGCGGAAGGCGCGAGCGCGCGCTGCAGGGCGTGAAACACGAACTGGTGCATGCCGCGCGCATCGCGGAAGCGCACCTCGGTCTTGGCCGGGTGCACGTTGACGTCCACCCCGCGCGGGTCGAGTTCGAGAAACAGCACGAAGGCGGGCTGGCGCTCGCCGTGCAGCGTGTCGCGATAGGCCTCGCGCACCGCGTGCGCCAGCATTCGGTCGCGCACGAAGCGCCCGTTGACGTAGAAGTACTGCGCGTCGGCGCGGTTGCGCGCCGCCCGGGGCGTGCCGGCGAATCCGTGCAGGCGCAACGCACCCGCTTGCGCCTCGAGCGGGACCGAAGCCGCCGCGAATTCCTCGCCGAGCAGCGCCGCGCAGCGTGCCGCCAGCGATTCCGGTTTCAGGTGCGCCGATACCCGGCCGTTGTGCTTCAGCGTGAACGCAAGATCAGGCCGCGCCAGCGCGACGCGGCGGAACACCTCGTCGCAATGGCCGAACTCGGTCGCCTCGGTGCGCAGGAACTTGCGCCTCGCCGGCGTGTTGAAGTAGAGATCCACCACGGCGACCGTGGTGCCCGACACCCGCGCGGCTGGACGCGCTTCGCCCGCCGCGCCGCCTTCGGCCGCCAGCGACCATGCTCGCGATTCGGCGCGCGCGCGCGACACCAGCTCGACGCGCGCCACCGCGGCGATCGAGGCGAGCGCTTCGCCGCGAAAGCCCATCGTCGCCACGGCTTCGAGATCCGCGAGCGAGCCGATCTTGCTCGTGGCGTGCCGCGCGAACGCGAGGCCGAGGTCCTCGCGCGCGATGCCGATGCCGTCGTCGTCCACCTGCACGCGTTTCGCGCCGCCTGCGTCGAGGGTCACCTGGATCTCGGCGGCGCCGGCGTCCAGGCTGTTCTCCAGCAGTTCCTTCAGCACCGAGGCCGGCCGCTCGACCACTTCGCCGGCCGCGATCTGGCTGATCAGCAGCTCCGGCATGACGCGGATGGCGCTCATGCGGGGAGTATATAGAATCGGGTCGTGGAACTTTTCGCCACGCTATGGGATTTCGTGGTCCATCTGGACGCGCACCTCGCCGCATTCGTCGCCGAGCACGGCGTGTGGGTGTACGCGTTGCTGTTCGCGATCGTGTTCTGCGAGACCGGCCTGGTGGTGACGCCGTTCCTGCCCGGTGATTCGTTGTTGTTCGTGGTCGGCGCGCTGGCGGCGGCGGGCGGCATGGACATCGCGCTGGTGATGGCGCTTCTGGTGAGCGCTGCGCTGTGCGGCGACAACGTCAACTACTGGATCGGGCGCTGGGCCGGGCCCAGGGTGTTCCGCATCGAGGATTCGCGCTGGTTCAACCGCCGCCACCTCGAGCGCACGCACGCCTTCTACGAGCGTCACGGCGGCAAGGCCATCGTCATCGCGCGTTTCGTGCCGATCGTGCGCACCTACGTGCCGTTCGTGGCGGGCATCGGCACCATGCCCTACCTGCGCTTTATCGCTTTCAGCGTCGGCGGTGCGCTGCTGTGGGTGGTGTCGCTGTGCCTGGCGGGCTACTGGTTCGGCAACATCCCGCTGGTGAAGGACAACCTCGGCGCGGTGATCCTCGCCATCTTCACCATTTCGGTGATGCCAATCGCGCTGGAGTACCTGCGAGCGCGGCGTTCAGGGGGCTAGCGTAGCGCCAGCGGACCCTGTGGCCGCGGCGGATTCTTCGAGAAGTAGCGCTTGATGCCGTTGAGGATCGCGCGCGCCAGCTTGTCCTGGTAGGCCTGGTCGTTGAGGCGCTTCTCCTCTTCGGGGTTGGAGATGAACGCGGTCTCCACCAGGATCGAGGGCACGTCGGGGGCCTTCAGCACGGCGAAGCCGGCTTGCTCGACGCGCGCCTTGTGCAGCGTGTTGACCTGGCCCAGCTCGGCGAGCACCGCGCCGCCGAGCTTGAGGCTGTGGTCGGTGGTGGCGGTCTGCGACAGATCCAGCAGCGTCTGCGCCAGGAAGCGGTCCTTGCCCTCCAGGTTCACTCCGCCCACCAGGTCCGCATCGTTTTCCTGCTTCGCCAGCCAGCGCGCCGCCTCGGAGGTGGGTCGCTGCGACAACGCGAACACCGAGGAGCCGCGCGCGTGCGGGCGGATGAAGGCGTCGGCGTGCACCGAGACGAACAGGTCGGCCTTCACCCTGCGCGCCTTCTCGACGCGCGCGTTGAGCGGCAGGTAGTAGTCGCCGTCGCGCGTCAGCACCGCGCGCATCCCCGGCTCGGCGTCGATCAGACCTTTGAGGCGCTGCGCGATCATCAGCGTGACGTCCTTCTCGCGGCTGCCGCGGCGGCCCTTGGCGCCCGGGTCCTCGCCGCCATGCCCGGGGTCGATGACGATGGTGGCAAGGCGCGACACCTTGGGCCTGGCGCCCGCTGGACCCTTCGCGGGTGCGGGCTCCGGCGCGCTCAAGATCTTGCCGTCGAGCTCGAGCAGCGCGGCGAGCGGGTCGGGGGCCACCAACGGGTAGAGGTCGAGCACCAGCCGGTGGCCGTAGTCGGCGATCGGCTTGAGCGTGAATACCTGCGGCTTCACCTCGGCCTTGAGGTCGAGCACCACGCGCGTCACGCCCGGGCGATTGCGCGCCACGCGCAGGCTGGCGATGTACGGATCGCCTGCGGCCACCTTGTTCTGCAGTTCGTTCAACACGGGTCCGGCGTCCACGCCGTCCAGATCGAGCACCAGGCGTCCGGGATCCTTGATCGCGAACAGGGTGTACTTCAATTCATTGCTCGATTCGAAGGTGACGCGCGTGTAGTCGCGTGCCGGCCAGATGCGGGTGGCGACGACATCGGCCTGCGCCGCCGCTACGCCGCAGAGGAGTAGAGCTGCAGCGCCTGCGCGAGCCAGCCTGTGCCGGCAGGGGAGGGAGCGCTCAGCCAAACGCGGCGTCCCTGCCCGGCGATTTCGAGGCTGATCGCAAGGCTTGGCGGCGGCAGCAGGCCGCCCGCGCGTTCGGGCCATTCCACGACGCAGGCCGACTGCGCGTTGAAGTACTCCCGGAAGCCAGAATCCCGCCATTCAGCCTGGTTCTTGAATCGATAAAAATCAAAGTGATACAAGTGTAATCTTGAAACCACATAAAGTTCAAGCAGGGGGTAACTGGGGCTCTTGACCCGTCCGGCATGGCCCAGGGCCCTGAGCAGGCCGCGTACCAGCGTCGTCTTGCCGGTGCCCAGGTCCCCCTGCAGGTACAACGTTTTGCCGGGCGCCACGCCGACAGCCAGGGCGGCCCCAAGGCGCAGCGTGGCCGCCTCATCGGGAAGCTCGAGGCTAGACTCGTTGCCCATGGATTACGCGGCGCTGGCGGCGCGGATCAAGGTTTGGGGCGCGGAGCTCGGCTTCCAGGCGGTGGGGATCGCGGACACCGATCTCGCCGCCGCGGAGAACCGGCTCGGCGAGTGGCTCGGCAAGGGCTGGCACGGCGAGATGGATTATATGGCGCGCCACGGCGCGCTCCGCTCGCGGCCTGCTGAGCTGGTGCCGGGCACGCTGCGCGTAATTTCCTGCCGCATGGATTACCTGCAGCCAGGCGAGGATGCCTCCGCGGATCCAGGTACCGCGTGCATCGCCCGCTACGCGCGCGGCCGCGACTACCACAAGGTAGTGCGCAGCCGGTTGCAAAAGCTCTGCGACAGGATCGAAGCCGACGCCGGAGCTTTCGGCTACCGCGTGTTCGCGGATTCGGCCCCGGTGATGGAGGTGGCGCTCGCGGCGAAGGCGGGCATCGGCTGGCGCGGCAAGCACACCCTGCTCCTGTCGCGCGAAGCGGGCTCGTGGTTCTTTCTCGGCGAGATCTACACCAGCCTGCCGCTCCCCGCCGATGCGCCCGCCAGCGAGCATTGCGGGACCTGCACGAAGTGCATCGACGTCTGCCCGACGCAGGCGATCCGCGGCCCCTATCAGCTCGATGCCCGGCGCTGCATCTCCTATCTGACCATCGAACTGAAGGGCAGCATCCCCGAACCCTTGCGGCCGCTCATCGGAAACCGCGTATACGGCTGCGACGACTGCCAGGCCGTGTGCCCCTGGAACTCCTTTGCGCGGCCGAGCCCCGAACCGGATTTTGCGGTGAGGAACGGCCTGGATCGGGCGCGCCTGGTCGAGCTGTTCGCGTGGGCGGAGGAAGAGTTCGATACCCGCATGGCTGGCTCGCCGATCCGGCGCATCGGCTACGAGCGCTGGCTGCGCAACCTCGCTGTCGGCCTGGGCAATGCGCCGAGCTCGCCGCAGGTGGTGGCGGCGTTGGGCGCGCGCGCCGACCACCCGTCGGCGCTGGTGCGCGAGCACGTCGCCTGGGCGCTCACCCGGCACGACCAGGCTCGACAGAACGCTCCGGCCACGGCAACATCGGGCTCGCCGTAAGAACCTGGGAGGCGGGGATCATGGCAAAACTTGCATATCTGCTAGGTGCCGCGCTCGCGGCGCTGGCCGCTGGCGCATCGGCGCAGTCGATCAAACTTCCCGCCACGCTGACACTGACCGCCTACGACACCGGCTCGTCCGGCTTCAACATCGTGGTCGCGGTCGGCAAGGCGATGAAGGACAAGCACAACACCGACGTGCGCGTGCTGCCCGCAGGCAACGACGTGGCGCGCCTGGCGCCGGTCAAGGGGGGCCGCGCGCAGGCTTCCGCCATGGGGATCGGCGTGTTTTTCGCGCAGGAAGGCGTGTTCGAGTTCGCGGTCAGGGACTGGGGCCCGCAGCCGCTGCGCCTGATCCTCGCTTCGAGCGACTGCAACGCGATCTCGCTCGGCGTCGCCAAGGACACCGGGGTGAAGCAGATCAAGGACTTGAAGGGCAAGCGCGTCGGCATGGTGGTCGGCTCGCCCGCGCTCAATCAGAACGCCTTCGCGGTGCTCGCATTCGCCGGCCTGACCAAAGGCGACGTCAAGCTGGTCGAATTCTCCAGCTACGGCGCGATGTGGAAGGGCATCCTCAACAACGAGGTGGACGCGGCAATCGCCTCGACCATCTCCGGCCAGGCGAAGGAGGCCGAAGCCTCGCCACGCGGCCTGCTGTATCCCCCGGTTCCCGCGGCCGACAAGGCCGGCTGGGCGCGCATGAACAAGATCGGCCCGTACTACGCGCCGCACAAGGCGACCTGCGGCGTCGGCGTCTCGGTGCAGAATCCGGTCGAGCTGCCGAACTACCCCTATCCGATCTTCACCGCCTACGCTTCCCAGCCGGCGGAAGTCATCTACGGCGTGACCAAGTCCATGATCGTGAACTACGCCGCCTACAAGGACGGCGCGCCGGGCGCCGCGGGCCTTGAGCTTTCGCGCCAGAACTTCACCTGGGTGCTGCCGTACCACGACGGCGCGATCCGGGCCTTCAAGGAAGCCGGCGTCTGGAAGCCCGAGCACGAGGCGCACAACCAGGCGGCGCTGAAGCGCCAGGAAACGCTCGGGGGCGCCTGGAATGCGTTCCTCAAGACCAACCCGGCGGACGGCGACGGGTTCCGCAAGGGCTGGATGGCGGCGCGGGCCGACGCGCTGAAGAAGGCGGGGCTGGACCCGATCTTCGAATAGCACGCGGTACGGCAGACCGGTCTTGTCCCTTCCCGCGCCGGTCGAAGCCGAGGTCACGCGAGTACGCTCGCTGCAGGGCGGCTG
>CAZVZV010000114.1:0-2428 GCA_964631735.1 uncultured Enterobacteriaceae bacterium
CTCGGTACCCATGCCGATGCCGTCGGTGATCGTCGGCACGCCGAATACCTGGGGCTTGGCGCCGGCGGCCTCCAGCGCGGCCATCGCCCGGTCCACCAGCGGCTGGATGCCAGCGTTGCAAGGGTTCATGGTCGAGTGGCCGTTAGCCACGCCGATGATCGGTTTGTCGAACTCGCCGTCGCCGAAGCCGACGGCGCGCAGCATCGCGCGGTTGGGCGAGCGCGCCACGCCCTGCGTGATCAGCTTAGAGCGGCGGTTGTCGGCCATACTGAATTTCCTCCGGAAGTAGAATGCAAATTCTACCGTGCTGATCCACCCGAATTTCGACCCGATCGCGATCTCCCTCGGCCCTCTCGCCGTGCGCTGGTACGGCCTCATGTACCTGGCAGCCTTCGGCATGCTGTGGTGGCTGGGCCGGCGCCGGATCGCCGCCGGCCATGCCCCGGTCACGCGCGAGCAGTTCGACGACCTGATCTTCCTCGGCGTGCTTGGCACCATCCTCGGCGGGCGCCTCGGCTACGTGCTGTTCTACAAACCAGCGTACTACGCGTCGCACCCGCTGGAGATCTTCGCCATCTGGCAGGGTGGCATGGCGTTCCACGGTGGTTTTCTTGGCGTGCTCGCCGCGGTCGCCTTTTACGCGTGGCGGAGGCACCTCGACTGGTGGCGCCTGATGGACTTCATCGCGCCGCTCGTGCCGCCGGGGCTTGCGGCCGGGCGCCTGGGAAATTTCATCAACGGCGAACTCTGGGGCCGCACGACCGATTTGCCCTGGGGCACGGTGTTCCGCACCGCCGGCGAAGTGCCGCGCCATCCTTCGCAGCTTTATCAACTCGCGCTCGAGGGCGTGCTGCTGTTCGTGCTGCTGTGGTGGTATTCGTCGCAACCGCGCGCGCGCGGCGCGGTGTCCGCCCTATTCCTCGTCGGCTATGGCGCGTTCCGTTTCATTGCCGAGTTCGCACGCGAGCCGGATGACTTCCTGGGGCTGCTCGCCTTCGGCCTGTCGATGGGCCAGTGGCTAAGCCTGCCGATGGTCGCGGCGGGCATCACGCTACTTGCCTGGAGCCGGAAGCAATGATGAAGTGGCTGCTCCTCCTCGCCGCGCTCGCTTGCAGCGCGGCGAAGGCCGACGAGGCCTTGTGGAAGCTCGTCGCGGGCGGTGGGCAGGTACTGTTCATCCGCCACGCCGAGACCACGCCGGGCGTCGGCGATCCGCAAGGCTTCAAGCTGGAGGACTGCGCGACCCAGCGCAACCTGTCAGCGGCGGGCCGTGATCAGGCGCGTCGCATGGGCGCGGAGTTCAGGCGCCGCGGCATTCCGATCGGCGAAGTGTTGGCGAGTCCCTGGTGCCGCTGCATCGACACGGCGAAGCTCGCCTTCGGGGATTCCCGTCCCTGGACGCCTCTTTCCAATCTGTTCGGACGGCAAGCCGAGGCCGAGCCTCAGGTGCGCGCCATGCGAGCCCGCATCGCCGCGTACCGCGGAAGGACGAATCTGGTGCTGGTGTCGCATGGCTCCACCGCGGCAGCGCTCACCGGCGAGCACCCCGCGATGGGGGAATTCCTGGTGCTCACGCCGGCAAGCAGCGGATTTCGCGTGGCCGGCAGACTCCTCGTGCCATGAGGCTCTGGCTCGCCGTCGCGCTGCTCGCCTCCGCTCTGGGAGCCCGCGCCCAGGTCGCAAGCCCGCATGCGATCGACATTCCTGCCTGGTTCACCGAGACCTTCCTCGACATTTCCGAAGACGCGCGGGATGCGGCGCGCGAGCGCAAGCGCCTGATGCTGTACTTCGGGCAGGATGGCTGCCCGTATTGCAAGGAGCTGATGCTGACCAGCTTCGCGCAGCGCGCCATCGTGGACAAGACGCGCAAACACTTCGTCGCCATCGCGCTCAATGTCTGGGGCGATCGGGAGGTAACCTGGACCGACAGGCGCAAAATGAGCGAGAAGGAATTGGCGCGCGCCTTGCGCGTGCAGTTCACGCCGACCTTGATGTTCCTGGACGAGAAAGGTGGCATCGTCGTCCGGCTCAACGGCTACTACCCGCCGCAGCGCTTGTCGGCAGCCCTGGACTACGCTGCAGGCATCGCAGGCAAAGGCCGGAAATTCGAGGAATTCATGCAGGCGGCGGCAAAGGAGGCCGCGAGCCCGAAGCTGCACGACGAGCCGTTCTTTCTCAAGCCGCCTGTGCGGCTTGATTCCAGGAAGCCGGTTGCCCTGCTCTTCGAAACGCCGTACTGCGCTGGCTGCGACGATGTGCACCGCGACGGCTTCAAGCGGCCGGATGAGCGAAAGCTCCTCGAGCGCTTCGACTTCTATCGCCTGACGCTCGACGAGCGTCGCGACGCCACTACTACTTGGGCGGACGCCTTGCGCGTCTCCTACACGCCGACCATCGTCTGGTTCGACGGCGGTAAGGAAGTGTTTCG
>CAZVZV010000115.1:0-1529 GCA_964631735.1 uncultured Enterobacteriaceae bacterium
TCTTACTGAGTCAGAAAGCCGCAGTTTATCGAGATAGAGAGGTTGTATTTTAGGGAGATTCGTTTTCGGCAGGAGGAGCTGAGATGGGTCACCTAAGTTCGGACGGCAGTGAATCGCGGTTTGCGGCTTATGTCGAGGGGCTTGTGAGCGTTATTGGGCATGCGGACCGGGCGAAGCCGCTGGGAGATTATTGTCTGGGCCTGATGCTGCCCTGCGAGCGCAAGAGCGTGGAGCCAATGGCGGCTGTCACCGCGCCCGCGCGAACGGCGGCGCAACACCAATCGCTGTTGCATTTTGTCGGCCAGGCGGCGTGGTCGGACGCGAAGGTGCTGGCCAAGGTTCGCGAGATGGTGCTGCCGGAAGTGGAGCGTCACGGGCCGATCGAAGCCTGGATCATCGACGATACCGGCTTTCCCAAGCAGGGGCGGCACTCGGTGGGGGTGGCGCGGCAATACTGCGGCCAGTTGGGCAAGCAAGATAATTGTCAGGTAGCGGTGTCGCTGTCGCTTGCCAATCGTCATGCGAGTCTGCCGGTGGCCTATCGTCTGTATCTGCCACAGGAGTGGGCGCAGGATGACAAACGCCTGCGCAAGGTGGGTGTGCCCGAGGAGGTCGGCTTCAAGACCAAGCCTGAGATCGCGCTCGACCAGATTCGTGCGGCGTGTCAGGCCGGCCTTCCTCGCGGGGTTGTGCTGATGGACGCCGGGTATGGCGTCAACACCCAACTGCGCACGGACATCTCGGCATTGGGGCTGGCTTACGTGGCGGGCATTCTGCCCAACACCACGGTGTGGGCGCCGGGCACGGAACCGCTGCGTCCAAGGAAATGGTCTGGCCACGGACGGCCGCCCATGCTGATGCGCCGCGACGGCAAACATCGGCCGG
This sequence comes from uncultured Enterobacteriaceae bacterium, assembly GCA_964631735.1. Lineage (GTDB taxonomy): Bacteria > Pseudomonadota > Gammaproteobacteria > Burkholderiales > SG8-39 > JAABQT01. Next base: position 886 of record CAZVZV010000115.1, read on the forward strand.
TTTCGGTCAGGGAACTGGCGCTGAACCTGCCAGCAAGAGCCTGGCGTGCCATCACATGGCGCGAAGGCTCGGCCGAGCCGCTCATCTCGCGCTTTGCACGGGTTCGCATTCGTGTCGCCCATCGCGATTATAATCTCACCGGGAGCCGCCCAGAAGAATGGTTGCTGATCGAGTGGCCAAAGGGCGAGAGCGAGCCGGCTAAATACTGGTTCTCGACGCTGGCAGAAAAGATCGCCTTCAACCGCTTGATCGATCTGACCAAGCTGCGCTGGCGCATCGAGCGCGACTATCAAGACCTCAAGCAAGAGGTCGGGCTTGGAGATTTCGAGGGGCGAGGATGGCGCGGCTTCCACCACCACGCTACGCTGTGCATCGCAGCTTACGGATTCCTGATCTCCGAAAGGGAGACGGTTCCCCCCTCAGGACCTCGTTCCGCCAGGTTTTTCCAAGCGCCTGCCGTTCCCGAAGGTCACAGACCCAGAGGCTCCGCCGCTGCGCCCCGAACGGCACATCCCGAACTCCATTGCGACCATGCGACGGCGGCTCATCCTCGCCCTCATCAGAAGCCTGCCGCGATGTCCGTGTTGCGCCGCTCCAATCGCACGCGCGGCACAGCGCAGAAATTTATGACACAGTAAGATTAG
>CAZVZV010000116.1:0-8402 GCA_964631735.1 uncultured Enterobacteriaceae bacterium
GCCCTTCACGAGCGGAATCGGCAGCGGCCACTCGTCCTTGCCGATCATCAGGATCGCCTTTGCGTCGCCCTGGCGTTCGACCTTGCTCGCTTCCTCGTAGGCCTGCGCAAAGCGCTCGCGCCCCCTGCGGTCCGCGACCGCATCTCCGGAGCGGATCAGGCTCGCGGAGCCCGGCCCGAGAATTCTCTCCAGCGCCTTGACGTCGCCGGCGCGGCTCGCGGCCGCGAGTGCTTTCGCCGCGTCTTCGGGCGTGCCGAATGATTTCTGCTTCTCCGCAGCGAGCGCGGCCGGGCCCACGCCAACGCAAAACAGCGCGGCGGCCAGCAGCAGCCTGTGAACGAATTTCGCCAGTGTCAGCGGCATGTGCGTTCTCCCCTAACGGCGCCCGCCGCCACCGCCCGCGCGCCCGCCACCGCCGCTCGGCCGCGAGTGACTGGCTGCCGACGAGCGGCTGGAAGCACCGCGGCTGCTGGCATTGCGCGTCTGCGCGCCGCTGCCCACACCGTCGAACGCCCCCGGCTGCCGGCCGCCCGCGCCCGCGCGGTCGGTTGTGCTGGGCCCCGCGCTCCGGTCTCGCCCGCCTGCGGCATCCCGCTGACGGTCTGCAGTGCCTGGTCCGGCACCATCGCGACCACGGTACGCATCGCGAGTATCGGCGCCCGCCCGCTGGCCGGCGTACTTGTCCCGGCTGCCCTGGTCGCGGTACTCCACGCCCTTGCGGTGTTCCGGCTTGTGCTGCCAGTCGCCCGTGTTGATATTGGTCTTGTTGAAGTTGTTATAGGTGTTGTGGTTGATGTAAACGTTGCCGCCGCCCCAGTGGCAGCCGCCCCACATGGCACTGCCGATGATGATGCCCACCGAGAACGAGAAGAACACCGCGCCCGACGAGTATCCAGGCGGATAGTAGTAATAGGGCGGGTAGGCCGCATACGGCCATGGGCCGTAGACGACGGTCGGGTTGTAGACCGGCACATACACCACCTGTGGATTCGCCGGCTCGATCTTGATGATGGTCGTGCCGCCCTCCTGCTCGGTCGTGACCTTCTGCTCCTTGCCGGACTTGAGATTGCCGGCGGCCAGCGCCTTGGAGCGCAGCCGTTGCACGCCGTCCAGCACTTCCTTCTGTTTGGCGAGGAACGCATCGCCCAGCTTCTGCGTCCAGTCGAGCTTGTCGCTCATCATCGCCAGCACCTGCGGCACGGCAGTCAGCGACTTCACGCTCGGGTCCCAGGGTTGCTTCTGCATGGCGTCTTCGAGCGCCTTGTCCTTCACCTTCGCGTTCTCCTTGGACCAGCGCGCCGCCTGCACGACTTCCAGCGGGTAGGTGGCGGCCATCAGGATCTGCGCCACCAGGGCATCGGGATACAGCGCGATCGGCGCGACCAGCTGCTCGATCTGCTCTTTGCTGAACGAGGCTGACGCTTGTTGCGGGGACGCTGCCTGCTTCGGCGATGCCTGCTGCGGAGATAACAGTTCCGGTGAGACCTGCAGGGGCGCCGCCGGTTGCGGCGACGCAGGCTGCTGCGCCCGCAACGGCAGGACGATCGCTACCAGGCCGGCAAGGGCTAACGCCGTGAAACTCGCGAGGGGGTGCGGCACGCGCCGGATTTTACGCCATGATGTTCACGCCGCCAGCCAACTACATACAGCAGTTCGCCGGAGGCAAGGATCTGGCGGAGTGAGAGGGATTCGAACCCTCGATACGGGTTTAGCCCGTATAACGCCTTAGCAGGGCGCCCCCTTCGGCCACTCGGGCATCACTCCGGCTTGCCGCGATTTTACCCTTGATCCAGCTCGAAGGCCTTGTGCAGCACGCGCACCGCGAGCTCGGCGTACTTCTCGTCCACCACCACCGAGATCTTGCTCTCGGAGGTCGAGATCATCTGGATGTTGATGCCTTCCTCGGCCAGGGTGCGGAACATCTGCGCCGCAATGCCGGCGTGCGAGCGCATGCCCATGCCGACGATGGATACCTTCGCCATGCGGTCGTCGCCGGTAACCTCCTTGCACTTGATGTGCGGCTTCACCTGGCCATTCAGGATCTGCATCGCCCGCGGCAGGTCGCCACGGCTGACGGTGAAGGACAGGTCGGTCATGCCGTCGTGGCTGACGTTCTGCACGATCACGTCGACGTTGATGTTGGCATCCGCAATGGGGCCGAGGATGGCGTAGGCGATGCCCGGCTTGTCGGGCACCGCGTGCACCGTAATCTTGGCCTCGTCGCGCTGCGCGGCGACACCCGAAACCACTGCTTTTTCCATCGCCATGTGCGGGTCTTCCTCGAAAGTGATGAGCGTGCCGGCCTGCGCTTCCTGCTCCACCGGCAGCATGGGGTCGGTGAGGCTGGAGAGCACGCGCGTGGGCACCTTGTACTTGCCGGCGAATTCCACCGAACGGATCTGCAGCACCTTGGAGCCGGCGCTCGCCAGCTCGAGCATTTCCTCGAAGGTGACGGTGTGCAGGCGCCGCGCCTCGGGCACCATGCGCGGGTCCGCGGTATAGACCCCGTCCACGTCAGTGTAGATCTGGCACTCGTCGGCTTTGAGCGCCGCGGCCAGCGCCACCGCCGAGGTGTCCGAGCCACCGCGCCCCAGCGTGGTGAGATTGCCCTCCGCGTCCACGCCCTGGAAACCGGCCACCACCACCACATAGCCGGCGGCCAGGTCCCTGCGAATGCGCGCGTCGTCGATCGACACGATGCGCGCCTTGGTGTGCGCGCTGTCGGTGAGCACCTTCACCTGCCAGCCGGTATAGCTCTTCGCCTTGACGCCCGCTTCCGTCAGCGCCATCGCCACCAGTCCCGCGGTCACCTGCTCGCCGGTGGCGGCGACCACGTCGAGTTCGCGCGGGTTGGGTTGCGCCTGGATTTCGGCGGCGAGCGCCAGCAGCCGGTTGGTCTCGCCCGCCATGGCCGAGGGCACCACCACGACGTCATGCCCGGCGCGCTGCCACTTGGCGACGCGGCGCGCGACGTTGCGGATGCGCTCCGCCGAGCCGACCGAGGTGCCGCCGAATTTCTGGACGATGAGGGCCATGGCAAAAGTCTGCGATTCTAGCTGAAAACCCAGACAATTCTTGGAGTTGCGTCTGGCGGAAGGAGAGGGATTCGAACCCCCGAGGGCCGCGAGGCCCTTCCGGTTTTCAAGACCGGCGCATTCGACCGCTCTGCCACCCTTCCTATTGCAATCGCATCGAGGCGGCCCCATTTTAACGCTCGCAGGACATTGAAACTTTGCACTTGTTTGATAGTCTTAGCTCATACGTTCGAACGAGGAGGAAGCAGATGCAGCCCGAACTGAAACCGATACCGACAAACGAGCAGGTTTTTGGCCGTGGCAGCCCGAGCTACGCGCCGGGTTCCGCGTTGCCCAGCGTCAGCGCGCAGAAGGTTCTGCGCAACACCCAGTTGCTGCTCGCCCTCACCATGGTGCCGACCGCAATTGGCGCGTACTTTGGCATGGCGTCCGGCGGCATCGTCCAGCAATACCCCATCATCAGCTTCTTCGTGATGCTGGGAGCCGTGATCGGCCTGCAGTTCGCCATCGCCGCCAACCGCAACAGCGGACTGGGCGTGGTGTTCCTGCTGCTGATGACCGGTCTGCTCGGCTGGTTCATCGGGCCACTGCTCAACTACGCCCTGACGCTGAAGAATGGCGCGCAGCTGGTCGGTTACGCTGCCGGTGGCACGGCGCTGATCTTCTTCGGCATGGCGACGGTGGCCTCGGTCACCAAGCGCGACTTCAGCTTCATGGGCAAGTTCCTGTTCATCGGCATGATTGCGCTGCTGCTCGCCATGGTCGCCAACATGTTCCTGCAGATCCCGGCGCTGGCGCTCACCATCTCTACGCTGGTGATCGTGGTGTTCTCGCTGTTCCTGTTGCATGACCTGTCGCGCATCGTGACGGGTGGCGAGACAAACTACATCATGGCGACGACCGGCGTGTACATGAGCCTGTTCAACATCTTTGCCAACCTGCTGCAGTTGCTGATGGCGCTGGGGGGCGAGAAGGACTAGCGCTCGAAGAGCGCGATGCTCTCCACGTGCGCGGTGTGGGGAAACATGTTGACCACCCCAGCCGCGGCTAGCCTGAAGCCCTTGGTGTTCACCAGCACACCGGCGTCGCGCGACAGCGTCGCCGCATCGCAGGACACGTAGACGATGCGCCGCGGCCAGGCCTCAGGCAGGGACTTCACCAGTTCGATCGCACCTTCGCGCGAAGGGTCGAGCAGCAGCTTGTCGAAGACGCCGTAGGGAGCCAGGTTGGGCTCGAACAGGTTGCCGGTCTCGAACTGTGCCACCACTCCGTTGGCAAGCGCATTCTGCCGCGCCCGCTCCACCAGAGATGCGCTGCCCTCGATGCCGATCACCTGCGAACCGCGCGTCGCGATCGGCAAGGTGAAATTGCCGAGCCCGCAGAACAGGTCACCGATCCTCTCCCCCGGCCGGGGATCGAGCAGCCGGATCGCACGCGACACCAGCACGCGATTCACCGCGTGGTTTACTTGGGTGAAGTCTGTGGGTCGGAACACGATGCGCAGGCCGAATTCGGGCAGGGCATAAAACAGCTCGGGCGCAGGCACCGGATGAAACAGTGCCGCGCTGTCCGGCCCGCGCGGCTGCAGCCAGACCTGGACCGAGTGCGCCTCCGCGAATTCGCGCAACAGCGCATGGTCCGTGGCGTTCAACGGCAGGAGATGGCGCAAGACGAGCACCACCGCCTCGTCGCCCACCGCCACTTCGATCTGCGGCATGCGGTCCGGCACCGACAGCTTGCCGATGAGCTCGCGCAAGCCGGGGATCAGCGCCGAGACGTGCAGCGGCAACACGATGCAGCCCTGGATGTCGGTGACGTAGGTCGATCGGCGCTCGCGAAAGCCCACCAGCGCACCGCCCTTCTTCTCCACGTAGCGCACCGACAGCCGCGCTCGGCGCCGGTAGCCCCACTCCTCGCCGTAGATCGGCGGCAGCATGAACTCGGGCTCGACCTTGCCGATACGCTCCAGGCAGTCCTCCAGCCAGCGCTGCTTGGCCGCGACCTGGGTGCGCGTATCGGCGTGCTGGATGGCGCAGCCGCCGCAACTGTCGTAGTAGGGACAGGGCGGCTCGCGGCGGCCGCTTGATTCCTTCAGCACCCTGACGGTGCGCGCGGTGTCGAACTTCGGCTTCGAGCGGACGAGCTGCGCCTCGACCGTCTCGCCGGCGAGCGCACCCTCGACGAACACGACCTTGCCCTCGGGGTTGCGCGCGACGCCGTGGCCGCCGGCATCGAGCGCGTGGACGTTCAGTTCGACCAACGGGACAGGAACTCGCGCCAGTGCGCGCCCTTCAGTTTCTCCAGCGCGGCCCGCAGCAGAGCGCACTCCTTCTTGTATTGGTCGGCAGTGAGCGCGCCGCGCAGCAGCTGGAAGCGCAGGTACAGCAAGTAGGTGTTGGCGGTGTCGGCTTCGCAGTAGTCGCGGATCTGCGCGATCTTGCCGGCCTGGTAGGCGCTCCACACCTGGGCGCCGCCCACCCCGATCTTGCCGGGCAGCCCGGCGAGCTGCGCCACGTCGTCCAGCGGCGCGTTGTTCCTCGGCTGGTACATCGCCAGGACGTCCATCAGGTCGAGGTGCCGCGCGTGGTAGCGGCTGACGTAATTGTTGAAGCGGAAATCGCGGTCGTCCTCGCCCTGGTCCCAGAACTTGGCCGCCGTGACCCCATGGATCAAACCGCGGATGTTGAGCACCGGCAGGTCGAATCCGCCGCCGTTCCACGAGGTGAGCTGCGGCACGTATTTCTCGATGCCGTCATGGAAGCGCTGGATCGCCTCCTTCTCGGTGGCCTCGGGCTCGCCCAGCGAGAAGACCTTGATGCCCTCGCCCTCGCGCAGCACGCAGGAGATCACCACCACGCGGTGCAGCTGCGGCGGCAGGAAGTCGCTGCCGGTCTGCGTGCGCCGCTTCTGGAATGCGATTTCCGCCACCTCGCCGTCTGGCAGGTCCGCTGGCAGGTCATGCAGCCGGCGGATCCCGGCGCAGTCGGGAACCGTTTCAATGTCGAACGCGAGGACTGGCGTCAATCCGGAAATACCCCGGTGGACAGGTAACGGTCGCCGCGGTCGCAGATGATGGTGACGACTGTCGCGTTTTTCAGGTCCCTCGCAACGCGCAGCGCCACGGCGACAGCGCCGCCGGAGGAGATGCCGGCAAAGATGCCCTCCTCGCTCGCCAGGCGCCGCGTCATCTCCTCGGCGTCGGCTTGGCTGACGGACTCGAGGCGGTCAACCCGCGACTTGTCGTAGATTTTCGGCAGGTAGGCCTCGGGCCACTTGCGGATGCCCGGGATCTGCGCGCCTTCCTCGGGCTGGCAGCCGATCACCTGGATTTTCGGGTTCTTCTCCTTGAAGTAGCGCGAGCAACCCATGATGGTGCCGGTGGTGCCCATCGAGGAGACGAAATGCGTGATCTTCCCCTGCGTATCGCGCCAGATCTCCGGCCCGGTGCCCTCGTAGTGCGACAGCGGGTTGTCGGGGTTGGCAAACTGGTCGAGCATCATGCCCTTGCCCTCGCGCACCATCTTCTCTGCCAGATCCCGTGCCGCCTCCATGCCGCCCTTTTGCGGCGTGAGGATGATCTCGGCGCCAAAAGCGCGCATGGTCTGGCGCCGCTCCACCGACAAGTGCTCCGGCATGACCAGCAGCATGCGGAAACCGCGGATCGCGGCCGCCATGGCGAGCGCGATGCCGGTATTGCCAGAGGTCGGCTCGATCAGCACATCGCCGCGCTTGATGCTGCCGCGCTCTTCGGCGCGCCGGATCATGGACATCGCGGGGCGATCCTTGACCGAACCGGCAGGATTGTTGCCTTCCAGCTTGGCGAGGATGACGTTGCCGCCGCGCCGGCCTTCCTCGCCTGGCAGGCGCTGCAGCCGCGCGAGCGGGGTGTCGCCGATGAAGTGCTCGATACTGCGGTTCACGTCTTTGCCAGCTCCCTGGCGTAGGCCGCTACGCCCTGCTGCACCGACTTGAACTCCGGCGCGTAGCCCGCCGCGCGCAGCTCCGACACGTCGGCCTCGGTGTAGCTCTGGTACTTGGCCGCCAGCTGCGGCGGGAACGGGATATATTCAATCAGCTTCTGCGCCGCCAGCTCCGCCGGCGAGGTCTGCGTGCCGCGCGCCATGTTGATCACTGCGGCGGCGACTTCGTTGAAGCTCTGCGCGCGGCCGGTGCCGCAGTTCCAGATGCCGGACTGCCCACCGTGCTCGAGGAAGTGAAGGTTGACGGCGACCACATCGTCGACATGGATGAAATCGCGCCGCTGCTCGCCGTCGGCGTAGCCGCCGGAGCCGACGAAAAGCTTCACCCTGCCCTCGGCATTGAACTGGTGGAAGGCGTGGACCGCCACCGAGGCCATGCGCCCCGTGTGCGCCTCGTTCGGCCCGTAGACGTTGAAGTAGCGGGATCCCGCAACTTGCGCCGAGCGCCCTTCCAGGCGCCGCCGCACCAGCTGGTCGAACAGGAACTTGGAGTAGCCGTAGACGTTGAGCGGCGCCTCGCACTCGCGCGCCACCCTGAAGCCGTTGCTCCCCGTGCCGTACACCGCCGCCGACGAGGCGTAGAGGAATGGCACCTCCTCCTCCTGGCACCAGTCGAGCAGCGCGCGCGAGTAGCCGTAGTTGTTCTGCATCACGTAGCGGCCGTCGGTCGCCATGGTGTCCGAGCAGGCGCCCTGGTGCAGCACGGCGTCGATCGCACCGTCGAACTGGCCTGCCTGCAGGCGTTCGATGAAGTCGCGCTTGTCGAGGTAATGCGCGACCTCGCAGGCAACGAGGTTGCGGAATTTGTCGGCGTTCTCCAGGTTGTCCACAGCGAGGATCTCGGTGATCCCCTGCCGGTTGAGCGCCTCAACCAGTTTCGAGCCGATGAAGCCGGCGGCCCCGGTCACGACGTGCATCGCTATGCCTTGCCGAACAGTTCCCGCGGCGTGACCACCGCGGTGCCGAACTTGGTCACCTTGATGCCGCCCGCGCGGTTGGCAATGCGCACCGCCGATTCGATTCCCTCGCCCGCGGCGAGCATCACCGCGAGCGTGGCGATGACAGTGTCCCCGGCACCAGTGACGTCGGACACCTCGCGTTTTTCCGCCTTCACATGCAGCGCGCGCCCGCGGCGAAAAAGCGTCATGCCGTCCTCGCCGCGCGTCAGCAGCAGCCCCTCGAGCCCGAGCTGCTCGCGCAGTTGCTGCGCGCGGCGCGCCAGGTCCTTCTCGCTGTCCCACTGCCCCACCACCTCGCGCAGTTCCGCCAGGTTCGGCGTTACCAGCGTCGCGCCTCTGTAGCGCGAGTAGTCGTCCCCCTTGGGGTCGACCAGGACTTGCTTTCCCGCCCTGCGCGCCTCGCGGATCATGGTGGCAATGTGCGTCAG